>ONQZ01000008.1 GCA_900320095.1 uncultured Lentisphaerota bacterium
GACGAAGAATCTCACGGCTAACGAAGGGGCGGTCGTGCGCGGCGCGGACAACGCCGGGCTCGACGGCGCGATCACGATCGGGAGCGGCGCCACGCTCACAGGTTCCCTGAAATTCGGAGAGGTGTCGGACCTCGTGATCGACGGCGTCTGGAATTTCGACATTTCCGGGGCGACCATCGGCAAGGACGCGCTCTTCCGTTCGGAAAATAATGCGCTTGTGTCCTTCACCGGCACGACGGCGCAACTCGTCATCACGGTCTCCGCCACGCAGGACTTCGGCGTGTACAAGCTCGCCTCCGGGATCACGGGCTTCGAGGACGCCGTCTTCACCATCGTCAGCGCCGCAGGCACGGAACTCGGCACGATATCGGCCGGCGAAAGTATCGTCATCGGGAAAAACAAATACACGCTGAACCTCTCGGGTCCGGCGGAACTCAGCCTGACCGTCCGGGGAAAGGACTCGGAAAAATCCCCGTACGTCTACGTCAATTCCGACTGGGCGGACCTGGCTTTCGGGACCATTGTGTATATCCCGGACGGAGGGAATGCGATCATCGGGTTCAACGCCTTCTCCGACCTCAAGGGCATCTCGGACTATGTGTCCGAAAGCGGCACCGTCACGGTCGTCAGCGGTTCGTTCGAGGACGGCGGCTCCATCACGCGGAACGTGCAGGTCCTGGACGCCACGATCGCCGGTTTCACGGTATCCGGATACGGCACGCTGATCCTGAACGAGGGCGCGAAGGCGAAGGACATCACCGTGTCCGCGGGCAGCCTGCTGACCGTGAACGAGGGCGCCACCCTGACCATCTCCTCGCCCGAGTTCCTCAATCCCGACGCCTTTATCACGATCCAGGGGAACCTCTGCCTGGACCTGACCGGGACCGGGGCCGACGGTCCGGCGTTCGTCGACGCCTCCATCCTGCCGTACAGCCCGATGCTCCGCGTGGAGATTGGCGGCGGGCTCTCCAACGGCATCTACTCGCTGGTCTCCAACATGACGGAATTCAACGGCGTCGAGATCTACAGACACGGGGTCAAAACCGCGACGATCACGGCCCTCGACCAGATGTCCAACGGCTATGGCCTGACCTTGTCCGAGGATTCCACTCTCCAGCTCATCAGGAGGAATTCCGTTTCGTTTGCCTACGTCAATCCCGCCTGGGCCGGGCTGGAGGACGGGACGGTCCTAGCGGACGGGTACACCATCGGCTACAACGCTTTTTCCACAGTGGAAGATGCGGAATTTGCGACAGCGGATGATCTGATCGGCATGGTCGATCTCATGGGCGGGACGTTTTCCGTTCCGGGCGGCCTTCATGAATTCGTCAGACTCCGCTATGGAATGCTCGAAAACACGACGGTGAAGAAAGGGGCTACCTTCAATGCGTTCGAAGGAACCGTCCTGAAAGATATTGTCGTCGAAGGATACATGAAGGTGCTGGGCAAGCTCGAAAGCGCGCAGAACATTGTCGTGAAGGGATATTTCGACGGCTACAATTGCTCGCTGGACGGACTGGAGATCACGGTCGTGAGCGGCGGGACCTTCAGCGGCGGGGGAACGGTCACCGAGAATTCCGATATTACGGTCGACGGCGTCCTGGAATTCAGACTGGGAAAGACGTTCGACGGCTTCTCGTATATCAAGGGAACGCCGGAATATAAACTGAACATCGCTCGGTATCGGGATATCACCGACCGGGATGCGAAAAAACCGCCCTATGTCCTGGCCAAAGGGGTGGATGAGTTCGACGGGACGATCACCGTCCGCATGGACGGGTCGATGGGGTACCTCACCGTAGGAAACAGCGTCCTGCTGAGCGACCTGCTTTTCACTCTGACGCTGGAGGCGGATGAGGAAAGCGGCAAGAACAACCTGGTCGTCGATTTCAAATACACAAAGCCGATTTATCTGAGTTCCTCCTGGGAAGGTCTGGAGGAAGGGACGACCGTGACCATATGGAACGGCGGCCCCACGGAAACGGCGACCATCGGCGTCGATGCGTTCTGGAAGGAAGAAGACGCCCTCGCCGCGTCCCAGGGGCTCAAAGAAATCCGTATCTACGGAGGGACCTATTCGTTCGCTGACGGCCTGTCGATGATTGCGAACCAGTTCCGCCCGGAGTATCCGGTCTATGTTCACCATACCGTGATCATGGAAAACGGAAGTCTCTCTCTCGTCTCGGATTCGGAGGCGAGGAACATCACGGTTTCCGCGAAAGGGAGTTTCAGTGTATATGCCTGTAAGATCGATTCCCTGACCGCCGAAAAGGGCTCCTATGTGTCGATCTCGTACGGCAGTACGATATCCGGCTTCTGGACGGTCGAAGACGGCGTGGATTTCAAATTGACATTCCGCAATAACACGAACCCCGGGTCGGTGATGGTCTTCGACGTCTACAGGGCCGAAATCGGCGGGCGTGCCCTCTTCCAGTTCGGCTCCACGCTCTTCCCGGAAGGACTGACCGCGGGCGGACTCGCTTATATCGCCAATGTCTCCGGCACGCAGGAATACGGCGAGTATCTGCTGGTGACCGGCCTGCCGGATTTCAAGGACAGCATTGCGATCTCCGTGGACGGCGTCCAGGTCGGCAGCGTGAGCACGGGCGGCAAGCTGATCGCCAACGGAAAGACCTACACGCTGAAGCATCAGGACAACGCCCTGACACTCACGGTCGCGGAGTACGTGCAGCCGTCCGTCGTCTACCTGAACTCCGCCTGGAAGAAGATGCCGGAGGACACGGTCGTGGAGATTCCCGGCGGCACGGCGGTCATCGGGTACGATGCGTTCGCGGAGATCGGCAAGGCGCTGGTCGCGGCGGGCTCCGACGCCACGGTCGCGATCACTGGCGGCACGTTCGTGTTTGCCGACGGGATCGACGCCGACGTCCTGGTGATGACCGGCGCGGTGCACGATTCCGCCGTGCGGAAGTCGCTCACGGTCGGGGCAGGCGCTTCGGCGTGGAACCTGCAGGTGGCCGAGGGCGGGACGCTCACGGTCGAGGCGGGCGGGAAGCTCACCGGCTGGGCGGTGTTCGCCGAGGGCGTGAACATCACGGTCGATGGCACACTGGACTTCGACATTTCCAAGCTGACCGCCGGAAGCGCCGCGCTGTACGAAGGATTGAGCTATGTGCAGGGCGATACTGCCTATACCCTCACGGTCCGCGCGGCGCAGACGCCTGGGTTCTACTACCTGGCGTACGGCGCGGACGGCTTCAAGTCCGCGATTACGCTCACGGCGACCGACGGGACCGCGCTCGGCACACTTCGAGCGGGCATGTCCACGCGGATCGGCGACGCGCTCTACACGCTGAACCTCGGCGGCGACGGCATCCTGAGCCTGTCCATCGCGCCAGCTTCCTCCGCCGCGAATACACGGAGCGACGTCGACGGAAACGGCGTCAGCGACGTGCTGTTCCAGTACACCGGCGGAGACAATCAGACCGGATACTGGATGAACGGCAAGGACACCTGGCGCAGCTCGAATGCGCCGCATCCGGCCGAATGGACGTTGCTCGGCGCGTACGACATGGACGGCGACGGGATCGCGGATTCGGTGTTCGTCGGCAACGGCGTCGAGGTGGATGGCGTGAAGGGCGCGTACATCGGGTATTATAAGGGCGGCGTCGACACGGACGACAACTGGGTGAACATCCATTTCCTCGAAAACGAGGAGGGAAACGTCTGGCTGAACAAGATCGGCAACCTCACCGGGAACCCCGATAAAAACTCTATCGTGTGGCATTGCGCGGGACTCGGCGCGCTCGGCGTGTGGACCGACGGCACCAGCGAATGGACGTCCCTCGGCGCGGGCTTCGATTCCAACTGGACGATGGTCGGCTGCGGCGACTTCAATGGTGACGGGCGCGATTCCGTCGTAATGAGCTATTTGGGCGGCGTGAAGTATTACGCGATCGGCCTTGACGGCTCCGCGGTCGACATGGGCAATCTGAACTGGTCCGGCTGGGAAGTCCGCGCGATCGGCGATTTCGCAGGCGACGGCAAGGACGACATGATCCTGTTCCACAAGGACTACGGCGCGGTCGTCATGATCGCCGACGGCAATCTGGACAACTATACTGCCATCGGCCAGCTCGACGCGAAGGACTGGTTCATCGTCGGCGCTGGCGATTACATGGACTGGACCGTTATCGCGTAAACGACAGGATAAAATGTGCGCGAGCGCAAGCCGCGCACTGCCCACGGGGAGGGCTTGCCCTCCCTCCCCGACACAGCGTTCCGTTTTTTCCCAGGCAGCTCGATTCTTTTTCCTGATCGGCTTGACAGCGACGCATTTCCCGTGTATAGTATTGTGAACGAACGAAAGGTAATCAGATATGAACGAAAACGATGCGACCGTCGAACCGACCGATTTCTGGTATATCGACTCGAAATATCACATCCACTGCGAAGAATACATCGAGTACCACAAGGACGCGATGGACTGGGATCTTGTCTCCCGGTATCAGACGCTCAGCGAACCGTTCATCGAGAAGTTCGCCGACCGGGTGAACTGGAAGATCATCTTCCAATACCAGGACCTGAGCGACGCATTCCGGGAGAAATGGAAACACAAACTGGCGGAATGATGATCCGTCTTTGACATTAGCTTCATAAAAGATAAAGCCCTCCGGCCATTCTTGACGGCTTCGGAGGGCTTTTTCGTCTTCAGATCAAAGACAGAGGAACGATCAGTCAGCGTCCTCGTAGAAGGCTCTCAGGAGGGTGCGGAGGGAACGCGCCATGATCTCGCGGTCCTGTTCCGGGATGGTCGCCATCGCCTTCGCCACGCGGTCGTGCAGGAATCTGGAGAGGACGTCGAGGCGCTTCTTCGCGGACTCAGAAATTGAGAGGTAGACGACGCGGCGGTCGTCCTTCGACGCGGTCCGGCAGACCATGTCGCTCTTCACAAGGCTGTCGACCATCTGGGAGACGCCGCCTGAGGTCACTCCGAGCTCTTCCGCCAAGTCGCGGATGCTCACGAGACCGCCCTGCGCCTGCGCGAGGTAGGTCAGCACGCGGATGCGCGAGAACGTGATCTTCTGCCCGGGCGCGATGTCCGGGCATTCCTGCAGGAGCAGGTTCAGCATCTTGGCGTTGTTGCGCAGGATGAGGCGCCACACGTCGCTCGCGATGTCGCCGGAATCCGGCACGGGAAACAGAAGATTCGATTCAGGTTTCTTGCTCATAATAGGGTCTCCTTAATCTCTCGGGCGGTCGAGGTGCAGAATCTTTTTGCCGGTCTCGCGGACATACTGGAAGAACGCGTAGAGGGCCGGGGTGAACATAATGCCGATCAGCGTGGCCAGGATCATGCCGGAGAACGTGGTGATGCCGATGGCGCGGCGGCTGCCGGCCCCTGCGCCCGTCGCCACGACCAGCGGGAACACGCCGAAGACGAAGCTCCAGGCGGTCATCAGCACGGCGCGGTAACGGAGGCTTGCGCCGCTCAGGGCGGATTCCACGATGCTCTTGCCGTGTTCGCGCTCCTGCTTGGCGAATTCGACCATGAGGATGGCGTTTTTGGCGGAAAGACCGATCAGCATGACCATGCCGAGCTGGGCATAGATGCTGAGGTCGAGCTTCGCGATCTTCAGGCCGATCAGCGCGCCGCAGACGGCGAACGTGACGGTCAGCATCACGGGCACGGGGATCGTCCAGCTTTCGTACTGGGCGACGAGGAAGAGGTAGGCGAACATCAGGGCGAGCGCCATGAGGTAGACGATCTGGCCTTCGTTCTGACGTTCCTGATAGCTCAGCGCGGTCCATTCGAGGTGGTACTGCTCCGGCAGGTTCGCATTTTCCATCGCGTCCATGATGAGGCGCGAGCTCGATCCGGGCAGACCGTTCACGGTCAGTTCGGCGCTGGTCATCTTGTTGAAACGGGAGATCTGGCGCGGGCCAACGGTGTATTTCAGGGTGCCGAACGAGGTCAGCGGGACCATTTCGCCTACGTCGTTGACCACCTGGATCTCGCGGATGTCGTCGAGGGTGGATCGGTAGTCGGCGGAGGACTGCATCTTCACCTTGAAGTTGCGGCTGACCATGGTGAAGTCGTTAATGTAGAGGGAGGCGAGTTTGCTCTGGAGCGTCGTGTAGATGCTGAGCGGGGAAACGCCGAGGATATGCGCCTTGTCGAAATCGATGTCAAGATACAGCTGCGGCGTGTCGGCGTTGTAGGGCGTCATGGCGACCGCGATCATATCCCGATGGCCCATCATCAGCTCGCGGGTGTACCCCTTCATCACGTCCGAAAGCTCAATCGGGTCGACGTCGCCGATGCCGCACACCTGCGCGCTCACACCGTTGACCATGCCCAGGCCCATGATGGCGGGCGGGGAGAACACCGTGATGCGGGCGTCCGGGATGGATGCCAGACGGCCCTGAATCTCAGCCTGGAGCGCGCCGAGCTGGAGCTCCGGCGTTTTGCGCTTGTCCCAGTGGTCCAGCGCCACGATCGCGATGCCGACGCTTTCACCGGAACCGGACATCATGCTGAAGCCGGACACATCCAGGACCGAACGGATGCCCTTCATGTCTGCGAGCTTCTCGCGGATGTCGCGAAGGACGGCGTCCGTGCGTTCGACAGACGCGCCGCTCGGCAGTTCCACGTTGCAGAAGAGCACGCCTTTATCCTCCTCCGGCAAGAACGAACTCAGGGTGTGCGTGAACATCCAGTAGACGGCGAACACCACGCCGGCGAAAAGGAGCACGGCCAGGGGGGACCAGCGCACGAGGAAACCGGTGAAGAACAGGTAGATCTTGCGGCTGAAGTCCAGCACGGCGTTGAACGGACGGAACAGCAGCGGCACATGGTGGTCCGGGCGGCGCAGCAGCAGGGCGCAGAGCGCCGGGCTGAGCGTCATGGCGATGGTCGTGGAAAGGCACAGCGAGATGCACATGGTGACGGCGAACTGCACGTAGATCACGCCCACCATGCCGCCGTAGAACGCCAGCGGCACATAGCAGGACACGGTCACGAGTGTGGTGGAGATGATGGCGCCGGTGATCTGGCGCATGGTCTTCTCCGCGGCGGCCTTCGGGCCGAGCCCTTCGCGTTCCATCAGGCCCTGGCAGTTCTCGACCACCACAATGGCGTCGTCGCACAGAGAGCCGACCACCAGAATCAGACCGAACATCGTCAGGACGTTGATGCTGTAGTCGAGGGCGTACAGGAACGTCATGGTACCGATCAGGGCGACAGGGATCGCGACGGACGGGATCAGGGTGGCGCGCCAGTCCTGAAGGAAGATCCAGGTGATGAGCACGACCAGCGCCAGGGCCAGCACGATGGTCGTCACGATCTCCTTCATCGAAACCTCGATGAACTCGGTCGGGTCATAGGCGCTGACCACGCTCACGCCCTTCGGGAAAAGCGTCTTCCAATGTTCCAGCTCGGCTTTCACGCGTCCGACCGTACCCATGGCGTTCGCCTCCGGCGTACGGTTCACGAGCAGGGCCACGCAGGGATGGCCGTTGAACACGCTTCGTCCGGCGTAGGAACTGGAGCCGACTTCGACCTTTGCCACGTCGCTGAGACGCACGATGCTGCCGTCCGAATCATGGCGCAGGACGATGTTCCCGAACTCCTCGGCGGTCACGAGGCGGCCCTTCACGTTCAGCTTGAACGACATGTAGCTGTTGCTCTTCTCCGTGCCGATGCTGCCCGCGGCCGCCTGGATGTTCTGCGACTGCACCGCGTTGGCGATGTCCGAAGTGGAAATACCGAGTCCGGCCATACGGAGCGGGTCCAGCCAGATGCGCATGGAGTATTCCTCCAGCGACATCACTTCGGCGGACGATACGCCGTCCAGACGCGTGATGGCGTCCTTCACGTTCACGTTGATGTAGTTGTTCAGCTCCATCATGTTCAGTGTCGATTCGTCTGTCGTGAAGGCGTACACAGCGAGGATGTCGTTGCCGCGCTTTTCCACGGTGATGCCGAGCTTCGTTACGTCGGTCGGCAGCTGCGGTTCGGCACGCTTGATGGCATTCTGCAGGTTCACCATGGCGATGTCGGTGTCGGTGCCGCTCTTGAACGTCACAGTACAGGAGTAGGAGCCGGCGTTGCTGCATGTGGACGAGAAATAGAGCAGATCGTCCACGCCGTTGATCTGGTCTTCGATCGGCATGGCCACGGTCTGTGCGATCACTTCGCCGCTGGCGCCGGGATACATCGCGCTCACGTACAGGGACGGCGGCGCGATCTCGGGATATTCCGCCACGGGCAGTTTGAAGAGGCTGATCACGCCCGCCAGGACGAGGATCAGACTGATGACGATCGCGAAGCGCGGCCGGTCAATGAAAATCTTGGAAAACATCTTATGCCGCCCCCGGGATCATTTCTCTTCTGGCGCGGCGGGGATGACTTCATCGCCAGGCATGACTTTATGCGTGCCCTGGGACACCACTTTCTCCCCGGCTTTCAGACCGGATTTGATCAGCTGATGCGTCTTTGTCATGTCGCCGAGCTCAACCACGCGGCGTTCGATCTTGTTGCCATCGCCGACCACATACACGAAAGAGGTCTGAGCATCGTGCAGCACGGCGGACGGCGGGACCGCGGGCATCTTTTCCGCGGACTTCTTCGACAGCGTCACAGTGACCGTGCTACCGGGGATCAGCTTCATGTCGGCGTTCGGGAACGAAGCGTACACCTGGATGGCGTCCGTCTTCAGGTTCGCCTCGTTGTTCAGGAACTCGATCTTGCCGCCGGAGGTATATTCAAGACCGTTGGCCAGCTTCAGGGAGACTTCGCCGTTTTCCTTCAGCGCGGTCAGACTGCCGTAGCCGGACAGGAAATCGCCCATGCTCATGGCGAAGCGCACGCGGATGGGCTGCATCTGAATGATCGTGAGCATCGTGCCGGAGGAAGGCGTGATGTAGTTTCCTTCTGTAAAATTCGTTACGCCGACCAGGCCGTCGATGGCGGCGGTGATCGTGGTGTGGTCCAGATTGTACTTCGCCGTAACCAGCCCCGCTTCGGCGGCGGCGAGTTCGGCGCGCATGGCATCCAGTGCGGACTTCGTATTCTCCATGGTGTCCTTGCTGGTGGCGTTCACTTCGTAGAGCATCTGGTTGCGGTCGTAGGTGCTCTGCGCGTATTCCAGCCTCGCCTTGCATTCCGCGATCGTGGCTTCGGCCTGCTTCACCGCGGCCTCGTAAGGCGTCTTCTCAATCGTGTACAGCATCTGCCCCTTCTTCACATAGTCGCCGTCGTGGAAGCCGAGCTTCAGGATCTCGCCGGAAACGCGCGACACCACGTTCACTTCCGCCTGCGCGACCACCTGCCCCGTGTAACGGCGGCTCTGAACATTGGCGATATCCTCGACAACGGCGACGCCGACGACCTGTTTCATGGCGCCGGGCATCTGAGCGAACAAGGGAGTGAAAAGAGCAACGGCAGCGGCCGCTGCCAGACACATCACGTGCTTTTTATTCATAGAAAGGAACCTCCTGTTCTGTTTTTTCTTGAAGACAATAGGCTATTAATATATCACATGCTAATCAATTTTTCAAGTCGAATTTATTATAGAATACAAATTCGAAGGCAAAAAAAGAAAGAGGAACCGTTTTGGAACGGGAATGCCGCTTGATTACGGCGCAAGAATTTCCGTCAGAGGCTCAAGCTCCAGCCCGGCGATGTACCGCCCGATGTCGGCGCCGGACAAAGCCGCACGGATCGCGTCGGCGCGGTGCGGACAGCCGGTCAGCAGGGCGGCGAGTTCGTCGCACGGAGCCGACCCGAAGAAATCGCCCCGGAACGCCGCCCGGCGGATGACGCCGGCATGCACGTCCAGATGCACGGTCACGGTCCCGCCGGGGAACCGCCGCGTGCGCTCGAACGAAAAGTCGGGGGATTCGCCGAAGTTCCACTCCCAGGAACGGTAGCGTTCGTCGGCGGTCCGTTCCGCCTCGCGTTTCCAGTTGTCCGGGATCGGAAGCGGCTCCTTCAGCCCGAATTGCCGGAGAAGCTCGCGTTCCATCGCCTGACGGAAAGTGTCGCGGTCCAAGTCGGGCATGAACTCGTACAGGTTCGCCACGCGCGCCCGGACGGACGCCACGCCCTTCGCCTCGATCTTCGCCCGGGGCGGCGTCAGGACCGCCGCCATCGCTTCGAAATCGACGTCGAACAGGAGCGTGCCGTGGAACAGGATGCGCCCGGCGTGGACGCATTTCGCGCTGCCGGAGACCTTACGTCCGTTCACAAGGATGTCGTTGCGTCCGGAGAATTCCGCTTTCACGCCCAGCGCCCGCAGCGCGGACAGCACGGGCTCGGCGAACGGAGAGAAGTCGATGTAACGCCTGTTCGCGTCCGTCTCGAACGCGAAGATGCTGTAATTGAGGTTGCCGAGATCGTGATAGACCGCGCCGCCGCCCGTCATGCGCCGCACGACGGCAACGCCGTGTTCGCGGGCGTACGCGGAATCGAACTCGCGGCAGGCGTTCTGGTTGCGACCGACGATCACGGCGGGACGGTTCCGCCACAGCATCGCGAACGGCGCGTCCGCCTGCGCGGTCATGACCTCCTCCAGCGCCAGATTGTACGCCGGATCGGTCCGTTCGTTCCAGTAGTAATCCATGACGCGCTCCGAAATGCAGTGAAAAATCAAATACCCTGTTCGGGATCGTCCGGGGCGTCCTTCCCGGGATCGTCCGGGGCGTCATCCGTGTCCCCGACAAGTTCGCGCATGAGGTCGTCCGGGAGTTCGATCTCCACGTCCGCGGCCTCGGGTCCCTGCGCGTCCATACAGCCGGGATCCTCGCGGTCGAGTTCGGTCAGGATCTCGTCGACGGGCATGGTGTATTTCTTGGCGTTGTTGCACGCCTTGCAGCAGGGCACGATGTTGCCCTTCGTGCTGTGTCCGCCGCGCGACAGCGGCACGATGTGGTCCATGGTCAGCTCGGACGGCGGGAACTCCCCGCCGCAGTAATGGCAAATCCCCTTCTGGATCTGCGCCCGCCACCAGTTGGTGCGGCGGAGTTCGCGCGCCTTCGCGCGTTCCTTCGCGATCTGCGCGGGGTCGACCCGCATGTCGAACCACTCCTCCATCGTCCGGAATCCACCTCAGGAACAGGAATATTTCTCCGCCAGCGCGGACCCCGCCAGGCACAGCAGGAGGATCACCGGCAGCACGACCAGGCCGCAGGACGCGGCGGCCGCGGCCTGCACGAGGAAGGCGGCGCGGAACGACACGTGCACGGACATCTGGACGCGGGCGGGCGAGGCGCCGGTCCGGGAGACCTGGTACACCCACAGCGCGATCAGCAGATACACCGCGCACATCAGGATCGCCAGCAGGCCGAAGACCACCGGAAGCAGGGTCGTGGAATCGCGCAGGAGCTTGATCACGAAGATGAGCGGCACGATGGCGCAGCAGCACGCGCCCGCCAGCATGGTGCGTCCGCCGGGGCGCACGATCTTCGACAGCGTCTCGGAGCGCGTGATCTCGTTGATGCCGCAGTAATAGAAAAACAGCCCGACGCCGTACAGCACCAGCAGCAGGATGCGCCGGATGGAAATGTCGGGCACGATCAGGATGCCCAGCCCGAACGTCAGGTCGCGCATGACCGCCATCATCATGGACATGCGTTTCGGACGGTACTTGACGTAGAAATTGTACGTGTAGATGCTGATGAGCGCCACCAGCGTCACGAACGTGAAGCGCCACCCCAGGCACAACGCCGGCACGACCGCCGCCAGGAAGCACAGCTGCGCCGAATAGGACGCCGCGCGCGGGCTGATCACGCCGCGCGGCAGAGGCCGGTCGGGATGCTGCGTCAAGTCGATCTGGATGTCCGCCAGGTCGTTCGTAATGATGCCGAACAGCGACATGGCGAACGAGATGAAGCAGACGGCGGCGATGGGAAAATATCCCCTGCCCTGCTGAAGCATGCCGCCCGCGATCAGGAATCCGACCAGCGGGTCGCCGGGGATGGTGAAAAGATGGGGCAGACGGACGAGCTGGAACCAGCCGCGGAGCGTTTCGTGTTTATTGGAGTTTTTCATCTTCGGGGGGTATCCTGAAAAAACGTTTGGCGTTGGATGTCGTCAGGGTCACGGTCTTCTCCATGCTCCAGCCGCGCAGGGCGGCCAGGGCGCGGGCGGTCCACGGGAGGAATCCGGGGTGGTTCTTCTGTCCGCGGAACGGCACGGGCGCGAGGTACGGGGAATCGGTTTCGAGCAGGAGCCGGTCCTCGGGGTAGCGGAGGGCGAGCGCGCGGATGTTGTCCGCCTTCTTGAACGTCACCATGCCGCCGCATCCGAAGAACGCGCCGAGGGCGGCGAAGCGTTCGAGATCGGCGATGCTTCCGGCGAAGGAGTGGAGGACGAACTTGCCGCCGTCATGCGCGAAATCCGAAAGCAGTCTGTAGGCGTCGTCGTAGGCAAGCGTGCTGCCGTCGGCGTCGCGCGTGTGCACGATCGCGGGCCGGTCCAGGCGGAGCGCCAGCTCCAGAAATTCGCGGAACACCTTGAGCTGCGTGTCGCGCGTTTCGCGTTCGTAGTAGTAGTCCAGACCGATCTCGCCGACGGCGGCGAACCGGGGGGCATCGGCAAACGCTTCGAACTTCTCCGCTTCGCACGGATGCTTCACCACGTCGAGCGCATGCAGTCCGGCGGCGAAGAACACGCGACCGAAATGCGACGCGAACTCCGCGGCGCGGCGGCTGGACTCGAAATCCGAGCCGCACAGCAGGAAACACGGCACCCCGGCCTCCTCCGCGCGCCGGTAGAACGCCGCCTCGTCGGGGCATCCGTCGTCGCCGAAGTGGGCATGGGTGTCAAAGAGTTCGAAGTCCTGTGGCATCCACTCCGGCTTCATTTGTTTTTATTGCGGTTCTTCGCCTCGTTGCGTTCGAGTTTTTCCTCTTCCTCGAGGAATTCGTCGAATTCGTCGAACTCCTCGTCGTAGTCTCTGGAACGCTCGCCGAACGCGGAGTAATCGTCGTCGTCATCATCGTAGTCGTCGTACCCGTCGTTCTCCTCGTCGTCAGTGTCGCTGAGGATGTTCGACTGCGTCAGGACGGCACCGCATTCCGGGCAGCACCCGTCCTCGGCTTCCATCTGCTTTTCGTTGATCTCCGTATCGCAGTAGGGGCAGATCATGACCATAATACAGTCTCCTTCAATGGGGTTCTATGAAAGCGGTTCGGAAAAAACGCCCGTAATTTATACGCGGGTTTGCGTTTTGTCAAACCGGATTCGCCGTTTTTTTTCGTTTTTTCAGCGTTTCGCCACGAAATCCGCCCAGTACGGGGAGATCGCGCGGATCTTTTCGATGATGCCGGGCAGGACCTCCACGACCGTGTCGACGTCCTCCTGCGTGTTGTAGCGGGAGAAGCTGAAGCGGATCGCGCCGTGCGCCGCGGTGTACGGCACGCCCATGGCGCGCATCACGTGGGAAGGCTCCAGGCTTCCGGTCGTGCACGCGCTGCCGCTGGAGGCGCAGATGCCGTGGATGTCCATGTGCATCAGGATGGATTCGCCCTCGATGTACTCGAACGACAGGTTGGTGGTGTTCGGCAGGCGGTGTTCCACGTCGCCGTTCACGCGGACGCTCGGGATGGCGGCGATCAGGCGGTTGTGCAGGTCGTCGCGGAGCTTGCGGACGTAGTTGTTCTCGGTCTCGAAGTTCGCCATGGCGAGCTCGGCGGCGACGCCCATGCCCACGATGTACGGCACGTTCTCCGTCCCGGCGCGGCGGCCGCGTTCCTGGTGCCCGCCGACGACGAACGGACGGAACCGCACGCCGCGGCGCACGTAGAGGGCGCCAATGCCCTTCGGGGCATGGAACTTATGGCCGGACACGCTGAGCATGTCGATATTCATATCGCGGAGCTTGAACGGGATCTTTCCGGCTGCCTGGACGGCGTCGGTATGGAAGAGCGCCCCGGCGCGGTGCGCCAGTTCGGCGAGGGCTTCCACCGGGTACAGGTTGCCGGTCTCGTTGTTCGCCCACATCACGGAGACGACCGCGGTCTGCTCGTCGATCATCTCGCGGGCGCGGTCCATGTCGAGGCGGCCGAGGCTGTCGACGGGGATCTTCACCACGGTGTAGCCGCGGCGTTCGAGGTCCTTGCCGAGGTTGAGGATGGCGGGGTGCTCGACCGTGGAGATCACGATCTTGCGGCGGCGGACCGGGCAGACGTCCAGCGCGCTCAGGATGGCGGCGTTGTCGCCCTCGGTCCCGCAGGACGTGAAGATGATCTCGCTCGGGTCGGCGCCGAGGAACGCTGCGACCTTCGCGCGGCCTTCCTCGACCACCTTCGCCAGGCGGCCGCCGAACTTGTGGATGCTGGACGCGTTGCCGTAGTATTCGGAGAAATACGGCAGCATGGCGGCGACGGCCTCCGGCGCGGTGCGCGTGGTGGCGTTGTTGTCCAGGTAGATGACGCGTTCTTCGCCTTTCATGTCACGCCTCCTCGACCACGAGCCGGTCGGACAGAAATTCGTGGAGCTTGCCCTGCACGAGTTTCCGCAGGGTCAGCTTGGAGTTCGGGCAGGTCGCGCAAACGCCGCGGAGGGAGACCTTCACGACGTCGCCGTCGAGGTCGATCAGCTCGATGCTGCCGCCGTCGCGCTCGAGCGCGGGCTTGATCTCCTTGTCGATCACTTCCTGCACCTTCAGCGCCTTCTTCACGGGCGACAGGGCGTCGAAGTCGACGGTCTGCGGCTTCTCGACCTCGGCGGGCGCATGGACGGTGTTGTTCATCTCGTCGAGGATCTGCTGGATCTGGTCGAGGCAGGCGCCGCACGCGCCGCCGGCCTTGGTGTACTCGGTCACCTGGGCGACGGTCGTGAGGTGGTTCAGGCGGACGACCTTGCGTATCTTCGCGTCGGTCACGCCGAAGCACTTGCAGACGATGCGGCCCTCGTGGTCGTCCGGGTCATCGTTTTTCACCTCGGGGAGCGTGAGGCCGTGCTTCTTCGCGTATTCGCCGAGCGCCGCCTGAAGCGCCTCCATACCCATCACGGAGCAGTGCATCTTTTCTTCGGGAAGCTCGCCGAGACGGTCCACGATGTCGCGGTTGGTCACGCGCGCGGCCTCCTCGACGGTCATGCCGATTACGATCTCGGTCAGGATGGACGAGCTGGCGATGGCGCTGGCGCAGCCGAAGGTCTTGAACTTGGCATCCAGGATCTTATGCGTCTTCTCGTCGATCTTGAGGAATATTCTGAGGGCGTCGCCGCAGGTCATGTTGCCGACCTCGGCCTCCGCGTCGGCGTCGGCGATCTCGCCCACGTTCCGCGGGTTCAGGAAATAATCCATGACTTTGTTGTTATAATCCCACATCGGTACTCTCCTTTATGTTAAGCGGTCCGGTTCGGATTACCGTTTGACACCGGTTTCCGCCGTTTGTTCCATGGTTTCGTTCTTTCCGGCGCGTCAGCGGAGGCCGACTGCCTTGCGGACCTCGTCCATCGTGGCATGGGCAAGTTCGGAGGCGCGTTCGGCACCGCGCTTCAGGACAGCGTCGACGTAGCCCGGATCGGCGAGCAGTTCCTCGCGGCGCTTGCGCATCGGCGCGAAGAAATCCATGTACGCGTCGAACAGCGCGAGCTTGGCGTGGCCGTAGCCGTAGTTTCCGGCGCGGTAGCGCTCCGCCATCTCCGCCTGCTGTTCGGGCGTGGCGAAGAGCTTGTACAGCGCGAAGATCGTGCAGGTATCCGGGTCCTTCGGCTCCTCCAGCCCCTTGGAATCGGTCTGGATGCTCATGATCTTCTTCTTGATCGCCTTCGGTTCGCCGAAGATTTCAATCGTATTGTTGTAGCTCTTGGACATCTTCTGTCCGTCCGTGCCGGGCACCACCGCCACTTCGCCGCTGATGTACGGTTCCGGGATCGTCAGGACGTCGCCGTACTGCTGGTTGAACCGGATCGCGATGTCGCGCGTCATTTCGAGGTGCTGCTTCTGGTCCTTGCCGACCGGAACGAGGTTCGCGTGGTAGAGCAGGATGTCGGCGGCCATGAGCACGGGATACGAGAACAGGCCATTGTTGGGGGCGAATCCCTTCGCGATCTTGTCCTTGTAGCTGTGGGCGCGTTCGAGCAGGCCGACGCCCGTCTGGCAGTTCAGGATCCACATCAGCTCGCACACCACGTTCACGTCCGACTGGCGGAAGAAGATGACCTTCTCCGGGTCGAGGCCGCAGGCGAGGAAGTCGACCGCCACGCCGCGGACGCGTTCGCGCAGTTCTTCCGGCTTCGGCTGGACGGTCAGCGAATGCAGGTCGGCGATAAAGACGACCGCGTCGTCGCATTCCTCCTGAAGGCGCACGGTCGAGCGGATCGCCCCGAAATAATTCCCAATATGGAGGATCCCGGAGGGCTGGATCCCGGTCAAAACTCGTTTCATGTTCGTAGTCTTTCTTTCTGTGCCGTTCGGCACGATATGGTCATAAGCCGCCGCCGGAAGATTCGGTTTCCGGCGAGGGAAGGTTTTCGGATTTTAAGGTATCGGCGGACGGCGCGGAGACGGCCTCCGTGCGGGCGGGGGCTGCCATATACGTACATTCCGGGAGTCTCTTCAACCTAGTGCGGACGCGCCGCAATTCGGACTCCTTCACGAAAAGGAGCAGAATCAAAATGACGATGAGCGCAACGAGGCCGATCAGGATGCGTTTCTGGATGCGCACGGTGCGCGACAGCGTGTTGTTCTGGCGGAGCAGCTTCGCGCTGTACGGGATGGAGACGGACGACGAGGTATGGTCGACGTCCTGGTCTCCGCCAAGAGAGGCGCTGAGCTCTTTTTTCAGTTCTTCCAGCGCGGCGCGCGTCCTGTTCATCGCCTCGGTTTTCCTGTCGATCTCGGCGGCACGGGCGTCAAGCGACGCCTTGCGCGCGGCCATTTCCTTTTCCAGGTCGGCGCGCCGCACGTCGATGATGCTTTTCTGTTTCAAATACGAGGCGCGCTCCGCGTCGGTTTTCTCGATCCCGGTGCGCAGGAACTCCTTTTCAGAGATGATCTCGTCGAGCTTCTTGTTCAGGTACTTTTCGCGGGTGTCGAGCTCGGCGGCGCGCTCGTCGAGCGCGGCTTTGCGGCTTGCGATCTCCGCCTGGATCCGGGCGTATTCGTCGTCCTCGTCGTACACGTCGAGCGGAGCCAGCGCGTCATCGTCGTCCGGGGCCTCCACGTTCAGGGTCGAACCGGTCGCCGTACGGGTGCGTTCCGGCTCGTCGCGCCGGGCTTCGGGCGTCGCGATCCTGCTGGCGTCGGTGGCGGCGAGCACGGAGGCGAAATCGCCGAATCCGACGTTCACGGTCTTCGCGATCTTCAGGTGCGTATTGGTCGCCGTATCGGTGGGGGACGGCTGCCCGTCGGCAGGCACGGCGGGCGTGCCTTTCCGCATGACCCAGCCGCAGTTCGGGCAAAGGTATTCTCCCCCGCCTTCCGGCAAGGAGTCCACGAGAAATCCGCATTGTTCGCATTTCATGGCAGATACCTCCGCAAACGGGGCCGGACGTCAGGCTTTCCGGACTTCGACTCCGCAGGGTTTGCCGTTCAGGTCACCGTCGAGGGCTTCGCTGCCGGCGGGGATGAATTCGATGTTCGTGGCGAGCGTTTCCGCGCAGATGTGTTCGCGTCCGGACGCGAGCGCGTCGAGCAAGTCCTGTCCGGCGGTCACGCGCACGGCGATGCGGTCGGAGACCTGCAGGTCCATCTCCTTGCGGAGATTCTGGATGCGGCTCACGAGCTCGCGGGCGTAGCCCTCGGCGAGCAGTTCGTCGTTCAGCTCGGTGTCAAGCGCAATCGTGAGGGACGCGTCCGCCGCCACGCAGAATCCGGGACGTTCGGTGCGGTTGACCACGATGTCGGCGGGGCCGAGCAGGCAGGTCGCGCCGTCCTCGAGCTTCAGTTCGTACGGAGTGCCCGCCATGATGGACGAGATCACGTGCGAGGAGAGCTTGGCGATCTCGGCGGCGAACGCCTTCATCTTCGGGCCGAGGCGGGAACCGAGGCTCTTGAAGTTCGCCTTCGCGGAGAGATGCACCAGCGACTCCTCGTC
Organism: uncultured Lentisphaerota bacterium; assembly: GCA_900320095.1. Classification (GTDB taxonomy): domain Bacteria; phylum Verrucomicrobiota; class Lentisphaeria; order Victivallales; family UBA1829; genus UBA1732. Next base: position 18,013 of record ONQZ01000008.1, read on the forward strand.
GCCGAATATGTCGACCTTCTTCACGTTCAGTTCGTCCGCGATCACGCTTTCGCTCAGGGCGAGCAGTTCGCGCACCTCGGGGTCGATGGACACCAGCACGGCGCGCGCCAGAGGCTGGCGCACCTTCAGAGAACGCTGCGTGCGGAGGAAACGGCCGAGCGAGACGGCCTTCTGCGCGAGGGCGTTCTGGCGTTCCAGCTTCTCGTCGCGGCGGAAGAGTTCCGGCTCGGGGAAGTCGCAGAGGTGGACGGATTCGGGCATGTCTTCGGTGCGGAGAGAACGGTATATCTCCTCGGTGATGAACGGGATGAACGGCGCGGCGGCCTTCGCGAAGGTCACCAGCACGTAGTACAGCGTGGCGTACGCCTCGGCCTTGTCCTGATCGTCCTGGCTCTTCCAGAAACGGCGGCGGCTGAGGCGGATGTACCAGTTCGTAAGGTCCTCAACGAACGCCTCGAAGCGGTTCGCGGCGGGCTGGAGCTGGTACTGGTCCATGTTCGCGCGGATCTCCTGCACCATGTCGGCGAGGCTGGAGAGGATCCAGCGGTCGAGCGGATTCGAGGGGTTCTCCGGCGCGGCGAGCGGGCCGGGCGCGGGTTTCCAGTTGTCGACGTTCGCGTAGGTCATGAAGAACGAGAAGGAGTTCCAGATCGGCAGGATCACGCTGCGCATGGCCTCCTTCACGGCGGCCTCGGAGAACTTCAGGTCCTCGGCGCGGACGACCTGCGATCCGAGCAGGACCAGACGGAGCGCATCGGCGCCGTAGGTGTTCACGATCTGCATCGGGTCGGGGTAGTTGCGGAGGCGCTTCGACATCTTCTGCCCGTCTTCCGCGAGGACCATGCCGTTCACGACCACGTGCATCGCGGGCGGCTTGTCGAAGAGCGCGCTGGCGAGGACGGTGAGCGTGTAGAACCAGCCGCGGGTCTGGTCCTGCCCCTCGGCGATGAAGTCGGCGGGGAAGCCTTCCTCGAAGTGCTCCTTGTCCTCGAAGGGATAGTGTTTCTGGGCGTACGGCATGGAGCCGCTTTCGAACCAGCAGTCGAGCACTTCCGGCACGCGGCGGAGCACGGTGCCCTTTTCGGTCGTGATCGTCATCTCGTCCACGAAATGCTTGTGGATGTCGGTGACCTTCTTTCCGGTGAGCTTTTCGAGCTCGGCGACGGATCCGACGCAGACGGTCTCGCCGGTCTCAGTGTTGCGCCAGATCGGCAGCGGGCAGCCCCAGTAGCGGTTGCGGCTGATCGCCCAGTCGCGGGCGTTTTCGAGCCACTTGCCGAAGCGGCCTTCCTTGATGTGGGCGGGGACCCAGGTCATCTGCGAGTTCGCGCGGAGCATTTTTTCCTTGATCGGGTCGATCTTCACGAACCAGGTGGAGACCGCCTTGTAAATGAGCGGGGAGTCGTCGCGCCAGCAGTGGGGATAGCTGTGCTTGATGGTGCCGCGGTGGATGAGCTTGCCCTCGGATTTGAGGCGCGCGATGATCTCGGCGTCGACGTCCTTCACATAGCGTCCGGCGTAGTCCGGGACCTCGTTCGTGAACTTGCATTCGGCGTCGAGCGGGCAGACGCCGGGGACTCCGTTGGCTGCGCCCGCGATGGCGTCGTCTTCGCCGAAGCCCGGTGCGATGTGCACGATGCCCGTGCCGTCCTCGGTGCTCACGTAGTCGGCGTTGATGATGCGGAACGCGCCTTCGGCTTCCTTGTCCGCGAAGTAGTCGAAGAGCGGGATGTAGTGGCGGCCCGCCATATCCGAGCCTTTGAAGCGCGCGAGGATCTCCGGCATGGCGTCCGCCTTGTAGTAGGCGTGCAGACGGGATTCGGCGAGGATGAACGTGTCGTTGCCGTCCTTCACCTTCACATAGTCGATGTCCGGGCCCATGGCGAGCGCCATGTTCGACGGCAGCGTCCACGGGGTGGTCGTCCACGCCAGCACGCTCGTCTCCGGCTCGTCCTTCAGGCGGAACCGGATGGTGATGGCGGGGTCGGTGACTTCCTTGTAGCCCTGGTTGGCCTCGAAGTTGGAGAGCGGGGTGGAGCAGCGGGCGCAGTACGGCAGGATCTTGTAGCCTTCATAGATCAGGCCCTTGTCCCACAGCTGGCGGAACACCCACCAGATGGACTCCATGTACTTCATGTCCATCGTGCGGTAGCCGTTGCGGAAGTCGACCCAGCGGCCCATGCGCTTCACGATGGTCTCCCATTCGCTGGTGTAGCGCAGCACGATGCCGCGGCAGGCTTCGTTGAACTTGCCGATGCCGTAGTCCTCGATCTCCTTCTTGCCGGAGAGCTTCAGCTGCTTCTCCATCTCGTACTCGACCGGGAGGCCGTGGCAGTCCCAGCCGAACGTGCGTTCGCAGTATTTGCCGCGCATGGTCTGGTAGCGCGGGATCACGTCCTTGATCGTGCCGGCGAGGATGTGGCCGTAGTGCGGCAGGCCGGTGGCGAACGGAGGTCCGTCGTAGAACAGGAATTCAGGATTGCCCTTCCGGTTCTGAAGCGACTTTTGGAACGTGCCGTTCTGCTCCCAGAATGCAAGATTGGCTTCTTCGATGGAGGGGAACTCGGTGCTCCCCGAAACTGCTTTGAACATGATTCAAAACCTCGTGTATGGGAAAGTGAAAGATAAATCAGGGGAAATGAGGAGGATCAGAGGCGTTCGATGCGCGCCATCTTCGCGTACGGCATGCGGAGCACGCGCGGCGTCTCGCCCTCGTTGGATTCCAGCTCGAACACGGCCAGCGTGTCCTGCGCCTCGAGGATCTTCGCGATCATGAGCGCGGAGCCGTCGGCGAGCTCCAGGCGGAACTGCGCCTTGATGCTGGAGGCGTCGGACGATCCTTTGAGCTTCGCGAAATTGTCCTTGCTCGGCGTGGAGTCGATGCGGCGGCGTTCCGCCTCGATCTGGTCGCGTTCCGCCGTGAGGCGTTCGGTCTCGCGTTTCGCCTCGGAAACCGCTTTCGCGCGGATCACGAGCTTGCGGACGAGCAGGATGAATGGATAGACGACCGGCAGGATCAGGCCGATCCAGAAATGCTTTTTGCCGTTCATCCCGGTCGAGTTTGCGAATTCGTAGGAGGCGAATCCGGACAGAAGCCAGACGAGGACGAGGATGCCCCATTTGAACGCCCAGGCGTTCTGCGCGTTCGCGATGTCGATGAAACTGCCCGAGCCGGAGGCGAACTGGGAAAACAGCTCTTTCACAAAATCAAGAATTCCGCTCATATTTGATTCCCTTACGGTTAATATGGTGTGACAAATTATTGCAGAGTATTAATATAGCACCGCCTTTTCATAATTTAAAGAGGCGGAAAGCGTTTTTTTCGAAAAACTCCGGGCGGAAACAAGTAAAAACGAAAAAAAACGATTTTAAAGACGCAAAAGGCCCGTCCGAACGGGGAAGGTTCGGACGGGCCGGATGTCGCGTTTAACGCGTGTTCCGATCAGGAACGGAGGCTTACTTCATGAGCTTGCCGACGTTCTGATAGAATTCCATGCGCTTGGCGGCGTCGCTTTCGGCCTGGGCGAAGAGCTCCTCGGCGTGGGCCGGGTTGGTCTTCAGCAGGGCTTTGTAGCGGCCTTCGCTGCGGATGAATTCCTGGAACTTGCCGTCGGACGGCTTCTTGACATCCCACGTGAACGGCGCATCGGCGTTCGCGGGGTTGTAGCGGTAGAGCGGGAAGTAGCCGCAATCCACGGCGCGCTTCTGCTCGGTCTGCGTCTTGCTCATGTCGATGTTGTGCGCGATGCAGGGAGCGTAGGCGAAGATGATGGACGGGCCGTTCCAGGCCTCGGCCTCCTGGAAGGCCTTGAGGGTCTGGGCACGGTCGGCGCCGAGGGCGACGCTGGCGACGTACACGTAGCCGTAGCTCATGCACATGAAGCCCATGTTCTTCTTGTAGGTCTTCTTGCCGCCGGCGGCGAACTTGGCGACCGCGGCGGTCGGGGTGGACTTGGAGGACTGTCCGCCGGTGTTGGAGTAGACTTCGGTGTCGAGGACGAGGATGTTCACGTTCTTGCCCATGGCGACGACGTGGTCGATGCCGCCGTAACCGATGTCGTTGGCCCAGCCGTCACCGCCGATGATCCACACGGACTTGTCGCAGAAGTAGTCGGAGAGCTCGAGGATCTTGGAGAGCGTGGGCTTGCCGGAATCGCAGTTGCAGCCGGCAAGGGCTTTTTCAACGGCGGCCTTCGCGGCCTTCTGGGCGGCGATGGCCTCGTCGGTCTTGGAGTTGTCCCAGAAGCTCATCGCCTTGGTCAGAGCGTCCTTCAGGTCCGCCGGAGCGCCTTCGCAGGCGAGGACCTTTTCGACTTCCTGCTTCAGGAGGACGCGGTTGGAATCCACGGCCATGCGCATGCCGAAACCGAATTCGGCGTTGTCTTCGAACAGGGAGTTCGCCCATGCCGGACCGCGGCCTTCCTTGGTCTTGGTGTACGGGATGGTCGGGAAGGTGCCGGAGTAGATGGAGGAGCAGCCGGTGGCGTTCGCGACGATGGCGTTTTCACCGAAGAGCTGGCTGACGAGCTTGACGTACGGGGTCTCGCCGCAACCCGCGCATGCGCCGGAGAACTCGAAGAGCGGCTTGCGGAGCATGGCGCCCTTGACGGTGGCAGTGGTGTTCTTGCCCATGATGTTGTCTTCGGCGGCTTCGAAGAAGGCTTCGTTGGCGTTTTCGCCGGCGGCGCGTTCTTCTTCGAGGGTGGACCAGACGAGAGCCTGCTTGCCTTCCTTGGCCGTCATCGGGCACTGGTCGAGGCAGACGCCGCAGGCCATGCAGTCTTCGATGAAGACCTGAACTTTGAACTTGAGGCCTTCAACCGCGGGAACCGGGTTCTTGGTCGTGAAGCTGGCCGGAGCGGAAGCGAGGGCTTCGTCACGGAAGAGCTTCGTGCGGATGGCGGCGTGCGGGCAGGCGTTCGCGCAGATGCCGCACTGGATGCAGTTCGCGGCGACCCAGCGCGGGACCTTCGGGGCGAAACCGCGCTTTTCGAGGCAGGCGGTGCCGGTCGGGAGCGTGCCGTCGATGGACATGGCGGAAACGGGGATGGAATCGCCGTTGTTGCGCATGCTGGGCTCGATGATCTTCTTGGTGAACTCGTCCGCATCGTCCGGGATGAGCTTGAGGTGTTCGGCGTGCGGGACGCCGTCGAGGGAGGCCGGGACCTTGATCTCGTGGCAGGCGTCGGCGGCAAGATCAACCAGGGAGTTGTTCATGTCGATGACGTTCTGGCCCTTCTTGGCGAAGGTCTTGGCGTTGAGAAGCTTCATTTCGGCTGCGGCCTTGTCGAACGGGACGATGCCGGAGACTTTGAAGTAGGCAACCATCATGACGGTGTTCGCGCCCTTGCCGCGGAGGCCGGGCATGTTCTTGATGATGGCTTCGGCGTTCACGTTGTAGAACTTGATCTCGTTCTTGATGATGTATTCCTGCATGTCGCGGGTCAGGTGGCCGAAGACTTCGTCGTCGGAGTAGTGGCTGTTCAGCAGGAAGGTGCCGCCCTTCTTGAGGCCCTTCAGCAGGTCGTAGCGGCCGATGTAGGCGGCCGTGGAGCAGGACACGAGGTCCGGGCTGGTGATCAGGTAGGTGGACTTGATCGGGCTGTCGGAGAAGCGGAGGTGGGAGCAGGTGAGGCCGAAGGACTTCTTGGAGTCGTAGGCGAAGTAGGCCTGGGCGTCCTTGTCCGTGAGGTGGCCGATGACCTTGATGGTGGTCTTGTTCGCGCCGACGGTGCCGTCGCCGCCGAGGCCGTAGAACATGCAGGCGGTGGTGCCTTCCGGCTCGGTCGTGATGTGCTCGTCGATCGGGAGGGAGGTGTTGGTCACGTCGTCGTCGATGCCGACGGTGAAGCCGTGGAAGCCGCCCTTTTCGAGGTGCTTGAAGACGGCGAGGATCATGGAGGGCGTGAAGTCCTTGGAGGAGAGGCCGTAGCGGCCGCCGATCACGGTGATGGCGGGGTTGTTGACGGCGATCTTGACGTCCATGTAGAGCGGTTCGCCGATGGCGCCCGGCTCTTTGGTGCGGTCGAGGACGGCGATGCGCTTGACGGTCTTCGGGAGAGCGGCGAGGAAGGCTTCCGTGAAGAAGGGACGGTAGAGGCGGACCTTGACGAGGCCGTACTTGGTGCCGCGCTTGGCGTTCAGGTAGTCGATGGTCTCTTCGATGGCTTCGCAGCTGGAGCCCATGGAGACGATCACGTCGGTGGCGTCGGCGGCGCCGACGTAGTCGAACAGGTGGTAGGAACGGCCGGTGACCTTCGCGACGGCGTCCATCTTTTCCTGGACGATGGCGGGGCAGGCTTCATAGAACTTGTTGACCGTTTCGCGGCCCTGGAAGTAAACGTCGCCGTTCTGGGCGCCGACTTTGCAGACGGGCTTTTCAGGACGGAGTGCGCGGGCGCGGAACTCTTCAATGTACTGGGGCTCGACGAGCTTGGCGATGTCCTCATAGGGGATCTCTTCGAACTTGTGCACTTCGTGGGAGGTGCGGAAACCGTCGAAGAACTGAAGGAACGGGACTTTCGCCTTGTAGGTGGAGAGGTGGGCGACGAGCGCGAGGTCCATTTCTTCCTGGACGCTGGCAGCCGCGAGCATGGCGAAACCGGTGTTGCGGCAGGCCATCACGTCGGAGTGGTCGCCGAAAATCGCGAGGGACTGGCAGGCGAGCGAACGCGCAGTGACATGGAAGACGGTCGGGAGGAGTTCGCCGGCGATCTTGTACATGTTCGGGATCATCAGGAGGAGGCCCTGGGAAGCCGTGTAGGTGGTCGTGAGGGACCCGGCGGCAAGACAGCCGTGGACGGCGCCCGCGGCGCCCGCTTCGGACTGCATCTCGACGACCGAGACCTGCTTGCCCCAGATGTTTCTCTTGTCTTCGGCGGCCCACTGGTCGACCCATTCGCCCATGGTGGACGAAGGAGTGATCGGGTAGATCGCGGCGGTTTCGCTCAACGCATAAGCAACGTACGCGGCCGCGTAGTTGCCGTCCTGAGTGTTGATTTTGCCCGGCATTTGAGTTTTTTCCTTTGCTGGTTGGGTTAAGTGCAGCTGTTATGCTGTGTTGTATGATTTGGGAGAATAGTATTCTTTTAATATACTACAGGAAACCCGCGTTGTCAAGCTTTATTTGCAAAAAACGCGCTCGCGCGCGAAAACGCATGCGCGTGGGCGGAAGTTGTATGGCAAAAAAAAACGCACCCGTCATCCCGGTCCCTCCGGACGGATCCCGGAGAAAATGGAGACGCGCACGGTCCGGCTATGAAACGGATGAAGGATCCGTTCGGGGTATCTCTAAAAATTCGATCGGATGGATTTTCAGCGTATGGGCTAAAAGGCCAATGCAAGAAGATTTGAGCGTGGCTACCTGAAGGTAACCACCGAAAATCTTCCCAATCGGGATTTGCCTGGAGGCGAAAAGCCGCCGAAAACCAATTTTTAGAGGTGCCCTTCGATTATTTCGCGGGCTTCTTAGCCTTCGCCGCGGGTTTCTTCGCGGGGGCCGGAGCGGGTTTCGCGGCAGGCTTCGCGGCGGGCTTGGCTTCCGCCTTCTTCGCAGGAGCAGTCTTCACAGCGGGCTTCGCTTCCGCCTTCTTCGCAGGTTCGACTTTTTTCGCAGAAGCGGGTTTCGCAGCAGGCTTGGCTTCCGCTTTCTTCGCAGGAGCAGGAGCGGGTTTCGCGGCGGGCTTGGCTTCCGCCTTCTTCGCAGGAGCCGGAGCCGGTTTTGCGGCAGGCTTGGCTTCCGCCTTCTTCGCGGGAGCGGACTTCTTTTCCGCTTTCTTCCCGGCTTTCTTTTCAACGGCAGGCGCGGCGGCCGTGTCCACTTCATTCGACTGAACAGCATTCGAAGGAAGCACACCTCTCTCAATAAGGTGGTTCATCACGGCTTTGGACGTATCGAACAAACCGAAAAGACCGCTCACGGGAATCGTAAGGCGGAGGAAAGGAACGCGCTGATGCTTCGGGCCGCCCACCAGCATGAGGTGGTAGAAGTCAATCTTGACAAGTCCGCGGGATAAGATGATGTCGGCAACGCCGTCCGTAAAGATTTCTTTCATGTTCGTTTTCTGCTCCAATTCACAGTTGAAGTTTTAGTCCCGGCACACCGGAGAAACGCCGTCCGAAACAAATGAGCCGGATCCGGAGCGTTCGCGCCGGATCAAGCTGTTTCACTCGTTTCAAACATCTTGCGATTGCGTTTCGGCCGGAATGCTGTTATCCGGGTCCCGAATTCAACGATACTATAGCCCGCTTCCGCGCAAAAATCAACAGGCAAATAGGACTTTTTTTGAGTTTTTTTCGAAAAAAACGAAACAATATACGGAAATGAACTTAATCGCGGGAGAACCATTCCGTAAACATCTCGGCCACGATCGGGGCGGTGGTGCTGCCGCCGGATTCGCCGTGCTCGATCACCGCCGCGAAGCTCAGAAGCTCGCCCGTGCGCGGATGCTTCACGAAGCCGTTGAACCAGGTGTTTTTCGTGGCGTTCCTGCCGGTCCCGACGTTCGCCGTGCCGGTCTTCGCGTAGAGTTCAGCAGATTTGATGTTGCCGCGCCGTCCGGAGCCGGCGGAATCGTGCACGACCATATACATGCCCTCGCGGACCACGTCCAGGGACTTCGCCGAGGCGGCGAGTTTGCCCGTCTTGAGCGGAACGGCGTCGAACACGCTGAGGCGCGCGCCGGAGATGCGGTCGTGGTCGTAGATATGGTCGATGAGGTACGGCTTGTACATGGTCCCGCCGTTGGCGATGGCGGCGTAGAACACGGCGGCCTGAAGCGGCGTGACCTCGACCTTGCCCTGCCCGATGCTGACATACGCGGTCTCGTTTTCGTTCCATTTCGAACCGTCCTTCGGCAGATACCCGGCGCGTTCGGCGATCTCGATCCCGGTCTTGCTGCCGATGCCGGCGGACGCGAACATGCGGCTGAGCGCGTCGATGCCGACCTCGACGCCAAGCTCCACGAAATACACGTTACACGACTTCATGATCGCGTGCCGCATGTCGAGTTCGCGGTGGATGCCGGTGCAGTGGATGCCGCCGCCGTATCCGTGCGGCGTGATCCCCTCGCAGTCGTAGGTCTTCGTCTCCGGGATGCCGTTTTCGAGTCCGGCGAGCGCGGTCAGCGGCTTGATGGTCGAACCGGGCATGTAGGACCCCTGCACAGCGCGGTTCAGGAACGGGTTGCCGGGGTCTTCGGCAAGCTCGCGGTACCGCATGCGGGAAATGGACGGGACGAAGTCGCCGGGCGGGAAGGTCGGCGAGGACGCCATGACGCGGACCGCGCCGGATTCGGCGCTCAGGACCACGATGGCGCCGAGGTTTCCGCGCAGGGCGCGTTCGGCGGCGATCTGGCCGTCGATGTCCAGCGTCAGGCGCAGGTCGTAGCCGTTTTCGGGCGGCGTCGGCTCCTCCAGCTGTTCGTGCACGAATCCGTTGCTGTTCACCATCACGAACTCGCTCCCGGCCTTGCCCGACAGCTTGTCGTTGTACTGGTATTCCAGCCCGGAACGCCCCTCCAGGCTCGGCAGATAATAGAAATACTCGCGGCGGTCGTCCGCGTCGGCCGGGTCTTCGTTGCCCACATAGCCGATCAGCTGGGCGGCGAGGCTGCCGAACGGATATTCGCGCATCGGTTCGGCGGTCACTTCCAGGCCGCGGATCGGCGGGAAAAGCTCGTCCAGACGGCCGCGTTCCTCATCGGACAGGTCCTTGAACGCCGTGAGCGGGAGGCCGGGCTGGTAGTTGAGGTGGCGGCGGACGTTTTCGAGCGTCAGCGGATTGTAGCGCCCGAGCACAGCGGCGACCTGGTCCGCCTTATCCATGATGTATTTCGCCTGGTCTCGCGAACGCTCCGTCACCATTTCGCCGGGGTGGAACAGCACGTTGAACGAGGGACGGTTCCGCACGATCGCGGTGCCGTCGCGCCCGAAGATCTCGCCGCGCATGGCGGGGATGCGGATGCGGCGCGCGCTCTGCTTGCGGTCCTTGTATTCGTACTCGGACGAACGGATCACCTGCATCTGCCACAGGCGAATCACCAGCACGGAAAACAGCAGGAATGCCGCCAGCGCCAGCACACCGACGCGGATCACGAAGGCGTCGATCACGAAATCGGGATTCTCTTTTCCCGCCATCACGCGCCTCCTTTCCCCGTGTCCGGGGCGCCGATCTCCAGACGGGCGGCGGCGCGCGCGACGAGGGCGAATATCAGAGGAAAGAGGAACGCGCCGAACAGGCATGCCATCAGCAGCGAGGCGAACCCCTCCGGCGTCGTGAGCGAAGTCCAGATATGCGGAAGCGCCATGACGGACGGGATCATCGCCCCTGCCAGAAATTCGAGCACGTCGGAGTCGGGATGCTTCCCGCGAAGGAAGAACGCGGGAAGCGTCAGGAGCGGGAGCAGGATCCCGTCCCATGGCACGGCGTATCCCAGCACAAAGTCCATCGCGATCCCGAACACCAGCGCGAAACAGAGCGCCATCCGGGGCGAGATCAGGTACGACGCCGCGGCGAAAAAGAATCCGAGCAGCGGGACCGTCAGGCCGGCGGACCGCAGAAGGACTTCCGCGATCAGCAGCAGGATGGACCAGAACGTGAAGTAGAGAAATGCGAACATCGTCCCCTCCCCGCCGTCATTTTCCGGTCAGGACGACGACGAACCGGATCGTATCCAGCGAGACCGCGGGCTTCATCCACGCCTCGGCGTACAGGCCGCCGTCGTGCACCACGGCCGCGCGGCTGCCCCCGACCGGAGCATCGGTCAGGTAGCCGATGCAGATCCCGCGCGGGGTGCGTTCGGAGAAACCGCTCGTCAGGACCATTTCGCCGATGCCGTACTTGCTCTTCAGCGGCAGACGCGAGATCAGCGCGGTCATGGAGGACGAGCCGTTGCCCGTCAGCGTGCCGTTCGCGCCGGATTCCGCCAATGTCACGCTCAGGCGGCAGGCGGGATTCACGACGGTCGCCACGACCGCCGTTCTGGCGGAAGCTTCGATCACGCGTCCGGCAAGCACGCAGCTCGGCGTGCCGCCCCGGGGCGCGAACTCGAACGTCAGGACCAGGTCGCCGGTCTCGATGCCGTCGTTCAACCCCTTGGAGATCACGAACTGCTCGCTCCAGGTGGAAGGGTCGCGCAGGATGACTTCGGCGTAGACCTCGTTGTAGCCGGACCAGCGCGGCATGCGGAGCTCCTGGCGGAGGCGTTCGTTGTCGGCCTCCATCTCGCGGAGCCGCTGCACCTGCGCCGCCAGCATGGCGTTCTGACGCTGGAGCTGTTCCACCGCCGACGCGAGTTTCTGCCGGGACTGCATCGTCAGCGACTGGCGCGCCGCGGCGAGCTCGACGTGTTTCACCGCCTGGAAGAACGGATAGTAGAAATCCAGGGAAAAGCGCGCCAGCGTCCGGCGGAACGTGAAGAATCCGGTCAGCACGAGCGCGGCCAGGACCACGGGGATCGCCGCAAAGAGGACGACCCTCGAGACCTTGACTTTCTTCTTCGGCCTGACGGGCTTGGACGACGCCATTGTCTGACTCCTGATCTTGTTCCGGGGGAAACCGGCGGAAAACGTTTTCTATAAGGATGGAAAACTCCGGCCGGACTTTTCCCGCCCGGCCGGCACACCGAAAAAGGGTGTGGATACGGTGCGCGGCTTATGCTCGCGCACCGAGTATTTCATTTGTTACGCGGTACGGACCGCGTGCGGTTTACGCCTTGAGATAGGCGCGGACCTTGTCGGCGACGGCTTCCGGCGTGAAGCCGAATTCCTGCGCCAGTTTCTTGTACGGAGCGGACGCGCCGAAGTGATCCAGACCGATCGCGAGACCGTCGAGACCGACCAGGGCGTACCACATCGGGGTCGTGCCGGCTTCGATGGAGATGCGCTTGCGGCAGGCGTTCGGGAGGATGCTTTCGCGGAAGGCTGCGTCCTGACGGAGGAAGGTCTCAAGGGACGGAACGGACACGATGCGGACCTTGCGGCCTTCGCCGCGGAGGATCGCGGCGGCGTCGAGCGCAAGATTGACTTCACTGCCGGAGGCGAGGATGACGGCCTCGAAGCCTTCGTCCTCGGAGAGGATGTAGGCGCCGCGGGTCACGTCGATCTTCGCGGCCAGGTCGGCGTCGAAGGGACGGAGGTCCTGACGGGTCATCATCATGGCGACGGGCCCCTGCTTCTTCAGGGCGGCGGCCCAGCAGTGCGCGACTTCGTGGGCTTCGGCGGGACGGAACACGGTCATGTCCGGGATGCTGCGGAGCATGGCGAGCTGTTCGATCGGCTCGTGGGTGGGGCCGTCTTCGCCGACGTAGAAGGAATCGTGCGTGAAGATGTAGAGTTCGTGGAGCTTCTGGATCGCGGCGAGGCGGATCGCGGGCTTCATGTAGTCGGAGAACACCGCGAACGTGGAGGTGTACGGGATCGCCGTGCCGAACAGAGCCATGCCGTTGCCAGCCATGCCCATTTCGAGCTCGCGGATGCCGAAGTGCAGGTTGCGGCCCGCGCGGTCTTCCACGCTGAAGTCGCCCGCGCCCTTGACGGCGGTCTTGGTGGACGGAGCCAGGTCGGCGGCGCCGCCGACGAGCGCCGGAACGAGCGCGGAGGCCTTCTGGAGGATGGTGCCGCTGGAGGCGCGGGAGGCGACCGGCTTGTCGACCGGAGCGGCGGCGAGGAGTTCGTCGAGGATGTTTTCCGGGACGGTGCGGTTGATGAGGCTGTCGATCAGCGCCTGGTCGGCGCTCTTCACGAACGCGGCGAACTTTTCGTTCCAGGCGGCGGCTTCGGCAGCGAGTTCCTTCACGCGGCCGGCGAGCATGTCCTTGACGGCCTGCGGAACGGTGAAGGGCTCTTCGGTCCAGCCGAGGTTCGCCTTCGTGGCGGCGAGTTCCTCGTCTCCGAGGGGTTCGCCGTGGCAGCCGTGCGTGCCCGCCTTGTGCGGAGCGCCGAATCCGATGGTGGTCTTGCCGATGATGAGGGTCGGGCGACCGTCGGACTTGACGGCTTCGGCGAGGACTGCGTCGACCTTGGCGATGTCGTTGGCGTCGTCGCAGCGGAGGACGCGCCAGTCGTAGGCGGCGTAACGGGCGGCGACGTCTTCGGTGAACGCCAGGCCGGTATTGCCTTCGATGGTGATGTTGTTGTCGTCGTAGAACACGACGAGGTTGTCGAGCTTGAGGTGGCCGGCGAGGCTGGCGGCCTCGGAGGTGTTGCCTTCCATCATGCAGCCGTCGCCGCTGATCACGAAGATGCGGCTCTGCTGGATGTCCGTCTTGTCAAGGCCGATCCTGGCCGCGAACTGCTTGGCGGCGATCGCCATGCCGACCGCGGAACCGAAACCGCTGCCCAGCGGGCCGGTCGTGATGTCGACGCCCTTCGTGTGGCCGAATTCCGGATGGCCCGGAGTCAGGCTGCCCCACTGGCGGAAGTTCTTCAGCTCGTCCATGGAGAGGCCGTAGTTGAAGAGGTGCAGGAGCGAATAGATCAGCATGGAGCCGTGGCCGGCGGACAGCACGAAGCGGTCGCGTCCGATCCAGCTCGGGTCGGCCGGATTGTGGCGGAGATACTTCGCCCAGAGGACCATGGCGAAATCGGCGTTGCCCATGGGCATGCCGGGATGCCCGGACTTGGCCTTCTGGATCGCTTCGGCGGATAAAATACGGATTGTGTCGGCGGCTTTGCGCAGGGTGGTTGCGTCCATCTCATTTCCTTTCGTTGACGGGATTATGTTTTGATTAAAAGAAAAAAGGTCATCCGCAAAAGATACCACAATTTTTGAAAAAAGCAATTGCATTTCCAAAAAAAGAGGTTATTTTATTCGCTGTTTTTTCGTTTTACACACAACCGGCGGTGTTTTTCCGGGGAACAGACGGCTTCTCCGGTCCAGACGCGCAGACCGTTTCCGCCGGGCCTTCCTCCATCCGCTGCGCGCTCCGGAGTACGCCGTCAGAAACAACCATCCACACTGCCCCATGCAAAACGTCATCAGCACCGTTTCCGGGTTCGCCCGCAGACACACGTTCGCCACGATCTTCTTCTCCCTTCTCGCGTTCTTCCTCCTCGGCTCCGTCGGGCTCGAATGCGTGAAGATCGACGTCCGCTTCCAGTTTATGACCGGAGACATGACGGACCATCCGATCGGGCCGTTCCCGACCGTTTTCGGAAATCCTTACTACGACTACCCGTCGACAATGTTCGTCCTGTCGTGGCTGGCATCGTTTTGCGGCCACATGGTGGCGCGCTGGACGGTGACGCTGCCGTCGATGATATTCGGCGCGTATTCGATCGCGATGACGTGGAGGATCGGGGAGAAGGCGGAAAAGGGTCTCGGCCTGTGGGCGCTCATGCTCTCGCTGGTCTCGTTCGAATATCTCAACTCCATCCTCGGATTCGGCATCGACCTCCCCGTCTGCGCCGCCGGCGTCACGATGATCGCCCTGCTCCAGGAGGACCGCCTGAACATATTCCTCTCCACGCTCGCGTTCGCGGCGCTGCTCGTGTTCTGCTTCGCGGTCCGCGGCCCGATGGGACCCGTCCTGCTCGGCGCGGGGACGGCCGGATGGCTCGCGATGTCCGGCCGCTGGAAAACGTTCTTCGCGTTCGGCGCGTCGGGCGCGGTCGTCCTCGCCGGATGCGTGGGATTCGCGTGGTGGCTCCTGCACCGGGTCGGCGGCGACGAAATGTGGGGCCAGTTCTACGAATGGCAGTTCAACAACCGGATGGACGGCGGATCGGCGCTGTTCTACTTGCTCGGCAGTCTCCCGACATACGCCCCGCTCAGTGTCCCGTTCCTGTACGCGCTCATCGCGGGCGGACGCGCCCTGCTGAAAGCGCCGGTCGGCCCCTGGCTCGGATTCCTGTTCGCCGTCGAAATCCTGCTCTCGATCCCCGGATGCCAGCACACGCGGTACATGACGCTCGCCGTGCCGTTCATGGCGCTCTCCGGCGCGTGGGGCCTGCTTCATGCCCGCCTCGATCTGAAGCTCTCCGACGTCTGGCGGGGCCGCCTCGTCCGGCTCGCCCGGCTCGTGCTCGTCCTGATCCCCTACGCCACGATGCTCGGGACCGTGGTCTGCCTGATCGCGTCGTTCTTCTTCGTCTCCGCGGAGTGGATCCCGTATGGACATTATGTTCTCGGGTTCCTGCTCGTCGCGGCCGCCGTGTACTGTTTCCGCGGACGCGATTCCTGGACGGCGCGGTTCGCGCTCGCCGCGTGCTGCCTGGCGATCCACTTCGAGTTCGCCGTCATCCCGGCGATCTCCGCCCAGGAGGATTCCCGTCCGTTCGTCAGGGCGGTCGAACAGGCCTCCGGCGAGGACCGCGTCTTCTTCTTCAACCTGAACGCCGACCATGTCGGCATCAAGTATCTGGCCGAGGTGAACAACGCCCGCCGTCTGCAGGTCTTCTTCATCTGCGACGAGGACCAGACCACCGAGGAGCATTACGCCTACCGTACCGTCGAAGAGGGATTCGATATGCTCGGAAGCGAGATCGTCATCCTCCGGAAAAACTACCTTGAAAAACTCACGGAGCTTGCCGGAGCCTCGCACAAAAAGGTCGTTCCGCAGTTCAAAGGCAAGCTCGGACACCGCACGTATCTCGCGGTCCGGCTCCTCCCGGACGAATCTCCGGCGACCCACTGAAACGCCGCTTTTTTCCGGTTTTTGTTCGATTTGCGGTTGATTTTTCCGTTTTTCATGGTATGATACTGCATGGTTTTTATTTTGACTTCAATCTGAAAGGGTACCGGCATGTTCTGTAAAAACTGCGGCAGACAAATCCCGGACAATGCGGCGTTCTGCCCCGCCTGCGGCACGAAACGGTCCGGCGGCGATACGTTCGGCAGCGAACGCTCCGGGCGCGACATCAAGAACCTCCCGAACTACGCGAAGGAAAACGAACTGAGCCGTTCGGGCGATGCGATCGACTCCGACCGGAAGACATTCAGCCTGTCCGATTCCGGGCAGAAGAAGTTCAGTCTCTCCGACTCGGGACAGAAGAAATTCAGCCTGTCCGGGTCCGGCCAGAAGAAGTTCAGTCTCTCCGACAAGGACAGGGATTCCGGCGACGGCATCGTCCGCATCTCCGCGAGCCGCGAGCCCGCCCCGCCGCCGCGCGAGCCGACCGGATTCGTGAACCCGCTCAAAGACTCCGGCAAGACCGTGTTCCGCGACGAACCGGCGGCGAAGGAACCGACTGCGAAACCGGAACCGGAACAGCCCGCCGCGTCCGGACCGGATGTGCATATCGAGCCCGAACAGCCCGCCGGAAACGCCAATGCGGCGCAGTCCGCGGTGAACGATTTTTACAACGGCTCCGCCTCCGCGGGAAACGATGCTGTCGCGAGCTCGGGTCCGGAGGAACAGCCGACCGGATTCGTGAACCCGTTCAAGGGGTCCGGTCAGAACATCCAGTGGGGCAGCGACGGCGACCGGAACGAGACCAAGAACTCCGAATTCGCGGGTGATCCGCGCGAGATCGAGACGCACCTGGGATTCGCGATCTTCACGACGCTCTGCTGCTGCCAGCCGACCGGCATCGTGGCGATCATCTTTTCCGTGCTGGTCACGCAGGAGGTCAACAAGGGCAATTACGAGCAGGCGCAGAAATACTCCAACCTCGCGAAGATCTTCTGCTGGATCTCCATCATCCTCGGGCTCCTCTGCGGCGGCGGATCCTCCCTGATCAGTTCGTTTGAAGAAATCGGGGCGGCAGCGTCGGGAGCGGCAGCGCCCTGATCCGGACCGCCTGAAACACGGGAAATCGACCTCATGTTCTGCATGCACTGCGGCAAGGGACTCCCGCCCGGAGCGGTTTTCTGCCCGAACTGCGGACAGAAGACGGAAGCGGCTTCGGACGCACCCGCTGAAACGACGTCCGCGCCGGAACAACCGGCCGGGTCCCCTGCCCCGCCGCCGAAGGTCGACTGCGGATTCACGCTCGCCATCGTCGCGGTCGCGGTCGGCAGCGTGATCGGCATTGTGGCGCTGATCTATGCCGTGCTCGCCTCGAACATGCTTCAAAACGGTGATTACGAGGGCGCACGGCGGGCGGCGCACACCGGAAAAGTCTGGAGCTGGACCGCCATCATCCTTTCAGCGGCCGCACTGTGTCTGGGCATGCTCGTCCTGCCGCGCCTGTGGGACTTGATCGCGCCCGGTCTGACGGTGATTGAAACGGAACTCTCCCCGCCATGAAAAAAAAACAGTTCAGAAAACAGGAATGGATCCCGCTCGGAATACTCCTCATTTTGGGCGCGGCGGCATGCGTCGTCCTGCTGCTGGCTCCGCCGGGCAGCCCCCACGCGAAATGGCTCCCGAGATGCATGTTTCACAAGCTGACCGGGCTGTACTGCCCCGGATGCGGCGCGACGCGCGCGCTTTCGGCGCTGCTGCACGGCGACCTCAAGACGAGCCTGCACAACAACGCGCTTCTGATCCCGTTGGGAATCATGCTCTTCGTTCTGATCGCGAAACCGGAAATCTCCATCAAACGCCCCGTCGCGTTCGCGATCGTCGCGATCGTGCTGTGCTTTACGGTCCTGCGGAACATCCCGGCCGCGCCGTTCACGTGCCTCGCGCCGATCCCGCTGCCGTAGTCTCAAGACAAGCTCAGAAGAAACGCGCGCCGACGACCGACGCAAGCCCGATCAGCACGAGCGCGGCGGTCAGCAGGAAAAGCCAGATCCTGCGGATCATCAGGGCGCGTTTGGCGGAGCTGACAAATCTCAGCTCCTTTTTCCGTCCGTTCTCCGTGACCTCCGGAGTTTTCCGGCGGACGTTTCCGCCGCCGCTTTTCCGGCCCGCCTGTTTTACCATCGGATCGTCCCGTTGAACGCCGCGATGACGGCCGCCCCGATCAGGAGCGCCGCCGCGATGACCGTCACGATGAACGGAAAGAACACGCCCCAGCCGATGCGGCAGAGCTGCCCGAACGTGACCGAGCCCAGATCAATCGCGTCCGGAGACGTTTTCTGTTTCTGCGCCTGGATCGGAATACTCTGCGTCGTCGCGGTGGACTCCGCGATCTTGCGGCAGGCGTCAAGCCGGAGCTCGTCGAGACGGCGGGACTCCGCGGCGATCTGGGACTGCGTCGCCGCGCCGTCGACGTCGAGCGGGGATTCCCTGTTCAGTTCGGCGGCGATGGACGCGAGGCGTTCCCGGCGCGGTCTGAGTTCCTGAAGCCGGCGTTCGGACTCCGCGATCTCCCAGTCGATCCCCGCCAGAGATTCCGCGACGCGCACGGCGAGGTCGCGCCGCGACAGACGGAAATCGTTCACGCGCCGCTGCATCGCCTCGGAGAGCTGTCTGGAAACGGCCGGCTGAGGTGGCGGCGGAGGCGCGGGCTGGACATTGTTCTGCGCCGGAGCATCGGGCTCGTTCGCCTCCGCGGGAGGATTGCTGTTCGCTGCGACGGAAATATTGTACTTGTGCAGGTCGTTCAGGATCGAGATGTTCTTTTCCATGGTGCGTGCTCCGGCAAGATAAGGAATGCCAACTGCGTGGTCGGGATGCGGTCCGGCAAAACGCCGTTCCGGTATTCACAATATAGCCCGGAATATGGAAAAAACCACCGGAAAACGGAAAAAAGGCGAAAAAAAAGCGTTCCGCGCTTGCGTTTTTTCAAAATTATAGTATAGTTCAAAGATACATTTTGTCTTTTCACCCCTATCAAGGAGTTCCGATATCATGAAATACGGCGATCTCAGCGGCACCATCGAACGCGCCAGACTCGCAGGGCGCATCGCCATCATCTCCCTCATCCTGTCCTTCATCCTCGCGGTCGTCGTGATCGTGGCGGGCCCGGCGACGAAATGGGCCGGGATGGAGACGTTCACGCTCTCGCTCTACCCCGTCACGCTGGCGTTCCTCTTCTCGGTCTGCGCCCTCGTGCATTCCGCGTTCCTGCGGAAGATGGCGGAGGAGGAACAGGAAAAGCTCATCCTCGAACAGCGCAAGTCGAACGTGAACTCCATCCTCGACGTAAGCGAGGACGTCCGTTTCACCGCCAAGCGCACCCTCGAAAACTTCAACAAGTACATCCCGTCCGCCGTCTCGCTCCTCGTTTTCCTGCTCTCCATCCCCGCGTTCTGGTTCTTCTGGAAAAACTCCACGCTCGGCGCCGCCGATTCCGCCACGATCGTCCTGACGCCGAAAAACCCGATCAACCTGGCGTTTCTCTGTGCGATCTCGGCGCTCTTCGCCTACTTCACCGGCGTGTTCCTGGTCGGACAGTCCCGCATCCGCGAGTTCCGCTATCTGCGCCCGGTCGGCAGCTGGCTGATCTGCTTCGCCATCGTGCTGTTCGTGAGCGCGGTCTCGGCGCTGTTCATCAACTACGGCAAGACCGGCTGGGCCGCGCCGCTCACCAAGATCTTCTTCTGGATTCTCGCGGTCTTCGCCGCCGAACACCTCGTGAGCTTCATCATCGAGTTCTACCGTCCGCGCACGCTGGAGGAGGTCCGCCCGGTCTACGAAAGCCGTCTGCTCGCGATCTTCACCGAGCCGGGTGGCGTGGTGCGCAACATCTCGGATTCGCTGGACTACCAGTTCGGATTCCAGATCTCGCGGACCGGCATCTACCTGGTCCTGCGGAAGGCGATCGTCCCGGCGCTGATGGTCTGGGCCGCCGTTCTCTGGCTCTTCACCTGCATCGCCGAGGTCAATCCGGGCGAGATCGGCATCCGCGAGGTCTTCGGCGCGGTGAACCGCGAATCCGCGCCGCTCGACGCCGGCATCCACTTCAAATTGCCGTGGCCGTGCGAGAAGATCCTCCGCGTCCCGGTCAAGAACGTGCAGGAGGCGACCCTCGGGTCCGTCCTGAACCCCGGCCGCAACGCCAAGGTCATTCTCTGGACCGGCGACAACTACCAGCACGAAAACAAGTTCCTCGTGGCGGTGAAGCAGCAGGGCAAGACAGGCGCGCAGCTCGCCTCCATCCTCGAAGTCTCGCTCCCCGTCTTCTACACCGCCGACCCCGAACGCCCGTTCGACTACGCGTTCAATTTCGACAACGTGAAGGAAACGCTCCTCGCGGTCGGCCAGGCGGAGGCAACGCGCTACTTCGCCAGCACCGACTTCATCACCGACATCTCCTCCGGACGCGAACAGGTCGCCGTGAACCTGTACGACCGCATCCAGAAGGCGTGCGACCGCATCGGGCTCGGCATTAAGCTCGTCGGCATCAACATGCACGACGCGCATCCGCCCATCGGCAGCGACGAACCGGGAGGCGCGGTCGATGTCGCCGGAGCGTTCCAGGATGTCGTGTGCGCCCAGGAGGACGCCGTGAAGATGATCTCCAAGGCAAACGAGTACAGCATCACCACGGTCGAATCCGCCAAGGT
This sequence comes from uncultured Lentisphaerota bacterium, assembly GCA_900320095.1. Lineage (GTDB taxonomy): Bacteria > Verrucomicrobiota > Lentisphaeria > Victivallales > UBA1829 > UBA1732. Next base: position 38,351 of record ONQZ01000008.1, read on the forward strand.
CGAGGCCACGCGCATCCTCGGCGCCGCCGAAGCCTACAAGTACGACACCGCCAGCGTCGCCCTCGCGGACGCCTCCCGGTTCGAAAGCCAGCTCGAATCCTACCGCCACCTCCCCGGCATGTTCAAGCTCCGCACCTACCTGGACTTCCTCGAGAACGACTGCAGCGACATTCGAAAGTACATCATATCGAACGAGATCGACGTCCGCAACCTGGTCCTGAACCTCGAAGAGAAACCTTCCCTCGACCTGCTTAACACCGACATCAATCTCCTGACCAATCCGAAATAACCCCAACCTCAAACCTCTTTGGCGGAACGCCTGCGCAGACAGGCGTTTCCCCGCCCGTGTTTTATTCCCGTGTTCAATCATCTCTCCAAACTCATCAAGAATCTGAAATCCGCCATCTCCGGCGCACCGAAACAGCCGGAGGCTCCGGCGGCAGCACCCGTCCGCAAGCATGACAAGAAACGCCGCCGTCAGCGGCATCCCGAAGACGTCGCGTACATCCGGCGCGCCGACAGCCGTCCGGCACCCGTCCGCGAGGAAAAGAAAAGCGATCCTCAGGCGAAACAGCAGTCCCGCAAGCAGAAACAGCCGAAACAGGCGAAACAGCCGCAGGATCAGCAGAAACAGCCCAAACAACCGAAACAGCAGCCCGCGCAGAAGCAGAAACAGCCCCGGCAGATTCCGCCGATGCCCGCCATCGTGCCGCCGCCGGAAGAACCCGGCAAGATGCGTTTCTGCGACCTCGAACTCTCGCAGGAAGTCCTCGCCGCCGTCCAGGTCCTCGGATTCCTCTACTGCACCGAAATCCAGAAACTCTGCCTGCCCTTCGCGCTCGCCGGACGCGACCTCGCCGCGAAGGCGCAGACCGGGACAGGCAAGACCGCCGCGTTCCTCTCCACGCTCATCACGCGGTTCCTCCGCCGTCCGCTCGAGGGCGAACGCAAGCACGGCGCGCCGCGCGCCCTGGTCCTCGCCCCGACCCGCGAACTCGCGATCCAGATCCACGACGACGCCGAGGCGCTCGCCCGTTTCACCGACCTGAACTGCCTCGTCATCTTCGGCGGCATGGACCACGAAAAACAGCGCCGCGAGCTCGACGCGTCCATCGACATCCTCGTCGGCACCCCGGGCCGCATCATCGACTATTCGCAGAGCGGCGACTTGGACCTCTCCAAGGCCGAAGTCCTCGTGATCGACGAGGCCGACCGCATGCTCGACATGGGGTTCATCCCGGATGTCCGCCGCATCGTCTACCATCTGCCGCGCCCCGGCGTCCGCCAGACCATGCTCTTCAGCGCCACGCTCGAACCCGCCGTCCTGCGCCTCGTCGATTCCTGGATGAAGGACCCGGAATTCGTGGAGTCCGAGCCGCAGCACATCGTGACCGACCTCATCGACCAGCGCTTCTACGCCGTGCTGGACGAACAGAAGATGGCCGTGCTCCTGCACGTGATCCGCGAGGAGAAGCCCGAGCGCATGATCATCTTCGGCAACCGCAAGGACAAGAACATCTCCATCGCCGCCCGTCTCTTCGAATACGGCGAGGACGCCGAACTTCTGTCCGGCGACGTGGCGCAGGAAAAGCGCCTGAAGATCCTCGACCGCTTCCGCGAAGGCAAGACGCGCATCCTCGTCGCCACCGACGTCGCCGCGCGCGGCATCCATGTGGACGGCATCAGCCACGTCGTGAACTACGACCTGCCCGAACAGGCCGACGACTACGTGCACCGCATCGGCCGCACCGGACGCGCCGGCGAACACGGCACCAGCATCAGTTTCGCCGACGAATTCGGCTCGTTTGTGCTGCCCCAGCTGGAACAGTACACCAAATGCGAGATCAAGACCGTCCAGCCTCCGCAGGAATGGCTGGAGCTCCCCGAAAAGACACGCGAACTCCCGCCCGAGGAACGCAAGCGCATGAACCGCCGAGGCGGCGGCTCCGGCGGCGGACGTCCCCATCGCGGCGGCGGAAGACGGGGCGGACGCAGATGAGTACCGCCGCAAAGGATGCGCCTCAAATTACGGTCATCCTCGACCGTCTCCGCAGCGCGCACAACACCGGCAACATCTTCCGTCTGGCGGAAGCGCTCGGCGCGAAGGAAGTGATCTGCTGCGGCTACACCCCCTGCCCGCCTCACCCGAAGCTCGCGAAGACCGCCATGGGCGCGGACACGATGGTCCCGAGCCGTTCTTTCCCGACCGCGCTCGACGCCGTGCGCGCGCTCCGCGAGGAGACGCCCGGCATCAAGATACTTGCGGTCGAACCGCTCCCGGAATCCGTCGACGCGTGGCAATACCCGTACCGTTTTCCGGTCGCTCTGATCTTCGGCAACGAAGCGCTCGGTATCTCGCCCGAGGCGCTGGAAGCCGCCGACGCCACGGTCGGACTGCCGATGTTCGGCGAGAAGGCGTCGATCAACGTGGGCAACTGCGCGGCGGTCGTCCTGTACGCCGCGGCCGCGAAATTCCTCGCGGATTCGCATAAGGAGATGACACCATGAACGTTCAACCCGGCAAAGACTGGAAGTTCTTCCTCTTCGGTCAGCACACCGAGGCCCTGCGCGACAACCTGAAACGCCGCGGCGTGCGCCTCACGGACGACCCGGACGAGGCCGACCTCATCCTGCCCTGCGGCGGCGACGGCACGCTCTTCACCGCCGAGCTCCGCTGGCCCGGCCGCCTGAAATACCCCGTCCGCGACTCCGCCACCGCCCCGCTCTGCCCGAAACACGGCCTCGACACCCAGCTCGACGCGTTTTTCGCGGGCGAACTGAAGACGACCCGCCTGCCGAAGCTCTCCGGCCGCGCGAACGGGCGCGAGCTCTTCGCCATAAACGACATCTTCCTGCACAACCGGATGCCCGTGACCGCGCTCCGCTACAGCGTCTCCATCGACGGCAAACTGTACGCCCGCGAGGTCGTCGGCGACGCCGTCGGCGCGGCCACGATCCACGGCTCAACCGCGTACTACCGCAGCATCACCCACAGCATCTTCCGCACTGGCATCGGGCTGGCGTTCAGCAACAGCACCGAGCTCGTCAACCACCTGGTCCTGCCCGAAAACTCGCTCATCCGCATCGACATCCTCCGCGGGCCCGCCGTCATGGTCGCCGACAACTCCGAGGAGACCGTGCTCGTCGAAGTCGGCGGATTCGCCGAACTCTCCATGTCCGACCGCTTCACCGACATCCTCGGCCTTGACCTCTTCATGTGCTCCGAATGCCGCCGTCTGCGCCACACGCTCCGCGATTCCACGCGTTTCATCGGCGGCGGCGAGGGAGGCCGCTGACATGCGGATCCTCGTCACCGCGGGCCCCACGCGCGAGGCCGTCGACGCCGTCCGGTTCCTCTCCAACAAATCGACCGGCAGAATGGGCTATGCCATCGCGAAGGCCGCCGTCGAGGCGGGACACGACGTGATCCTGGTCTCCGGCCCGGTCGCGCTCACGCCGCCGGACGGCCTGCTGGAATTCGTCCCGGTCGTCTCCGCCGCCGACATGGCGGAGGCGGTCAAATCCCGCGCCGCCAGTTGCGGTATGGTCGTGATGTGCGCGGCCGTGGCGGATTACACCCCGGCGCATCCGATCGACCGCAAGATGAAGAAGGCCGACGGCAATCTCTTCCTCGAACTGAAGAGAACCGAAGATATTCTGAAGACGCTCGGGCAGCAGAAAAAGCCCGGACAGATCCTGGTCGGATTCGCCGCGGAGACCGACGGCCTCGAAGAGTACGCCCGCGCCAAGCTCACAGCGAAGAACCTCGACTGGATCGCAGCGAACGACGTGTCGCGCCCGGACCGCGGATTCGCCGCCGGGACCAACGCCGTCACGCTCTTCGCCGCCGATGGTCGCAGGTTCGACCTCCCGCTCCAGAGCAAGGACGCCATCGCAAAAGAGATGCTGGCGATCCTGCTGCCCTCCCCCCGCTGAAAGTCCGAACGATGGCGAACCCGGTTCTGACCCTGCGGACGAAACTGCGCGCCTGGCGCGAGGACCGTCTCGACCGGAAGATCGGAGGCATCTCCCTCTCCGAAGTGCGCGAGTCGCGTTTTCAGGACCTCGGCGCGTACCCGACCATGAGCGCGGAGTACGGCGCGATCGAAATGATGTTCCGTGAGTTCCCGCTGGACGCGAACGACGTTTTCGTGGACGTCGGCTGCGGATTCGGGCGCGTGATCAGCTGGCTCCTGCTCAAAAAGCCGCCTTGTAAAAAATACTACGGCGTCGAGCTTGACCCGGACGTCGCCGCGATCACGGCGAAACGCTTCGAAGATTATCCGCAGGTGTCGATCCTGAACGGGAACATCCTCGACGTGCTGCCGCACGACGGCACGGTCTTCTGGCTCTACAACCCGTTCGACGTCTGCGTGCTCGACGCGTTCCTCTCCAAGCTCGAATCCGGCCGCGAGACGAAAGCCTACGTGATGTATTACTGCGACTACCGGGCGTTCGCGCTGGAGGGCCGCCGCAACTGGAACCGTCTGCTGAAAGATGCCTGGCGCTGTTCCCCGGAAAAGCCCCTGCCCTGGTCGATCTGGCTCTACCAGCCCGACTGGAACCGCTGCCTCGCGCGCTGACTCATCGCCCGAAAGCCTTTTTTCAAAAAAAACACGAAGAAGCCTTGACAATACACCTTTTTGGTGTATAATATTATTCGATGACACATAACACCATTGTTTTTGATGGAGAAACTGAATGAGATTTAACGAATTAGTCCAGTTGCTTGAGAAAAATGGCTTTGTCTGGATCAACTCGGGGAAGAGTTCCAAACGAATCTACTCAAACGGGGAACGAAGAGTCATCATTCACTATCACGCCGCGCAGGATGTGTGCTCCGGAGAATCCTGAAGGATGCGGGAATACAGCAATAACAAACGCCTCTGTCAAACGGCAAACCAATGACACGGCACATTGACATGAGAATTTGATTACTTGTTTTTTCAAGGAGGTTTACATGAAAACACCGAGATCGAAAAAAGTCTGCTACTTCTTCGCGATCTACAAGGATGAAGACGGGGGATATTGGGGACGTTTCGTTGATTTCCCTGCGACAGATCAGGGAGAAACGATTGACGATATTCTGTATCAGGCCACTGTTTTTCTCCAGGGTATTCTGGACGAATACGATAAGAAAGGAATCCCCGTTCCGCCGCCGACTGACATCGAATCGTTCCAGGCGAAACTTGATCCTGAAGACGGAACTCCCGTCTGCATTTCACCAGTACTGGCCTATCCGCCGTCTCCCTCGGTCCGTGTTCAAATTACGGCAAAAGCCAGCCAAATCGCCGAAATCGACCGCTTTGCCCGTGCAAAATCCATGACCCGTTCCGAGTTTTTAATTCATTCCGCGCTGCAAGCCGCGCAATCGTAACTCTGACGAGTCCCCAAGGCAAGCCCTGGACGGAGTAGTGTCCGGCTGCGCTCGGACACACACGATGTGTGCCGAGTAGTGCCGTGCTTCGCGACGGCACATGAGGCGGAGCCTCAACTGATTTCAGGTTAATCTCGGCGGGAGATCACTGAAGCCAGGGAGTAGACATGAACAAATAGATCGTGAGGGGAACCGTGACAGGCATCGAGATAACCCAGACCGCATCCCGCAGGAACTCCTTCGTATGGTCGATGAGCCCTTTCTCCTCGCCCATGGCCGCGAGGGCGTCCGGGTCGTCCACGTAGTATTCGTGCAAGTCGACGAAACTGGTTCCGAACAGACGATAGGACTTCGGGAGCGTGACATCCTTGCGCGCACCGTATTCGATCAGGATCCTCGCGGTGTCGAAATTCCGATGGTCCAACGCAACATACAGCGACGACGTGAGGCGCGCATCCTTCTCCCCGTTGTGCTTGGCATACACCCCCTCCGCGTTGGGATCGACCGGATGGTCCGGCGTGAATCCGCGTTCCAGCAGGAGCCTCGTCATGGCCTCCCCGCCCTTCATGGCGGCGGCGATGTCAAGCGGATACGTCATCCGGTTCCTGAAATAGTCCTCGGGCGCGACATACGCCCCATTGTCAAGCAGCAGCTCCACCATCTCCTTCTGGTTGGCCTGGACGGCGAGACGGAACGGTATCGCCTGCCGCCCCGACTGGAGCTTGACCGGGGCATTGACGTCCGTCCCTGCGGCGATATACTCCTTTGCCAGCTCCAGGTCGTTCCAACGGGCTGCCGCCCAGAACGGCTTCCGAAGCCCGCGCCGATCCAGCATATCCACGATCTCCTTCGGGCCGTTCAGATACGCCGTGACCACGGCATCCGGGCTGCTGTCCGTCCGGCGGCTCTCCAGAGGATCGAAGCCTTTTTCCAGAAAGAACCGGAACGCGCCGGCATTCTTATCCTCCGCGGCATAGGCGAGGCCTTTCTTCCATTCCTCCTCCGGCAGTTTATCGCGGAACTCCCACAGGACCGGAAGAAGGTCGTTCCGCTGCTGCCACACGATGAACGACAGCGCCGCCTCCGAATCCGAATCCCTATGGGCCCGGACATGCATCGGATCGGCGCCCGCCTCCAGCAGAACCCGGAAGACGTCGGCTCCGGTCGGAGCGAACACCTGTTCGCCGAAGTAATTCCTGCCCGACTCCGCCGCATAATACAGCAGGGGATGACTTCTGCCCACCGGGTCTAAGACGGAATCCCACTTGTTGATCGCCTCGAGGTTTTCCCTGTCCTGAAGCGCCTTCTTCAGCCCCTCGGCATCGCTCAGGCGGACCAGCGCGAACAGCGACGTCGGCGCGACGCTCTGAAGCCGGTTCATGATCCCGGGATCGACCTGATTTGGCCGTGCAAGGGCATAATCCAGCACCGTCTTTCCCCGCGCGTCCTTCATGTTCAGGTTAAAGCCGTATTGCAGGAAGAGCTCGAATACCTCTTTGTTGTTCGTCTGAACTGCTTCATGGACGCACCTGAACCCGATGTCCGTCCGGACCAGATTCGCGCCGCCATTCTCCAGCATGAACTTCATGATCTGGACTTTCCGTTCGAGGAAATCTATGGTCCTGTACCGGGGATCCCGTTCCACGGCGGCAAGCAGAAGCGGATAGCGGGCCTTCGCGCCGAAGTCGACCTTCTTTCCCGCGCAAAGCTGGACCAGCTCGTTGTACTGCGCATTCATGATCATCTCTTCCATCATCGCGGCTTCCTCCGGCGTCCTCGGGAGGACCCCGCCGGACTCTTCCGTCGCGGGGGCTGCTGCGGCACTGTCTGCGGCAGGTACAGCGGTGGCATCCGGGACAGCAGCGACATCATGATCAGCGGCGGAACGGCAGGACACGGCCCCGAAGCAGAATAAAAGTGCGATCAGGAAAAAACGGTGTTTCATGTTATTTCTCCTCGGACTGCGGGGGATTATGTTCTCCGGGACAAGGCGGTCTGCCCGAGGAAAGAAATAAGCCACAGGCGAACACGTCTTTCAGCAAACAATATACCACGCGGACGGCACGGAATCAAGAAAGAAAAGAAGATTTCACTAAAAAAACAGAACCGCGTGGGCTGCCAGGGCAAGTCCTGGACGGCGGAAGTGCGCGGCTGACGCCCGCGCCGGATGAACCCCACAGTTTTTTTGAAAAAAACGGGATGAAAACTTGACAAACGATATTCCATGAGATATAGTAAACAACAGGAAACCGTGGGAAACAACATGAAACGACCTGAAACACCGAAGAAAAAGACCTTTTGGATGCTTGATAACGTCAAGGCGTTTATGCGTAATCAGCCCGGCGAAGTCAAACAGGAGCTGAACGGCTTGATCTTTCAGCTTGAACGCAACGGCTTTCTGAATTACCCGAACGCGGAAAAGATTGAAGGAGAAGACCTGTTTGCCATTCGCATTATCCAAACAGGCAACGTCCGCATCTTCTACGTGTACGGAATCAAAGATTTTGTAATCGGCATTCATGGATACGTAAAGAAAACCGAACAGATACCCGCAAAGGAACTCACGCCCGTAAAATGTTAAAGAAACTCATCCAAGGAGGGTTCATAAAATGAAATCAAAAGAAACCGAATACGAACACGCCGCATATCTGACAGACGAGGAAATCGAAGAACAGCTCCGCAAGCTGGGCGAACGGATCAAGTCCGGCATCCCGGACGAGGATGAACTCGAACGCGATGCGTATTTCAACGACCCGGCCAATGCGGATGAGGTCAACGCCATGTTCGAGCGGTTCCGTCTGCGCGAAGAACTTTACAAAGCCCGCCACGAGGCCGGATTGAGCCAGGCGGAGCTTGCAAAGAGGATGGGGACGAGCCAGACCTATATCGCGGCTTTGGAGCGAGGCCGGAAGAACGTTACGTTCGATACTCTTTCCAAATTCGCAAGAGCCTGCGGAAAAAGTCTCTCCATCAAACTTGCATAATCCACCAGGGCAAGCCCTGGACACACGAAGTGTGCCGAATAGTGCGCGGCTACGCTCGCGCACACATAGTGTTTCGGGTAGTGTCCGGCTACGCTCGGACACGGGGACAAGCCGTCGATCCCACTTAATTCCAGTCTACCAGAATATATTTAGCCAAAAACATGATAAACGGAATCGTGAACACGAGAATGCACAGAATAACCAAAATGATCCGAAGCGCTATCGAATATTCATCCAGGAGCGTTATGATTACCGTGATCGGGATGCTCAGCAGAAGTAAACCAACAAGAAGTCCTATATTCATAAATCACCTGTCCTGATCGTCATTGCGTTTGTTTCAACCAGGATAATATATCACATAAAAGAAGGTTTTCAAGAGGACAGGAGAAAAAAAATACTCTCAAAAAAAATAAATCAATGTGTTTCGGATCGGATCAGCTTATCGTCTTCCTCCATGGGCGGGAACGTCCAGCAGGGTTTGGATGCAGCGTTCGAGTTCGTCCATGGTGTCGGCGGGATCAAAGGTCGCGTCCGGCCCGAAACACCTCACGACCTTGCCGTCACGGCCGACGACGTATTTCGTGAAATACCATTTGACCGGACCGAGCGCCGAATAGATCGCGGGCCAGTCCGAACGGGATTTCGGTTTCGCCATTTGCGGGAACGTCACGCCGTATTCGGACGTGCGGAAAGCATGAATCTCTTCATCGGTGCGCGAATCATCCTGATTCGACAGGAACGGGCTGTCCGTGCGGTATGGATTCCCCGGATTCGCCCTCAAAGCCGGAAAATCAAGGATCTCGAAGCCGCGGTCGTGGTATTTCCGGTAAATCTCTTCGAGGCGGGCGTACTGCGGGGTAAAAAGATCGTCCGTGGCAGTGTTCACCACGAGCACGACCTTCCCCCGGAGATCGGCGGTCCGGATGACCTGTCCGTCCCACGTGGTGAGCTCGAAATCGTAAAAGGATGGGGCCGTTTTTTTCGGTTCCACTACATCCCAGTTGCCGAGATCGCCCGCCAGATTCCGGGGTTCCATTCTTTCGCCTTTTCTCCCGTCGCCTTCTTTTCCGTCGGAGCCGAGCGAGTAAATGTCGAATTCACCATGTTTGCCTGGGAAGACGTAATGAAATTCGTTGCCCCACGGGTCACGCGGAAGCGCCGGTTTGAGGTAGGGGCCATCCCATTTTTCGGCGTGGTCGATATTCTCCAGCAGCCCCAGGAGTGAGGACGGGCATGTCCCGACATCCTTCTCATATAACCGGACCGCCTCATCAAGGATCGTAATCAAATGATAGGTGTCGTCAAAATTGAGGTTGCGTTTGTAGCTGGCGTGGAAACTGTAAAACAGGAAAAAACCGCTTGCAAGGCAGAAAAAGAGCCAAGCCGCAACGACAATGATTATCACGCGGTTGTCGCCGCGCTTCTTCTTTGCGGGACTTGTATCCTTGTCGGGATTATTGTTCATAATAAGCGGTTTTTCAGATATTGACGATTCTCAGGAACAAGTAAACATATCACAAAAACGGCACAAAATCAAGAAAAGGATGAAACATTTCACCCAAAAAGGATGCAAACTTCAAAAGAGCGTGGGCTGTTCGGGCTCGTCGCCCTCGTCCGGCGCGATCTTGCGCGTCTTCTTCGTGTGGCGCCACGCCACTTATTTCTTCGTGGATTTCTTCTGCGGAAGCATTTGCGAAAATCTTGCCGGGGCCTGTGCTCCCGGCTGACTCGCGGCGGAAGGCGCGGATTTCACCGGATTCTTCGACGACGAGGCAGATGCCGCGGGCACGGAGGGTCTTGCGGCGGGATTCGCCGGGACTGTTCCGGGTGCGACATTTCGAACGGACGCGGGCTGCCTTGAGAAAAAGTTCACTTCCGCGCTCCTCGCGTAAACGGAAACCTTCACCGGTTCTTTTACGGGCGGTTTTACGGCATTGTTCGCCGGGGCTTTCGCCGACGCGGCGGTTTTCGCGGGGGCGGGCTTTGCGGCATTCTTCACCGCCGGGACATCGTTCGGAGCAGGCAGAATCTTAAATGTTTCCGGTTTGTCTCCGACGGACTCGACGACGGCGGTCTTCGTATCGGGATCCGCCGAAACGATTTTGTAGGTCTCCTCTCCGGTCTTTTTCGAGCCGAGTTTGAACGTGGCGCCGACGGGAAACACGGACGTGCGGGCATCAACGGCATTGAGGAACCGTACGCGCGGCATGGGAAGATAAACGGGCTGGTTGAGACGGCAGGGGATACGTTCGCTCATGCCGACGTGCCGGATATAGACGACCGGTTCTGATAAAGAGTATCTGTTGTCAACTTCATCGACGATAAAACGCTCGCTGTTGTGCGTGAATGCGCTTCCGACACGAACGATTTCCGTTTTTTTTCTGCCGTTGCGGACCGTGCCGAACGTGACAACGCGTACACCGGGCGCCGACACACCATCGACGGAAAGAAGCTCCAGCCCGGTGATGCGCTTCAGATTGACCGAGGAGACATAGATCCGCGTGATATACTTCGGGTGGCTGAGCGGATCGACCGGATTCGTGCCGGCCTTGTATTCCTGAAGCAAAGAGAATCCGTCGGCATCCTCGTCCGAATCGGAGGAGATGAAATCTGGCGAGACTTTGAATTCCCTTTCCCATTCATCCGGGACGCTGTTGGAATTCAGGTCGGACCTGGCGAAAAGCTCGGCGGAAGTCTCCGGGATTTTTTCCAGCACGGCCTTGATGATCTGCTCGTCCGACTGTCCGCTCCGGGCGATCTTTTCGAGTTCCTCCAGCGCCATCTTCCGGGCAAGGGAATCCTTGCTCGGGTACTTTTTCAGGATCGTGGTCTGCGCCGCATCGATAACATCCAGCAGTTCATCCGCAAACGTCGGGACGACGAGCATCAAACAAATCGCAAAACAGGGCAAAAACAAAGTCGAAAAGCATCGGGGGTTCATGTCGTTTCTCCTCTCATTGTGTTTCCGGGTTCTCCGGTTCGGGGGCGAAGTGCGGACGGAAGAACGGCGGAAACATTGCCGGATCGTCTCCGGCAGAACATATTATACCGCAAAAACGTGAAAATGAGAAGAGGGAAAAACGATTTTTTCAGAAAAAAGTCGGAAATCAGAACAGGGTGGGCTGTTCGGGCTCGTCGTCCTCGTTTTCCAAGGAGGTTTTGCGCGTCTTTTTCGTGTGGAATTTCGCGTGACGTTCGCGGAGGATGGGGCGCGTGTAGGAGGGCATCCCGGCGTCGGCGATGGCGTTTTCCTCGAGGTTTTCGAGGATTTCGCGGGCGCGGACGATCACATCGTTGGGGAGTCCGGCGAGCTTGGCGACATGGATGCCGTAGCTCTTGTCGGCGGCTCCGGGGACGATCTGGCGCAGAAAGATGATCTGGTCGCCGTATTCGCGGACGGCGACGTTGTAGTTTTTCACGCCCTTGCGCGTGAGGGCGAGCTCGGTCATCTCGTGGTAATGGGTGGCGAACTGGGTGCGCGCGCGGGCCGAGGGGTGGTCGAGGAGGTATTCGGCGACGGAGAGCGCGATGGAAAGACCGTCGAACGTGCTGGTGCCGCGTCCAATCTCGTCGAGGATCACGAGGCTCTTGCTCGTGGCGTGGTTCAGGATGTTCGCGGTCTCGATCATTTCGACCATGAACGTGCTCTGGCCGCGCGCGAGGTCGTCCATGGCCCCGACGCGGGTGAACACGCGGTCCACGAGCCCGACGTGCGCCTCGTCGGCGGGGATGAAGGAGCCCATCTGCGCCATGATGACGAGGAGGGCGGTCTGGCGGATGTAGGTGGATTTGCCCGCCATGTTCGGGCCGGTGATGATCATCATGCGGTTGTCGCCACCGTCGAGGAGCGTGTCGTTCGGCACGAAGCGTTCGGACTCCATGCGTGAGTCGAGCACGGGGTGGCGTCCGGCGACGATGTGCAGGACGTCGTCGTCCGCGACGTGCGGGCGGCAGTAACGGTATTTGGAGGCGCATTCGCCGAGGGCGGTGAGGACGTCGAGGCGGGCAACGGAAAACGCGGCCTTCTGAATCTCGCCGGTGAAGGTGCGCGCGTAGGTGCGGAGTTCGTCGAAGAGCTGTTTTTCGAGGGAGACGGCCTTGTCGGACGCGCCGAGTATCTTGCTCTCCATCTCCTTGAGTTCGGGCGTGATGAAGCGTTCGCAGTTGACGAGCGTCTGCTTGCGGACGTAGTCGTCGGGGACGCGCGCGAGGTTGCTCTTCGAGATTTCGATGTAGTAGCCGAAGACGCCGTTGAAATGCACCTTCAGGCTCTTGATGCCGGTGCGCTCCTGTTCCTTCGCCTGAAGCGCGGCGATCCAGGACTTGCCGTCGGTGATGGCGGACCGGAAGACGTCGAGGTCGTGGTTGAAGCCCTCGCGGATGAAGCCGCCCTCCGCCATGTCCGCCGGGGGATCGTCGGCGATGGCGGCGAAGATGCGCGAGGTGAGCTCGGGGAAATCGCCGAGGCCGTCGCGGATGCGTTCGACGAGCGGCAGGTCATAGGCGTTCAGGATCATCTTGAGGCCGGGCAGGACGGAGAGGCTGTGTCCGAGCGCGAGCAGGTCGCGCGGGGTAAGCGCGCCCGCGTTGAGCTTGGCGGTGAGGCGTTCCATGTCGCGGATGGAGAGGAGCGTCTCGCGGATTTCCTGCCGGGTCAGGACCTCGTCCTTCATCAGGCCGACGACGTCCTGGCGTTCCACGATCGCGTCGACGTCGCGGAGCGGCTTCAGGAGCCAGCTGCGCATGAGGCGGGAGCCCATGGCGGTCGAGGTGCGGTCGAGGACCTGCAGGAGCGTACCCTCGCGGCCGCCGCCGTGGAGCGCGTCGACCAGCTCCAGATTGCGCTGGCAGACAGGGTCGAGCCCGAGGTATTTTTCACTGTAGTTGCGGCGGATGGAGACGATGTGGCCGGTGCTGCGGCGGAGGTTTTCGGCGGCGTAGTGCAACACGGCTCCGGCGGCGCGGACGCCGCACGCGCAGTCCTTCAGGCCGAAGCCGTCGAGCACGGACACGGAGAACTGGCGTTTCAGGAGCTCGGAGGTGTGTTCGTAGGAGAAGATCCAGTCGTCGAGCGGGGTCCAGAGGATCGGGCGGATCAGTATGGGGCGTCCGCCGGTCTGCTCCCATTGGTCGTAGAGCGAACGCGGGATGAGGCATTCGCGGGGCTGGAGGCGCTGGAGTTCGCTTTCGAAGGCTTCGCGGGTCTCGAGGCGTTCGGTCTGGAACTCGGCGGTGCTGATGTCGAGCCAGGCGAGCCCGTAGACGTCCCTGTCCTCCGCCACGACTGCGCAGAGGAAGTTGTTGTCGCCGGGCTTCAGGAACGACGCGTCGAGGATGGTGCCGGGCGTGATGATGCGCGTGATGGCGCGCTGGACCAGGCCCTTCGCGAGCGCGGGGTCCTCCATCTGCTCCGCCACAGCGACTTTCAGCCCGGCGTCGAGCAGTTTCGGGATATAGGCGTCGACGGCGCGGTACGGCACGCCGCACATCGGATTGCCCGCGCGGTGGGTCAGGACCAGGTCGAGGACCGGGGCGGCGCGCAGGGCGTCCTCGAAGAACATCTCGTAGAAATCGCCGGCGCGGAAGAGCAGGATGGAGTCGGCGGGGGATTCCGCCTTCGCCTGAAGGTACTGCTTCATCATCGGCGTGATGTTCTTCTCGCCGAAGTCCTCGGGGGAACGCTGTTTCGGGGTCCTGCTCATGGTCGACGTGCGCCTGTGCCTCTGTGCCGCCTCAGAATGGAACGTTGTCCGGGTCGTCGCCGCCGTCGTCCGGTTCCGGGGCGCGGGTCGGCGCATTGTTCCGGGCGGGCGGGATGAAGGTGTCGCCGCCGTCGGCTTCGGACTGGAAGGGCGCCCATGTCTGGCCTTCGGGACCGTCCTTCGTGAGGATTTCGATCTTGCGCTTGAGCGTTTCGAGCTTCTGCTGGCAGTAGACGGAAAGGCGTTTCGCCTCCTCGAACGACGCGATCACGTCCTCGAGGCGCGTGTTGCCGTTCTCCATGGACCGGACGAGCGATTCGAGCTTTGCCATCGCCTCTTCGAACGACATCTCCCGGTCGGGCGCGGAATCCTTTTCTGTCTGCGGCATCGTGGTGATCTCCCTGTAAAAACGATCGGAACAAAAAACGTATCAGGAATTATACATCCGAAAACGGAATAGTCAAATTGAAAGCGGCGGAAAGACGGATTTTTTCTGAAAAAAGGGAAAAAGATGGAAAAAGCGGCTTGATAAAAAGCAACGGAATGCTATATTATCGGATTAAAACTTTCCTATCCTTATCACATACAAGAAAGGCACCCCCTACCATGATGATCAAATGCCAGAAGTGCGGCTTCGAGAACCAGATGGGCAGCATTTTCTGCCGCGAATGCGGCGAAAAGCTGAATATGGATGCGATCGATCCGAACAAGCTTCAGAAAGACGTCGACAAAGAGAAAAACATCAAGCGCGCCAAGAAACGCATCAAGGAAGCGATCTCCACCGGCTTCGGCCTGCTCGTCGTCGCCGCGTTCCTGGGCGTGGTGTTCTACAACGGCGGCCTCCGCAAATACGAAGAACCGGCCGTGACCGAAGCCGCCGCGAACCAGAAGTTCAACGCCGCCGCCACCGGAAGCGCGGTCGGCAAGGTGAAATATTCCTATCCCGAACTCAACCGCATGCTTAAGTCCAGAATCGTGGAGCCTCTCGCCGCACTGGATTCCTTCGCCAAGGTCACGGACGCAGAAGTCGCGTACGACGAAGAGAAGAACAAGCCGGTGGTCTACCTCTGGATCTCCCTCAAGGACAAAGTGCCGGTGATCTACACCATCCACGGCGATATCGTGTACAACACGCCGGAAGAAGGCGCGAAGGAAGCTCAGGCGCAGCCGCTTTCTCTCGACGTCAAACGCCTCGACATCGGACGTCTCCCCGTCCTCGTGAGCACCCACACCTTCCTCGACGGATTCCTCCCGCTCCTCGAAAACGAGGCGATGATGGACTTCTTCGCCCGTGCCAAGAGCGTTGAATTCGGCGCCGACGGCATGACCGTCGATTTCTCCAAGAGCGGCCCGACCTCCGCGCCGTCCTCCTCGTACGTGCCCAAGGCCTCCGCCTCCGCCGGCGTCGCAGCCCTGAAGGGCGGTTCCACCGCCGCCCTCTCCGAAAAGGATCAGGAAGCCGCCGAACGCAAGAGACAGGCCGCGGAAGAAAAGAAGCGGAAAGCCGCGGAAGAGAAGGAAAAGCAGAAACAGCTTGAGGAAGAGCGCAAGCGCAAGGCCGAAGAGTACCGGCAGCAGCAGAAGGAGAAGGAAGAGGAGCGCAAGCGCAAGGCCGAGGAAGAAAAAGCCCGCAAGCAGCAGGAAAAGGAAGAGCGCGAACGCCAGATCCGCGAGGAGAACGAGCGGAGAAGACAGGAGCGAGAGGACCGTCGCCGCGACCGCGAGAACAACAACTACAACAACCGCAGCAGCAGAAGCTCCCGCAACAACCGCTGGTGATTCTGTTTCCGCAAAGGCCGTCGGCTCGCCATGTCTGACCCAGGTACACAGGACCGGGAAAGATTCCGGGAGATCTTTCCGTTCGAACCGAATTTCCTCGAAGTCGACGGCCAGAATCTGTGCTATTTCGATGAAGGGACCGGCCCCGCGCTGGTCCTGATTCATTCCTGCCCGATGTCGGCGTTCGCGTTCCGCAGCGTGATCCGCGAATTCCGCACGAACATGCGCGTGATCGCCTACGACCAGCTCGGATTCGGGCGTTCGGACAAGCCGCTCCATTTCGACTACCGCATCGAGAACCACATCGAGCACCTGGAACGCCTGCTCAACCACCTCGGGATCACCGACCGCATCACGCTCGTGATGCACGGACGCGGCGCGGCGATCGGCATGGGCTACGCCGCCCGCCACCCGGAAAGCGTCGAGTCGTTCATCATCATGAACGCCATGTCGTTCTCCGACTTCTCGCTGCCGCTCCGGCTCCGCCTCTGCAAGCTCCCGATCCTCGGAAACATCCTCGTCAACAAGTTCAATTTCTTCCTCCGGCCGCCGCACCGCTACCCGAAGATCGTCCGCGACGCCTATCTGATGCCGTTCCCCCGGACGGAAGACCGCTGCGCCCTCATGGAGTTCATCAACTCGCTGCCGTGCGCCCCGGAGGACAAGTCGGCGCAGTCCATGATCGAGATCGAGACGGAGATCTGGCAGTTCCGGGAGAAACGCGCGCTGATCCTGTGGGGCGGCAGGGACTGGCTCTACACGAAACGCGCCCTGCGGAAATGGACGGAGTATTTCCCGTCCGCGAAAGTCGTTATCCTGCCCCTCGCCGGACGGTTCCTCATGGAGGACGATCCGGCAGAGTTCATCACCAACGTCAGGGAATTTTTTGAAGAAGGAAAGACGAAGCCATGATCCGGGAATCCATCCAGCTGGAAATGAATTTCGACGGAACCAACGAGAACCGGTTCAAACAGCGGTTCGACCTCGGCGAATTCCAGCTTGTCGCCGAGCTCCCCGTCCCGTCCGCCGACACGCCGCTGGCCGACGCCGTGCGCCGCGCCTCCGATTTCGAATATCTGGTCCACTCGCAGGAGGGGCCGAAGGCGTCCATCGCGTTCGTGAACGAAGCGCCCTCGGGCTACGCGCTCGACATGGTGCAGTTCGCGACGGAGCTGTGCAAATACTCCCGCGACCGCCATATCCTGTATCTGCGCGGACGCGACAACACGCTCAAAGACATCCTCGAATCGGTCCGGCATGCGCATTCCGAGGGATTCAAGAATTTCTGCGCCGTGACCGGAGCGGCGGTCCCCGGCGAGAGCGAGGCGGAAACACGCAAACACGTCTTTCTGGAAAGCGTCAACATCCTCGGCGCGCTCCGGGACGCCGGACTGCCCTCGATCTCCGTCGGCGCGACGGTCAATCCGTACCAGTACACGCCGGAATCCGCCCTCGCACAGTCGTTCAAGATGTTCCGCAAGCTCGCGAACGGCGCGGACTATCTGGTCGCCCAGTACGGCTGGGACATGATGAAGCTTCAGGAAATGATCTGGAACCTCTTCCGCCGCGAGATCAACATCCCGACCGTGGCGCGCCTGATGTTCCTGACGCCCGACAACGCCGAACAGGTCTGCGCGGGCGGGTTCCACGGTGTGAACATCTCGCCCGACTTCGAAAAGCTCCTGAAGATCGAACGCGCCCACTCGTTCGCGCAGTTCGAGGCCGCCCAGCTCCGCCGCATCCAGATCCACGCCGCCGGGGCGCGCCTGCTCGGATTCAGCGCCGTCCAGATCGCCGGCGTCACGAACGTCGCCCTCCTCGAAACGGTCTTCCAGAAAGTCCGCGAAGCGTTCCAGGAATTCCAAACGTTCGAGGACTGGCGCACCGCCTACCGGGAATACTACGACCGCCTCGACATGGCGCCCTACCCGAACGAATTCTACCTCTTCGACAAGCTGCTGGAGACCGATCTCCCGACCGAACAGCTCTCCTTCGAATCGGGGATCCGCCAGCCGACCGGCGGAGAGAAATTCCGCCGCAAGCTCGCCGGCGCGCTCTTCGCGAACGCCGACAAGCTTCCCGCGCGCGAACGCCGCCTGACGAAAAAGATGCTCGTCTCCTGCCGCGGATGCGACCTGTGCAGACTGCCGCAGACCGATTACGTCTGCCCGGAGACCTGCCCGAAAGGACTCGCGAACGGGTCCTGCGGCTGCAACAAGGCGAACAACGGCTGCGAGCTCATGGATGCGGAATGCGTCTACGCAAAACGCCTCCGCCTCGCGACAAGCCGCGTCGACTATTCCTCGCTGGAAGACGGCGCTGTCCCGCCCGTTGAGAAACGCCCCTGAGTTTCCGTTTCTATTCCCTCTACAAAAGTAAAGGCTGCCGTTTTTTTACGAACGACAGCCGTTTTTTGCAGCAGTTTTTACGGACTTGCCCCGGTCACTTTCCGAGGAGCGAGGGCAGCCAGTCGGAGAGCCACGGGACGTACGTGATAAGCAGCACCGAGACGACCATCGCGATCCAGAACGGGATCATGGCGGGGGTGACTTTCGCGATCGACGTCTTGCCGATGCCGCAGCCGATAAAGAGGCAGGTGCCGACCGGCGGCGTGCAGAGACCGATGCAGAGGTTCGCGATCATCATGATGCCGAACTGGATGTCCGTCATGCCGAATTCGCGCACGATCGGGAGGAAGATCGGGGTGAAGATCAGGACGGCGGGCGTCATGTCCATGAACGCGCCGACGACCAGCAGCAGGATGTTGATGAAGATCAGGATGACGACCGGACTGGACGACAGCGACATCATCCACGCGCTCACGGTGCCGGGGATGTTCGCCACGGTCATGATCCAGCTCATGGAGGAGCTGACGCCGATCAGGAACATCACGACGGCGGTGGTGATACCGGTCTCCTTCAGGATGCCGGGGAGGTCCTTGAACTTGACTTCGCGGTACAGGAACACGCTCAGGATGAACGCGTAGGCGACGGCGACGGCGGCGGCTTCCGTGGCGGTGAAGATGCCCTTCAGGATGCCGCCGATGATGATGACCATCAGGAAGAGGCTCAGGAACGCCTGCCGGAACGTGGTCCACAGGACGCAGAACGGCACGCGTTTCTCGAACTTCGCGCCGGAGCGCGCCGCGTGGATGATGCACGCCGCGATGATGCACAGGCCCATCACGATGCCGGGCACGACGCCGGCGAGGAACATCGCCGCGATCGACACGGAGCCGCACGCCACGGCGTAGACGATCATGATGTTGGACGGCGGGATGATGAGGCCGGTCGTGGCGGACGTCGTGGTCAGCGCCGTCGAGAAGTCGCGGTCATAGCCCTTCGCGACCATTTCCGGGATCATGAAGCCGCCCACGCTGGCGACCGCCGCGCCCGCCGAGCCGGAGATCGACCCGAAGAGCATACACGTGATCGTGTTGGCATACGCCAGGCCGCCGGGCAGGTGTCCGACCAGCGCCGAGGCGAAGTTGATCAGACGGCGCGCCATGCCGCCGCGTCCCATCAGGATGCCCGACAGCACGAAGAATGGGATGGCAAGCAGCGGGAACGAGTTGATGCCGAACATCATGCGTTCCGGCACGATGATCTCGGGACGGAACGAGCCGCCCGCGACCGCCACGCCGAGCATGGTGGCGGCGCCGATCGCCACGGCGACCGGGACGTTCAGGAAGAGCAGCGAGAAGAAGATCAGCGCGAGAACAAAGCCTACACACTCCATCGTCAGGCCTCCTTCTCTTTTTTGCCGAGGACGTCCTCGGCGTAGTTGCATATTTCAAAATAGAGGATGAACAGGCCGGAGACCGGAATCGGCAGGTACATCACGGCGTCCGGGATCTGAAGCGCGGGCATAACGTTGCGCGTGACGAACATCGCCTTGTGCAGCAGGAAGCAGCCGCCGTAGAGGAACGCCACGACGGTGAACACGATCGTCACGAGGTGGGCGATCGTCGCGGCGGTCTTGCGCGGAGTGTCGGTCATCATGTTCACGATGAGGTCGATGCCGAGGTGGGAACGGCTGTTGAACGCGAGCGCGATGCCGAAGAAGGAGGACCAGACGAGCAGCAGGCAGGCGAGCTCCTCGGTCCAGGACACCTGCTTGCCCATGACGTAGCGGGAAACAACGCCGAGAAGCACGTCAAGCACCAGGAGCGCCATGCTGGTTTCCAGCAGGAAACTCAGGATCTTGACCATGACGGTATGGACTTTCTGCATCACTTGACCTCCCGGATGCGCTTCGCGAGGTCCTGAAGTTCGGCCGGGAACGCATCGTAGATCGGTTTGGAAAGCTCGATGAACGGCGTGCGGTCGACCTTGATGAACTCGACGCCCGCCTCGCGCGCGATCTGCTCGTTGAGAACCTCGGATTCGCGCCATGCCTGCCGCTGGAACACGTTCGCGTCGGCGGCGGCCTGTTCGATCCAGCCCTTCTGCTCGGCTGTGAGCTCGTCCCAGATCTTCTTGCTCATCACGAGCACGTCGGGCACGCGCTGGTGTTCCGTGAAGGTGAAGTATTTGCACACCTCGAAATGGCGTCCGGTCACGAAGCTCGGGATGTTGTTTTCGGCGGCGTCCACGGTGCCCTGCGACAGGGCGGTGTAAAGTTCACCCCAGGAGATTGGTGTCGGAGAAGCGCCCAGCGCCTCCATCGACTGCATGGCGATGGAGCTCTTCTGCGTGCGGATCTTCAGGCCCTTCATGTCTTCGGCGGAACGCACCGGCTTCTTCGTGGTATACAGGCTGCGTGCGCCCGCGTCGAAGTAGCAGATGCCCATCAGGCCGTCGATCTTCCGCAGGAGGGATTTGCCGATCTCGCCGTTCATCACCGCCCAGAAATGCTCGGAATCGCGGAACAGGAACGGCGCGCCGACGACCTGGAATTCCGGCACGGAGCCGTCGAGCACGGCGGCGGAACATTTCGCAAACTCGATCTGCGCGTTCTGCGCCTGCTTGAAGCATTCGTCCTCGGAGCCGATCATGCCGCTCGGATAGATCTGAAGTTCCATCGTGCCGGCGGAAAGCTCGCGCAGGCGTTCCGACATGTGCATCATGGCAAGGTGTACCGGGTGGTCGGCGGAAAGACCGTGCCCGAGACGGAGTACGCGAATGTTGCCGGACGTCCTGGCGGAACGTGCCGTGAACGCGCAGATGGCGGTGGCGATGAAGCACGTCGTCAGGATGTTGAGGATCCACCAGGAGATGGGATTGGAAAACGTCTTATGGGTCTTTTGAAGTTCGGACATGGCGGAAAAAAGTATCCTTTCGTTATATGAAGGTAAAAAAAACGGCAGTTATGGATTGTTATATTTTAGCATAAAAACTGAAAAAATCAAGCAGAAACGTGCGCGCGGAAGCAAATTTAATAAAAGAAAGGCCGCTCGTCACGGTCGCCATCCGCCACAACCGGAGGGGAAGCAGAGCACATACAGGTAAAGCCCTCGCAATCATTTCTGACTGCGAGGGCTGAATCGTTTTTGTTTGCAGTGTACTCAAGCGAAGCTGAGAGCACTACGCGACACACTCCGTGTGTTAAGCTATCACGGTCCAGTTCATGTCGACGCCGTAGCCGAGCGTGTTCCACTGCGCCATGTCGCCGGTGCTGTAGTAGCCGAGCATGCCGGTGGAGATCTGACGCACGAGCAGGTCGTCCTTCTGGTCGTCGTTGTAGTCGCCCGCGCCGACCACGAACCAGTCGTTCGCGTCGAGCTGGCCGACCGAGGTGTAGCTGTCG
>ONQZ01000044.1 GCA_900320095.1 uncultured Lentisphaerota bacterium
TGAAGATTCTTATGAAACCGCTGCCGTAGATGTTGGCGCCGGATGCCAGTCCGCCGGAATACACCATGAGCTTGCCCCCTGAATACACGCTGGCGTCGTTCATAACGCCGCCGTTGGAGACATAAAGCTCGCCGCCGCTCACTGAGTTCCATCGCGCCACGCCGCCGGAGGAGACATAGAGGCTGCCGCCCCTGAAAATACTGTTTACCACGGCCACGCCGCCGGAGGAGACATGCATGCCGCCGCCTCTGATGTTGGTCGAACTCGCCGAGCCGCACACGGACATTTTTCCCGCGTAGAGTTCCGTAATGCCCGCAAATCCATTGTTTTTGACGTGCATACCGCCGTCCGTTTCAATGGATGTCGAGGTCCCTCTGCCGTTGCTGAAGATTGTTATCTGCCCACCCTCCCGTACCGTGGTGCCGATCGCCAGGCCGCCGCTGCTGACACTTAACAAGCTTTGGGAGACGATCATCGTGTTATTCGCCGTGCCGTCGTGGAAAACACGCATTGTGCCGCCGGAACCGACCATCGTTTGACTCGCCGAAGCGTAGTCGAAAACATCAAAAGTACATTTGTCATTCACGACAAAGCCGGAAAGAGCTCCATCCTTCATGTTGAATTTTATACTGCCGTTCGTCCCTTGCACGAAGGTGTTCTCAGCAAGATACAAATTGATGATTGCGCCGTCGGACAAGACAAGGTTGGTTGCTGCGCCTCCACTCGAAACATAAAGTTTTCCGCCGGAGTTGACCGTGGTGCTGTTTGCCGATCCGCCTAACATAATGCTCTGAGTACCACCATTATTGATGATGGTTTCGTTCATGCTGCCGCCGTTTTCAATCATATTATTTCCGGCATTTACCGTAATGCTGTTTGCAATGCCGCCGTTGGAAACCCATATAGATGCCTTGGAATCGTTCAGCGTGACGCTGTTTACCTTGCCGCCTCGGGCATCGATGTAGCCGCCTTCCATGACAATGTTGGTTGCCACGCCACTTTCATAAACACGTATCGCGCCGCCAGAATGAATCGTGGTATTGATCAAGCCCCCGCAAACATGCATAGATCCGCCGGAGTTAACTGTGGTACTGTTTGCTGATCCGCCGCCCCAAATGTAGGCGGAGTGGTTGACTATGGTATTGTTTACAATGCCGCCATAGCAGACGTGAAGCAGACCTCCAGAATTGACCGTGGTATTGTTCGCCGTTGTGCCGGAATGAACCGTCGCGAGGTTATTTTCGAGAACGAGATTGCTGAACGTATTTTCTTTGAATGTGACGCCGACTCCCCATGGATCTCCCACATACATGCTTGTGCCGTCACCAGTCGCTATGGCGTAATTGAGAATAAAGACTGCGCCTCCGTTTTCCAGGATTTCCGTTGCCGTTGCACCGGCCCCTATCCGCATGGTTCCGCCAGAATGAATCGTGGTATTGTCTGCCGTGCAACCGTCTGAAATATAAAGAGTTGCCCCGTT
This sequence comes from uncultured Lentisphaerota bacterium, assembly GCA_900320095.1. Classification (GTDB taxonomy): domain Bacteria; phylum Verrucomicrobiota; class Lentisphaeria; order Victivallales; family UBA1829; genus UBA1732. The sequence goes on from ONQZ01000044.1 coordinate 1,481, forward strand.
ATTGGCGATAATGTTGGATCCCTTCCCATCTTTTATCTCGAATTTTATGCCATCCTGCGTTCCCTGCACATAGTTGTTTGACGCAACATCAAAAGAGAATTTCCCTCCTTTGGATATGTTTACACCGGAAACGGTAGCACCTCTGGAAACACAGATAAACCCACCGGAATTAACCGTGGTATTGTCCGCCCTGCCCCCAGCTTCAACATAAAAATATCCCCCTTCGTTGATCGTGGTATTCAACGCCTTCCCGCAGTTAGTAACTAGGCATCTGCCCATGGAGTTAACTGTTGTGGAGACCGCGATTCCATCGGGAAGGATCATCATCCAGTCGTCTGCAATGAGTGTGACGTTGCGGGAGGTGACTCCGGCGCTTACATAGATGGAGGCCATGTGTTTTGACCTTTCATGTTGAGTTGCATGTTATGTTGATTTGAGTTCAAAATCGGGAAAAGTCGCCCGTCGTCCGGGCACAAAGAAGCCTCCCGACGCCGGATGGATAACGGCGCAAGGATGCGCAGAGATTTGATTGCCGGGGAACGTTTCGCCCGGTAGGAAGTGAGACTTTGTGAAATAAAGTCTTGCTTGCTCATCTGCCAGTTGTCGGCCAGGGGGGGTCATCGGATGCCCGTCATTCGGATCGCGTTTTTATTAATTGATACCAATCATGCCATACTATAGCATAAAAAAACGGAAAAAACAAGCGGATTTTCCGACAAAACGGAGGAAAAAACCACCCCCGCGGCAGCACACTGCCCAAGTGGAGGACTTGCCCTCCTCAGAACATCCGGCGGACGTACTCGAAGAGGATGACGGTGGCGGCCTGCGCGACGTTCAGGGATTCGGCGTCGCCGGGCATCGGGATGTTCAGTCCGCGCGAGTTTTCGAGTTCCGCCACGCCGGTCGCCTCGCAGCCGAGGATGATCGCGCTGCGGTCGAAGAGGTCCGGCTCCAGAAAGACGTTGCCGCCGCTCGCCGGAAGCGTCCGGTAGCAGGTCTTCACGCCGAGCTTGCGCAGGTCCGCGGCGAGTTCGGTCAGGTCGCCGCCGTACCGAATTTTCAGGGAGAACTGAGCGCCGGACGCGGAGCGGACGACTTTGTCGGAAAACGGGTCGGCGGTGCCGCGCGTGAGCCAGACTTCGTGCAGCCCCACGGCGCGCGCCGTGCGCAGGATGGTGCCGAAATTGCCGGGGTCGCCCACGCGGTCGAGCACGAGCGCGAAGGGATCGGCCATGGGCGCGTCCATCGGGACGGGCACCGGGCGGCGCGACAGCACGAGGATGCCCTGCGAATGCACCGTAGGCGCGATGCGGTCGAATTCGGATTGAGGTAAAACGACCGGTTCGACGGGTGAGGGGAAGGGCAGGGCGGTGCCTTCGCGGAGGATGACGAGTTCAACGAGGTCCGGCGCGAGCGTGACGACTTCGCGGGAGGCGCGGAGACCGTCGCAGAAACAGTATTCGGAATCGCGGCGGCCGTGGCGCGTGCGGAGCGCGCGGAGCAGCGATTCGGTGCGTCTGGTGAGTCCGCCGGATCCGGACATCCGAGGGAAGCCCCGTTCGTTATGCGGCGGGCGTTTCGGACGCGACCGCGGGAGCGTCGGCGGGCTTGGCTTCGGCGGGCTTTTCGGCCGGAGCGGCTGCGGACGCGGTCTGCGGATGGATCTGCTCGTCGAGCTGCTTGGCGAGGGAAGCCCAGTAGCCGTAGATGGCGGAGGCGTCGGCGGCAGCGGCCGTGAAGTTGATCTTCTTCAGCGCGGCGTCGGCCTTCATCATCTGGTCGAGGCCGGAGAAGATGCGCGCGGCGGAGTATGCAGCCTCCACGCCGAGGTCGCGGGGCGTCTGGGCGAGTCCGGCGATGCGCTCGAACTCGGTCGCGGCGTCCTCTTTCTTGCCGAGTTGTTCGAGGAGATAGGCGGCGTCGAGCGCGGAGCGCATTTTGATGAACGTTTCGGATTTGGAGGAGGAGGCGACGGCGAGGAGCTGTGCGCGCGCCTTTTCCAGGTCGCCGGGCTGATTTGTTGCGATGAGTTCGCCGGCGAGGCGGAGACGCGCGAAATCCGCGGCCTTGTTGCCCGGATGCTTCGCGATGGCGGCTTCGAGTTCGGCGATGCTGCCCGCGTTGGCGAGTTCGCGGCGGGCGGCGAGTTCGGCGCGCTGGATGGCGCTCTGGATGATGATCACGACGGAAACGAGCACGGCGAACGCGCAGACGCCGATAATCGCCTTCTTCCAGTTCACTGCCATCCACATTTCGAATTCGTCCAGCATCGTGGAAATGGCGGGCTCCTCCTGCGGAGCGGCGGGACGCTTGTGCTGCTGGGCGGCGGCGAGCTGTTCGAAGGACTCGATTTTCTTTTTATTCTTGTTGGCCATGGTTCAATATGTCCTGAAAAAGTGTTGACGGTATAAAATAATTCTTATAATATAGCGCATCCCGCGCGCAAAATCAACTCGAAAACCCCGGAAGGAGAACGTTTTTTCGTGATTTGACTTTGTTTTGACAGAAAAACAGCGTCCGTGCCGGAGCGAATCGCAGTACGGACGTATGGTTTGCGGAATCTTGCCCTTTGTGCCGTCGCGTAGCACGGCACTACCGCGGTTGAGGCGTTTGCCTCGTCATTCCCATTCGATGGTTCCCGGGGGCTTGGACGTGATGTCGTAGACGACGCGGTTCACGCCGTCGACCTCGTTGATGATGCGGTTGGAGATGCGCGCGAGGAGCGGGTAGGGGAGGCGGACCCAGTCGGCGGTCATGCCGTCGCGGCTTTCGACCGCGCGGATGGCGATGGCGTCCTCGTAGGTGCGTTCGTCGCCCATGACGCCGACGGAGCGGACGGGGAGGAAGACGGCGAAGGTCTGCCAGATCTTGTAGTAGAGGTTCGCCTTCTTCATCTCGTCGACGATGATCTTGTCGGCGCCGCGGAGGACGGCGAGCTTGCCGGGCGTGACTTCGCCGACGCAGCGGACGGCAAGTCCGGGACCGGGGAAGGGCTGACGCATGACCATCTCTTCGGGGAGGCCGAGCTGACGGCCCACCTCGCGCACCTCGTCCTTGAAGAGGCGGCTGAGGGGTTCGAGCAGTTTGAACTGCATGTGCTTCGGGAGGCCGCCGACGTTGTGGTGGCTCTTGATGACGGCGCTCGGGTTGCCGTCGATGGAGATGCTTTCGATGACGTCCGGGTAGGTGGTTCCCTGGGCGAGGAAGGTTACGTCCGGGATATTCGCGCAGGCGTCGTTGAACACCTGGATGAACTCGCCGCCGATGATCTTGCGCTTGTGTTCAGGCTCGGTGACGCCGGCGAGCTTCGAGAGGAAACGGTCGGTGGCATCGACGTAGACGAGCGACATCTTGAAGGTGCCGCCGAAGAGCTCGCGGACGCGTTCTGGCTCGTCCTTGCGGAGCAGGCCGTTGTTCACGAAGACGCAGGTGAGCTGGTCGCCGATCGCCTTGTGGATGAGCGCGGCGGCCACGGAGGAATCGACGCCGCCGGAGAGGCCGAGTATCACGTTCGCGGAGCCGACGGTCTCGCGGATCTCCGCCACGGAGCGTTCGATGAAGTCGGACATGGTCCAGTTCGCGGAGCAGCCGCAGATGCCGAGGCAGAAATTTTCGATGACGAGCGGGCCCATCGGGGAGTGGACGACCTCGGGGTGGAACTGGATGCCGAAGAGGCGGCGGTCGAGGTCCTGCACGGCGGCGAACTCGGTGTTGTCGGTCTTCGCGCAGGTCTTGAAGCCCTCGGGCAGGCGCGTGACCTTGTCGCCGTGGGACATCCACATCTGGGTCTCGGCGGGGACGTCCTCGAAGAGCGGCGAGGCAGCCGTGGTCGTGACGATGGCTTTGCCGTATTCGCGGGCGTCGCCGTGCGCCACTTCGCCGCCGAGCGTCTCGACCATGAGCTGGAGGCCGTAGCAGATGCCCAGCACCGGGATGCCGAGGTCGAAGATGGCGGGGTCGCATTTCGGGGCGTTCGCCTGGTAGACGCTCGCGGGGCCGCCGCTCAGGATGATGCCCGCGGGCGCGGCGGCGCGGATCTCTTCCGTCGAGGTCTTCCAGGAGACGATCTTGCTGTAGACGTGGAGTTCGCGGACGCGCCGTGCGATGAGCTGGCTGTACTGGGATCCGAAATCCAGCACGAGAATGGTTTCAGGATGGTTCATAACATTTCTTCTCAAAGGGTCAGAAAAAAAGGAGTATCATATAATATGATACTGAATCGACAAAAAATCCAGTCCGAAACGGTAGATTTTAAATAAAAACATACCAGGATGCCGGGGATTGCGCGGAACCGCGGCGGCAAATCAGAAAAACAGCCCGTAGTCCAGACACGCAGACCAGTAGTCGGTCAGCTCCGGGCGCGCCTCGGTCTCCGCGATGACCGCCGTGACCGCCGCCGACCGCCACGCCGGATCGTTCCACAGTTTCTCCAGAAACGCGCTGTCTTTGATGTCATTCAACCCGTAGAACCCGGTAAGCCCGCGGTTGCCCATCACGAGCAGGATCAGCCACGCGTGATCGGCGTAGGACGCCGGATCGTTGAAACGGCGCGCCATGTAATCGTCCGTGATGCCGAACGGGAATTCCTTGCAGGTCCCGAGCGGGTCGTCGGTCTGCATGAACGATCCGTGTCCGAAATAGGTAAAGAAGTATGTGACGCATTCAGCACCCTCCGGATCGCCGTCGCGCAACTCGAATCGTCCGGTCGCGAGGGCGAAGAGGTCGGACAGGTAAAGGTTCAGGTCGTCCCACGTGCCGTCCTTGACCAGTTCGGAGTGGAAAAAGACCGTCCACATGAGGAACTTTCTGAACAGCTCTTCGTATTCCTCATCGCGAGCATGCACGCTTTCCCAATAATGGGCGGAGAGCCAACTTGTTACGTCCGGCAGATAATGGGCGGATTCGTCGTAGGTCCCGGCGGGCGTCGACCCGTGAAACAGGGCCGTGAACTCGCGAGCGTTCAGATAACATCCGTCCTTTTGCAGGATGCTTTTTTTCAGCTCGTCGCTGAAATCCCGGTACGGATCGGACAACTGTTTCGGTTTCGGGTACTTTGCCGCCTTGATCTCGTGCATGAAACGCCTCCGTTTTCCGGTTCCTTTGCAGACTGCTCAATTGTCCTCAAAATACACGGAAACGCGGTATTCGTCGCGGGATGCCTCGCTGTCGTTGATGTAGAGTTCCAGCTTGTCCTGCGTGTAGTTCACCCGGATCTCGCCGCGACCGTCCATCTCGACGACTTTCGTCTTGGAGTAGTCCGGAGTGAAATCCAGCTTGAACGGGACGTTGAGGTTGTCCCATGTGACGCCGTTGATCCTGATGTAATCCGGGTAATCGAACCTCGAATGCTTGTATGTGACGTTTTTCCCGCTGAACGTGAAGAGCCCGGCTCCGTCGATCTTCCCTTCGAAGACGATCGACTTCTTCCGTTTCCCGGCCGATTCTCCGTTCATCGTTTCCGGGTCGAAGGGGACGGAGTTCACGCGTTTCGGGTTGAGTCCGCCGATCACTTGCTGGGCGGGCTTCTGCGGCTGGGGAGCAGGGGGGAGGGCGTTCGAACCGAACAGGACGGCGAACGCCATCTTCGCGCGGTCGAATTCGTATGCGGGGCAGATCAGCAGTTCCGCACGCTTGTCCCCGTCGCAGAACGCCTGCGAGCTCCACTTCGACACGCCCCGGAAAAGCATGGAGAACCCGTGCGACAGATCGGGCTTGAACGGAAGCCGGAACGGCTTCGAGAGGTTGGTCCACGGCTTCCCGTTGACGGTCACGGCGGACGGCAGCGGAGCGTACTGGAACGACTCGATGGTCAGGGTGTCGCCGTTGAGATTGAAGATGAATTCGTGGATGGATTCGTATTCGATCACGAGCAGATTCTTATTGGAAGATTTTGCCGCATTGAAGACCATGGAGTAATCGATCCGCGGCGAATCGTATTCCACCTCGATCGTCCGTTCCGGGTCGGTATCGCCCGCGACGTATTTCCAGTTTTTTTTCGCCTCGGCAGTGATCATCCTGCGGATCTGTTCGAGCTCGGACCGGTTCGAAGCATCCAGCGTGTCCCCGGCGTGATACCTGGCGCGCAGGAAGAAATGCGGCACAGCCCCGACGTCGTAATCGTGATCGAAGAAGAACCGGATGCGGTTCGCATTGGCGATGAAACACGCGCATTCCCACGCGGGGCCGGAATGGTTCTGGGCCGTCTTGTAATTCGCGCCTGCCTGTTCGGGTTCGCCCCACGCGGCAGCGAGGTCGATCAGGGAGTTCCGTATGGACGGATCGGATTTCGCCTCATCGGTTTCCGCCAGCGCGAGCAGCTGACGGCGCGCGACCGCGGGCGGGATCTTTTCCGTCACGAAATTAAGCTCGATCCTGCGGAGGATCGTCGCGACGGCGCTTCGCCTGAGTTCGAACGCCGCTTTCGGGTCCTCGTAGATGGGAACGACGGGATAATTGGTCTGGAATTTCAGGATGCTGTTGTCGTACAGGAATTTGTCGAGCTCCTTCCCCTTGAAGGTGATCTTGTCGAACGCCTTGAGCGCATCCTCGTAGCGGAGGCTGTTCAGATAGAACAGCGCCTGTTCGAAGCGGATCACGTTCTGGTAATACGCGTCCTTGCTCCTCTTCAGCGCCTGCGCGAAGAGGCGTTCGCCGCAGTCCTGCACGACGGGATCCATGTAGAACGAGCGGAACGTGAGCGGCACGAATTCTTTGTTGAACATGTCGAGATTGATGTCGTTGAACGACACGAGCGGGACGCGCGACTTGTTCTCATCCAGTTTCATGCCTTCCAGGAGGATCTGCTTCATCTCGCGGCGGGACCCGCCCCAGCGGGGCATGAGCGCGTTCAGGAGGTATCCCAGATGCGAACCGTCTTCCGGCGCGATCGCGATGCCCTTCTTAAAGTTCTCCAGTTCCTGCGCCGCCGTCCCGTGCCCCATGGCGGTCGTGATCTTTTCGCAGAATGCGAAGTAGTTGTCGGGATTGAGCTTGATGGAGCGGTCCAGGTAGCGGTCGGCGTCGTTCAGGTACAGCCTGAACTTGTTCCAGCCATCGTCGGTGACGGTCGACGCGGTGCCGTTGCCGCGCGCTTCCCACGCCAGCTGAATGGAGGTCCAGCCGCGCAGAAAACTCGTCACCCATTCCGGCGCACCGTTTTTGGCGAGGGTGTCGATCATTTTCATCCGGTCGTAGATTCTCGGGTCCGGCGGATAGCTCGACCAGAGATTGATGATGAGGTCGGCGTTGTCGTCCGTGACCTTCGCCTTTTCGAGCCAGGAAGCCAGGACCTGGTCCAGGTAGCTCGCCTTGTGCTTCTGGTAACGCCCCCAGACGAACCTGCCGAGGACGGCCTTGCCCACGATCACGCGGCTGAGCGTGCCCCACTTCTCCGCCTGTTCCGCCTGTTCCGCCTCGGGGAAGACGGCTTTCGGGTCGTTGACGAAATAGAAATCGCGGAGCCTGGCGGCGAGCTGGTCGAGATGGGAATCCTCGTTGAACTTCAGCTGTTTCACTTCCTCCGGGAGCAGGTTGTCCTGATCGTAGAGGAACCGTGCCGCGTCGTAGGAGACGAAACGGTCTTCCGTCTTCAGGATCTCCCACAGCGCCCTGTATTCCTTTTCCTTGACGCCTTTTCTGGTGAGCGGCGCCTTGTCGATGTTGTCGTAGATGCCGGCGAACCTGTTTTCGTCCTCGTCGTCGAACGCCACGCCCATCAGACGCAGGGTCCTGCCCATGGATTTCTTCTCCTCGTCGGTCGCGGGCGGCATGAGCGTCGTGACCTCCTTTTTGATCAGCCATTTGCCGTCCTTGCGGACCAGTTCGACATGTTTTTTTGCGCGACCAAGGAGAGCATCATAGAACACAACGTCCAGCTCGGCGTCGTCACCCTCGACCTTGCGGCTGTCCGGGACTACGGACATGGTCTGCAGCATCATTCTCCCCTCCGACCTGTTCCGTTTCCGGTATTGCTCCATTACGAACTCTTCCACTTCGTTTCCCGCGAGCGACTTCAGGTACTCCGAAAACGCTGTCCAGTCGGTCCCGTCATCGGCGTGTTCGATCTCGGTCCGGTAAAACTCGTAGACCGAATCGCCTTTGAGCCTCTGTCCCTGTTTGATATATTCGTCTTTCGTCCACTGGTCCATGTCGAAGTCGGACTTGACATAATCGTCGGCGAGGAACGTTTCCACCTCGTCGACATCCAGCTTCGATTCGGCGGCCCAGCAATCCGCGAGCGCCTGTTCCGGGGAACCGGCGTCGTACTTTTTCTTCGCCGTTGTTTTCGCATACACCAGTTCGACCTCGGAGGGTTCTTCCCGTCCCGCCTTCAGCATGGAGTCCAGCGAGGAAAAACGCCATTCCTTTCCGTTCCTGCGGAAGACCGCCTCCATGGGCTCCCGCATGGCGAAGAACTTCATCCTCACGAGATCCGGCGTGACTTCGAGGAATTCGCGGCCTTTGCCGGAGACGCGCAGCGCGATGCCCTTCAGCTGGAACGCGTCGACTTCACGCAGGGAACGGCAGATCTTCGGGAGCTGGTCGGTGAGCTTTTTCCGCGAGGCGGCGGGGAGCGTGGCGAGGCTCTCCCTCATCGCGAGGAATTCCTCGCTGATGCCCGGGACCCCCGCCAGGACATCAAGCGCTTTTTTCACGTTGTTGCCTTTGCTCAGGAGTTCTTCCGCTTTGGTAAACGCTTCGCAGTTCCAGACGGTCAGCAGCAGGGGATCGGCCGTCGCCAGGTCGATGGTCCCGGTCGCCTTCGTCCAGTCCTCCGCCTTGACCGCTTCGCAGAATTCGTTCAGGCACAGCTCCGCCCCTTCCTTCGGCGGCAGGGACCCGTCCGAGCAGGCGCCGAGCCACAGGACCGCGGAAAGGCAGACCAGCGTCAGCGCTATGATCTTCGAGGCGGTTTTCTGAATCGAGGAGGCTTTTTCCGTAACGGACCGATTTCTGCTGGATGTTGTCATGGTCTGCTCCTTGTGGAAAATGAGGGGAAATCGCCTGTCCCGGAGCGGGCAGGGATTGCTTTTTTTAGAAAATATGGTGTAGTTTTTTTATGATACTATAGCATGGTTTGACCGGATGTCAAGCCGACAACAAAAATATTATTTTTTTTTATGAGTTATTGTTCGTGCCGTTCCGAATTGGAACGAGGCTGAAAAACCGGCGCGGAGCAGGGCGCTGGAGAGGCTTATTATACCTCATCCTTTTGCCCGTCTTGCTTCTCCTTTTCCGGTTCGGCGGGTTTCGCCTCTTCCTTCTGTTCAACCGGCTTCGCTTCTTCTTTTTTCTCGACCGGCGGCTTCCGGTTCATGTACTTGTCGCAGTATTGGAGGACGGCCTTGCGGAAGGTCTCCGTGCTGTCCGGATCGTCCCAGAGCATGTGGTTGGAGTTCGGGAAGTCGACGCGGACGTTCGGGACGTGATGCGCTTCCAGCGCCTTCGCGAGCTCGTCGCGGTGAATCGGACGGACGAGATCGTCCCTGCCGCCGTAGGCGAAGACGGTCGGCGCGGATTTTTCGTTGACGAAGTGAAGCGGGGAAAGCGCGTCCGCCGCCGCCTTCATCTCGGGCGTGTCGAGTTTCTTCGGGTCGACCGCGACGCGCGCGCCGTAGCCGATCAGCATCGCGGCAATCCTGTCGCCCCAGAATTCCCTGTGGAACGACACCGGGCCGACCTTGTCGAACACGAACGCGACCGGGATGGCGGATTCCGAGGCGCGGGAATAGGCGTACAGCAGCGCGAGGTGTCCGCCCGCGGAGAAGCCGCCGACGGCGATTTTCGGAGCGCTATAGCCTTCCTTCGCGAGCCGCTGTTTGAGCGCGGCGATGCACGCCGTGATTTCGTCGAGCATGGTCTTGATCGTGACATCGTTCTTGTCCGAGACCAGGGAATAATCCATGGTGGCCGTGATGCATCCGTTTTTCGCGTAATACTTGCAGGCATACGCCACTTCGTCGCGTTTTCCCCCGGTCCAGGAGCCGCCGTGGATCAGGAGCAGAAGCGGCGCGTCCGCCTTCGGGTCGAGGTCTTTCGGGAGATACAGGTCGTACTTGTTCGACGCTTCCTTGCCGTAGGAAAGCCCGGAGAGCACGCGGCCGTCGTCCTCGCTCCACGACTCCATGTAGCCGCCCTGCCGCAGGTTTTTCTGGAGGGCGTTCCTGACGCATCCCGCGCAGAGCAGGAGCACGAGGCATACCGCCGTTAAACATACGATCAAAATCCGCCGGATTCTTTTGCCTGACAACTTCATGGTGGAACCTTTCTGTTTGAAGTTATGGACCACTGAACCACTGTCCGCGATTGTCAATCTAATTTACTGCTGATGCAGAAAAAAATCAAGCGGGAAAGGAATGTTTTTTGGGCTCTTTTACTCTGTCGTCGCGCGGGTATTGTTCCGCGGGGCGCTCTCGCTGAACAGAAAAAAGCAGAACCGCCAGACCGTTGGCGATTCTGCTTGAAAGCTCAAAAACTCTAGCTTACATTTGGAAGTAGTCTGTTTCCGTATATCCCGATGCCCCGGGTACAGTAAAACCAGCCCTTCTGATATACTCGTCCAAGTTGTCCGGGCTAACGATTTTCGCAAAGTAATATTCTTCCAAATCTATTTCATTAGAAGTTGATGATGTTGGCATTGGGATTGTGGCGCGTCCTCCGTCCACACTTACAAGCGTTACGGTTTTAACCCATGAATCATAGTAATATACATCATATATTGCCTTAAAAGCATTAGCGTCAGGAAATCTCGTAAGCCATCCCTCATGGAATTTTTCGTCGCTGTCGCGTTTCTGGATTCTTAACAGGGGGTCTTCAGTAAAGGTGTAACTGCCTAATTTCGGGCTATGAACCCAATTCGATGCGGATGTCGTTCTGAGGATGTCTCTGATTTCAAAAAGATTCATCATTCTGTCCTTTCGGTTTTTCTCGCGGACTCGGGAATGAGCCCGTTTGACGTTCTTGTTTTGTGAAAGCTTTTTTGTTGCCGGGGAAACGGTTCTCCCTTACGCATACAATAATCTGATGTTTTGTAAAAAACAAGTTCGCGAGAAAAAATAAACGAAAACAAAATCAGGAATAGCGTATAAAAGTATGTCTGTTTGAGCTTCTTTTCGGGGCCATAGCATTTTGTCGACGGAGCCAACGATGTCGGGCGCGATCGCGGTCAACAGGATGTCCCTTTGGGGAGGGTCGCTGCGCTCCTCGGTGAACTCATTTGGACGAGTTCGACAGTTTTCTTTACCGCGAGGCGCGCAGAGCCGGGGGGCAGGATCACGCAGGAGGGATGCCCAATATCCCCAGACGGTGAAGCACGATGTAAAGGATATCTTTTAGTAACAATGCCGACAGCAGAAGCCAGTGGAGGGTGTATTTCTGCCTTTTGTACAGGGAACTCAGTGCCTCGATAAGCAGAAGGAAATACGCAAGACAGACAAGCAGGATGAGGGTGATCATAACGATCGGGAACAGCGTTTCCCCCAGAAAGAGAGCAAGGCTTTTCGGGACGATATAGTCAACATATCTGACCGTCAGATCCAATGTGATCAGGAAGCTGAAAACAGGGAATTCCATGATGAGAATGACAAGGGCAAGGAAGTTTCCGATTTTTGTGAGCGGCTTCCTATTCATAAATTGCGAATCCCTTTGGTCGTTCATTTTGTCGGATGTTCCGGAAGAGGTCATTACTCGGGGCTTTGTTCGCCGGGGACGGGCTTCAGGGGGTTGTCTGTTCGGTCTCCGTGGGATCGGGGAGGAACTGTTTCATGAGCTTCACGGCGTCGGACTCGCCGTTTTCGGCGGCCTTGCGGAACCATTTGTCTGCTTCCTTCCTGTCCTTATCCACGGTAACATACGTGAGCGCGAGCGCCAGCTGCGCCCTGGCGAAATCCTGTTCCGCCGCCTTGCGGAGCCAGATGAGGGAGAGCGTCTGATCCGCTTTCACGCCGTTGCCCTCGCCATAGCACCCGGCGAGCAGAGTTTGCGCCTCGGGATCGCCCGATTCCGCCGCCTTGCGCAGGCCGTCGATCCCTTTTGCGAACCACTTTTTCGCCTCGGCGGCGTCTTTCGTTACGCTGTAGCCCTGCGAATAACAGATTCCGAGTCCGCATTGCGCTTTCGGATCGCCCTGTCCGGCGGCGTTTTGAATCCACGCGACCGCCTCGGCATCGCCGGTTTTCAAGGCAGCCTGAAGATGTTCGATCGTGGCTCCGAGTTCCGCCGCCTGAACGGATTTGTCCGTTTCCTCTTCGGCTTCTTTCCCGGGAAAGACTTCCGTCAGGAGTTTTTTCGCGGTCGGATTGTCGCGTTTCGCGGCTTTGCGGAGCCAGCGTTCCGCCGCCTTCCGGTCTCCGGTTTTCAGGTAATGCCGCGCCAGCGCGACCTGCGCCCGGTCGTTGTCCTGTTCGGCGCCCAGAAGACATGCGACCGCCATGACGTCGTCCTGTTCGACGCCCCAGCCTTCCTCGTAACAGACCCCCAGCCAGTACAGCGCCTCATGGTCGCCGTCTTCCGCACGTTCCGGCAACCCTTTAGGGGAATATCTGTGGCCGCCTTCCATAGCCTTTTTGAAATACTCCTTCGCCTTGGCGGGATCCTCCGTCACGCCGAGCCCGTTCATGTAGCAGACGCCCAGCGCGCACAGAGCGTACGGGCGACCATATTCGGCGGCCTCGAGAAACCATTTTACGGCCTCCTTCATGTCCTGTTTGACGCCGTATCCTTCCATATAGCACACGCCGAGCCCGTATGCGCCGTCGGGAGTCGGATAATCGGCGGCCTTTTGGAACCATTTCACGGCTTCCGCGCGGTCCTGCGTCACGCCCAGGCCGTCCCGGTAACAGACGCCCAGCATGTACTGTGCCTCGGGTTCGGGGATAAACTGTTCGGCGGCTTTGCGGAACCATTTCACCGCCTCTTCGCGGTCCTGCGTCACGCCGTACCCCTCAAAACAGCAGATACCGTATTGCCGCAGCGCCAGGCTCGATCCCTGTTCGGCGCCCATGCGGAACCATTTCGCGGCCTCTTTCATGTTCATCTTCTGTTCTTCTTCGAAATAGATCCGCCCCAGAAGCGTCGGCGCCGCGGTGTTTCCCTGCGCGGCGGCTTTGCGATACCACATGATCGCCTCGTCCGTCCTGTCTTCCGTCATATAGGTGTAGGCGAGAAGGATCTGCGCCTTGTCGTGCCCGAGTTCGGCGGCCTGACGGAAACACTCCACGGCTTTTTCCGATTCGTCCTCCTCATCGTATTTCTCTCCCTGAAGATACAGTTCTTCCGCCTTTTGCTGGTCTTCGGTTTTCGATTCCTCATTTTTCGGTTTTTCGACCTGCTTGTCCGTTTTTTTCGGGATCCTGATCCCGTACGCGGTGGTCCCGGTCAGGAAAACGGCGGCGACGAGTCCGATCATTGCAAAGCGTGTGAAACGAGACGACATGGTGGTTCCGGTCCTTTCAAAAGTTGCCGAAAGATGGAAGGATATCTTGAAATACAGCTGTTATTCCGGGCGGATGATGCGGTAGGCGGGGAGGCCGGGGACGTCGAACGCCTTCATGAGCGCGGCGGTCTCGGGTGCGGACGGCTTGTCGGCGTGGACTTTCAGGAAGATCATGCCGTCCATGGCGGTCTTGACTGCGGGATCCTGGAAGGTGGAAAGCTCCATCGCCTTGCAGTTCTTGCACCAGGCGGCGGTGAAGTCGAGGAGGACGGGGCGGCCTGTGGCGGCGGATTCCTTCAGCGCGGCGTTGATCTCGGCGGTCGCCCCGGCGGATTCCTGCGCGGACGCCATGCCGGCGGCTTCGGCGCGTCCGTCGGCGAAAAGGGTCCAGGCGGTCCAGCCGTAATATGCGGCGAGCCCGAGGATGAACACGCCGAGGAGCTGTTTCACGCGCATCATCCAGCGTCCGGGCTTCGGGAAAAGCCCGATGCCGGCGGCGGCGACGGGCCACGGGAGCGCCATGCCGAATCCGAGCGCGAAAGGCAGGGCGAGGCCGTAATAATCGCCGTGCGCGACCATTTTCGCGGCCTGGACGAGCGCGGCGGCGAGGACCGGGGCGACACACGCGCCCGCGAGCACGGCGGACAGCGCGCCCATCAGGAAGATGCCGCCGAAATGGGCGGATTCGGGCATGCGGACGGACGCGCCGAAGCGGGAAAAGTCGATGACGAAGAGGTCGAACATGGCGAGCGCGAGCACGACGAAGATCACGGCGACGGTGGCGTTGAAGATCCAGCTGGAGTCGATGCCGCCGAATGTGGTGCCCATCAGGACGGAGACCACGCCGAGCAGGCCGTAGGTGATCATGATGCCCGCGCCATACGCCATGCCGTGCCACACGCGCGTGAGCTTGCCGTTGCCCGATGCCTGGCCCGCGCCGATCATGGCGAGGTTGACCGGGAGCAGGGGCAGCACGCACGGCGTGAGGTTGAGCGCGATGCCGCCGAGGATCGCGAGCAGGAGCATCATCAGGAATCCCTTGCCCGCGAACGTGAACGCGGAGTATTTGGACTCGTCTCCGGTGAGGAATCCGAGGAATTTTTCGGCGGGGAGATAGCCGTCGGCGGACCGCTCCAGCTTGAACGGCAGAAGCTCGACCGCGGCGTCTTCGGGTTTGTCATCCTTTTTAACCTCGGTTTCTGCGGAAGAAGATTTTGTTTCATCCGTTGAGGCGGTTCCGGGGACGGCGAGTTCGGCGGAGCCCGGCATGTAGCACATTTCGCCGACGCAGACCTGCCATTTGACCTTGAGTTTGCCGTCAACCGCGGCGGCCTGCGGCAGGACCCATGTGATGATGCCCGGCCCGACGTAGAACGAATCGAGCTCGCCGGTCACGGCGTCCTTTTCCTGTTTCGGCGCAGGGGCGGAGACCGGCGCGACGCCGTCGGGCAGGACTGGGCCGGTCGTGGCTTCATAGGCGTGCGCATTGTCGGGCAGGGTGAGCGAGAGCGCGAGGTCATCGCCCTGCGTGGCAAGTTTCCACGAAGATTCATCGACAGGCGCGGCGAAAAGTCCGGCGGCGAATGCGAAAAGGCAGAAGAGAACGGAGAAAAGTTTCATGGCAGGCGGTCTTTCAGGTCAGGGTTCGTCGGTTGCGTCCGCATCGCCGGAAGCATCGTTCGCGCCGGACAGCGGCAGATCAAGTTCATCGGACAGCGTGGGATTGTCGTTTGTTCCGGCGTCGTCCGGTTCAGCGGATTCCACATCCTCGCCGATGAGGCGGACTGTGAGCGGATCGGAGGAAAACTCGGGGGCGGTGAAGCGTTCGGGTATCTTCTGGTCCTTCTTGGCCGGGACGCCGAGCGCCTTGAGCTTTTCGGCGGACCCGAGGAGTCCCTGCCGTCCGCTGAGCGCCTTCACGGCGGCCTCGTATTTCTTCCCGGTCGATTCGAGCTGGCGGCCGACGTCGTCGAACGCGGCGAAGAAGCGCTGGACGCGCGCGAGCAGGGTTTCGGCGGTCTTCACGATCTCCTGCTGGTTGCGTTCCTGCGCCATGCGGTTCCACGCGACCTTGATGATGTAGAGGAGCGTCATCAGGTTGAACGGGTTTACGATGAGGATGCGTTTCTCGAACGCGCGGTTCCAGAGGCCGGAATCGCCCTGCAGCGCGGCCTGGTACGACGGGTCGTTCGGGATGAACATGACGACGAAGTCGACGGAATCGCCCTTGCGGAGGTAGGCGGAGTAGTCCTTCTTGACCAGCTCATCGACGTGCGCCTGCACGCTGCGGATGTGGCGCTGGAGGGCGTCCTCGCGTTTCTTCGGGTCGTCGGCCGCGACGTAATCCGTGTAGGCGGTGAGGCTGACCTTGCTGTCGATGACGACCGCCTTGCCGTCGGGGTAGTTCACGATCACGTCGGGGCGCATGATGTGGTCGGACGCGCTCTTCACGGTCCTGCCGGCGTCGTCGCGGATGGTGTCCTGCGTGCGGTAGTGGACGCCCTTCACGAGGCCGGAATTGCGGAGGATGGTCTCAAGGATCATTTCGCCCCAGTCGCCCTGCGTCTTGCTCTGTCCCTTCAGCGCGTTCGCGAGGTTGTTCGCGTCCGTGCCGATCTTTTCGGTCATCTTCACCATGGATTCGTACTGGTGCTTCAGGGATTCGTTGAGCTTGACGCCGTTCTCGCGGACGTCGTCCATGGACTTCTTGTAGACGGCGAGCTGTTCGCGGAGCGGGGAGAGGATGGCGGCGAGCTGTTCCCTGTTGGCGGTCTGGAGGTTTTCCGTGCGCTCCTTCAGGATGGTCTCGCTGAGGACCTTGAATTCCTGACGGAGATGCTCGGTGCGTTCCTTCGTGACCTTCTCCATCTGCGCCTGCGCCTCGCGCATGGCGGCGAGTTCGGATTCCGCCTTGCGTTTTTCCGCATCAAGTTCGGCTGCCGCACGTTTCGTTTCCGCCTCAAGCAGAGCAGCGGCTTTTTTCTGTTCGGCCTCAAGCTCGGACGCGGCGCGGCATTTTTCCGCGTCGAGCGTGGCGGCGGCCTGACTTCGGATGGATGCGAGTTCGGTCTCATGCGCCTTCGCCGAGGCGTCCGCCTGCGCCTGCGCCGTCTGCCGTGCGAACTCGAGTTCGCGCTGTGCGGAGATTCTGAGCTGTTCGAGCTCGGTTTCCGCGCGGACCTTGTCGGCGACCGCCTGATCGAACGCGGCTGTGCGCGCCTCAAGTTCGGCGATGCGGGCGGCGTCGGTGCGCGATCTCGCCCTCATCCACAGGAACAGGATGAACGCGCCGAGGAGAAAACCGATAAGTCCGCCGATAATTGCGTATAAAATCATAGGAAACCTTTCAAAGAAAAGTGGAAACTCAATCGAAGCTGACGACCGGATCGGCGCGGAGCGAACGGAACCGCCATTCGCCGTCCTCATAGACCATCTCGGCGGAGATCAGGCGGCCTTCGCGGAAGAAATCGCCGTTCTGCGTCATGCCGGTCGCCAGCGCCGAGCATTTGACCGAGGCGGATTCGTGTTTGTCGTCCGTGAACTCGACCTCGATCTCATCGAGGCTGACCGACAGCGAGGTGAGCAGCGGACGCAGCATGAAATACGAGGAGACGACCTGTGCGCGCGTGGAGGCGGACAGCGTGTAGGTCTGGCCGCGCGACTCGCCGGAGATGCTGATGTCGGTCTCCATGGCGAAGAACTCGCCGAGCGCGTGCGCCGCGCCTGCCGCCTGGAGATTGATGCCGGAGCCCTTGGGCTGTTTTTCGGCGAACGCGACGGCCTCGCGGAGGCGTTTTTTGACGGCGGTCGTGTCGTCCGTGCGGAAATAGCAGAACCAGACGGCGGCCGCCGTTGCCAGAACGACCGCGGCGAGCGCGAACCATTTTTGTCTGCTGAGATGAAGCCCGGCCATGGCGCGCTCACCAGATGGGGACGCCGGCGAGACGGCTCTGTTCGATCATGCCGCCCATGTGGTTGTGCATGGGCATGGAGCGGTTGTCGCCGAGGACGAAGATCTTGCCTTTCGGCACCTCGCGGCTGGTCATGTTCCAGTTGCATCCGTTTTTCACGTACGGCTCGTCAAGCGCCTTGCCGTTCACGTACAGGACGCCGTCGCGCATCTCGACCGTTTCGCCGGGGAACGCGAGCACGCGTTTGAGGAGGAAGGTGTTGAATCCGGCGTGCTTGAGGATGACGATCTGCTGGCGCTGCGGACTGTAGAGCTTAAAATAGGGCAGGAACGCGAAGGTGAAGCCGCGGCTGGAATAGGTCGGCATCATGCTTTCGCCGTTGATGACCATCGGACGGAGCACGAAGAGGCAGACGAGCACGGTCGCGGCGGCGATGACGCCGATGCGGATGCAGATCATCCGCCAGTCCTTCTTCTTCGGCGGACGTACGAATGTCGTGGACTCCTCCTGCGGAGCCTCTTCCTTTTGCGGCGTCATGCGGACGTTTCCTCCCCGAAATGCGAGAAATGCTCCGTAAAGGCCGCGAACGCGCGTTCGTAGCGTTCCTTCGCGACTTTCGGCAGGGCTTTTTTGCAGTCCGAACGGATCTTGTCGAGCGCCGGCGAGTCGAGCGTGAGGCTGTCGAGCGCGAACTGGCGGATGCGTCCCTCGGACGCCGTGAAAACGGCTTCCGCGTCGGCGAGCGTGTCCTGGAATTCAGCGGGGAAAAGCGGCGACGGGAACCAGCGGGCGTCCGCGGCGAGTTCGACGCCGGACCGGGCCGCCATCGCGATCTGCATGACGAGGCGGAGCAGGAACCGGACGAACGCGAGATAGACCGAGACATCCAGCGGGATCTCCTCCGCCTTCTCGAAAACATGGTGGATGGAGGCGAGGTTCTCCTCCGATTCCTGCAGGAGCGACCGCACCGCGCGCCAGTATTCGAGGCGGACCGTGGGGGCGGGTGCGGAGGGGCCGGGCGGCGTGGATTCGCGGATCAGGCGGACCGCCCGGTCGAACGACGCGTCGGCACGCGCCAGCCACGGCGGGACATTGATCGCGGAGAGGGAACCGAATTCCTTCGCGCTGTCGTCGCCGAACCCGTCCGGAGAGGTCATCCGGAGCATGTTGCGCCGGACCTTCTCCAGACGTTGACTGCCGCTGCCTTTCGCGTCAGGCATAGGAGAGACGTTCTCCCGGAATTACTTCAGGACGTTGCCGGAGACCTGGATGTCGCGATAGAAGAAGAACACGGTGGGGACGAGCCAGCCGGTGGTGCGTTCGCTGGTGACGTCGACGATGGTGCTGGCGTTGAGCTTCTTCTGGACGTTGTGGGTCAGGAAGGAGACCGCGTTGCTGGTGTCGACGGTGTCGCTGAAGACGACGCACTTGCCGGGTTCGACGGAGCTGCCGGAGATCACGGGCAGGCCGAAGACGTACACGCCCCAGATGTCGGCGTTCACGTGGCCGAGGGTCTCGGCTTCGCCGTCCGTGAACTTCACGTTGTTGGTGTTCGTGGCCATTTCGAAGGAGGAGCAGGCGGAGAGAGCGAACGCGGCAACGGCGCAGGCTGCGAGGCAGGCAAGTTTTTTCATCATGGTGAGGAATCCTTGTGTGTTAGGTTTGTTTGCAGTTGGTTGTATGTGAAAAATGATAATCTCTCACTATACTTTACCTTAAAAGGCGGAAAAATCAAGGCATAAACCCCGACTTTCCGCTTTTTTTCCCGATTTTGTAAAAACGAATCCCCCCCGACACGAGTGTGTTCTTCCCAAAAAGCAAATGTCCTCCCCCCGGCCACATACGACCGAGGAGGACTTTTTTGTGCGCAAGCGAAGCTGAGCGCACTACACGGGACCGCTTGCGGTCTTATGCGATGACGGTCCAATTCATGTCGACGCCGCGGCCGAGTTCGACCCACTGCGCGGTGTCGCCCGCGCTGTAATACCCCAGCATGCCGGTCGAATACTGTCGCACGAGCAGGTCGGTTGTAATCGCCCGCACCGACGACGAACCAGTCGTTCGCATCAAGCTGAGCAAGGGACACGTAGCTGTCGAGGTTGCCGTTTGCGCACATGACCATGGATCCGGTCGCCTTGTGGAACAGCACGAGATCGTCCTTCTGGTCGCCCGAGAAGTCGCCGATGGCACGGACTTCCCAGCCGGACCAGTTCGTCGAGCCGAGGGCTGTCGAGGAGCCGTCGATGCCGACCGCATAGAAATACTGGCCGTTGTTGCCGGACATGAGCACGGAATCCGCGCCGTCGCCGTCGAAGTCACCGCAGCCGACGAGCGTCCAGTCGTCGCCGCCGAAACTGCCGCTGAGCGTCGCCCAGTCTTCCTTGCCGTCCTTCCACACGCCGAGCGCGTAGAGTTCGGGCGCGTACCACACGATCGAGTTCACGCCAGACTCACTCCCGGTCAGATTTCCGACCGTGTTCTTCCACTGGATGTTGTTTTCGTTTGTGAGGTAGCCGATGTTCACCCACGTGCTGCCGTCGGGCAGGTCGTTCGCGTCGGCATAGTAA
>ONQZ01000039.1 GCA_900320095.1 uncultured Lentisphaerota bacterium
GTTTCCGGTCATGTCGTGGCAGCCGAGGTTTTCCCATTCGGCGGGATGGTTGCTGTTCGCCGACTGCCAGGTGTTCGTGCCGTTCATCCAGTAGCCGTGCGCATAGTTGTTGCCGGTCCAGACGAACATGACGTCGGAAATGCCGTTGCCGTCGACGTCGCTCTTCGCGTTCACCGATGCCGCCGCGCCGACCGTGACGGACAGCACGTTGTCGCCGTCGAGATCGAGCCTGTAGTTCACGCCGCCGATGTTCGCGGTCTGGCCGACCATGAGCGAGCCGAGAACCGTTCCGGAGGTGTTCACCACGGAGATCGTCGAGTCGAACCCGGACGCACTCGTCGCGAGTTTGTACGTGCCCTTCGCCTGCGAGGCACCGACCGTGAGCGTGAACAGGGGTTTAGTATGGAGGTAGGAGAGGAAGCTGACAAGCGCAGATGAATTTCCCGCGGAGGTCATGCCTAAATTGAAATCCGCGATCGCGCCGGAGGAGAGACTCAGTCCGCTGCAGTTGTAATATCCGGTCAGCTTGCCGCCGCTCTGGATGCTGAGGACGTAACTGTTCCCCCCTTTGGAGACCTTCATCACACCGCCCTTGCCGACCGTGCAGTTGATTGCAGTGGCGCTGCCGTTCACCGTGACGGTGCCGCCCGAGCTGACATTGCCGTATGTGAGCGTGCCGCCGGAGCGGACGTCGACCGTGCCGCTTAACACGTTGCAGGAGCTGAGGTTCCCGGACCCGGAAACGGTCAGCCTGCCGCCGGTTTTCACGGCCAGTCCGGTCGCTTTCCCGCCGAAGTCGATGACCGCCGATCCGAGTATGTCGCCCATTCCGACCGATCCGCCGCTGTTCACGGTCAGCGTCCCGCCGCTGGTGATATAGGAACTGCTCAGGAAACCGCCGTTGATGTTGAGCTTGCCCATGGCTGAAACGAACGCGTTGGAAACGAGACCGCCGGAGATGGAAAGGGAGCCGCCGGAACTGACGATGGCCGAGCTGAGCGAGCCGAAGACGGCAGCATATCCTCCGCTGACGAAATCGGCGTATTTCACCGATCCGCCGGATTCGATCTTCAGTCCGCCGCCCGAGATTCCCATCCTGTCGACGGTTCCGCCGATCTTCGCGGTCCCGCCGCTCAGGACGCTCATGCTCGACGCGCTTCCTCCGAGCGCCATTTCGAGCGTGCCGCGGATCGCGCCGCTGCCCATCCTGCCGCCGCTGGAGATGCCGATCGCGGCGCCTTTCTCAATGGCCGCGTTGGATACGACCACGCCGTTCAGAAGGTTCATGCGTCCGGTCGAGACGGTTGCCGACGACACGATCGCGGAGTTCGTCAGGTTCATGGACCCGTCGCTGACGGAGGCCGAACTTATGTTGCAGGCTGCGCCCCAGAACACACCACCGTTCACCTTCGCCGTGAAAGAGCCGTTGAAGGAGCTTTTGACGTCGACGTATCCGCCGCCCATCGAGATGAAGGCGCTGCCGTTGACGTTTCCCTCGAATCGTCCGCCGTCAAGGACATAGACTTTCGCGCCGTTGGCGATTATGGCGCTTTCGACCGAGCCGCTGGTGGTCCCGGAGCCCGAGATCGTAAGAGAGCAGTATTCCCCGCGGAACACTTCATTCAGGGAGTAGCCGCCCTTGCCGATGGAAACAGTCGTGCCGGAATATGTGCCGTTGAAGCTTGATCCGGTCATGGACACGACACCGCCGTTCACCGTGGCCGCGGATGTGCGCGCGCCCTTATCGATATACAGGATACCTCCACTGACCTTTGTGTTTGATGCGTATCCGCCACTGGAAAGACTCATTGTGCCGCCGGAGATAACGGTGTTCAGGGCGGATCCGGAAACATAGAAAAAACCTCCGTTGGATACGATGGTCGAGGATACGATCCCGCCGCTATATACTCTCATTTCGGCCGAGGAAGAGATCGTGGTTAACATCGCTCTTGCGCCGGAGTTGACTTCCATGTACGCGCCTTTTTTCAGTTTCGTATCGTAGGCATAGCTGTAGCCGGATGCAACTTGCCCCAAGCACATCGAGCCGCCGTTATCGACATCGGTGACGTATGCGGCCCCGCCGACAAGCCTCGCTTCGCCGTTGATAAGTGTCAAACAACTGGTCCTGCCGTCACTGTAGATGCTGATCCTGCCTCCGGAAACCCAATCGCTTGTTGTCAGGCCCCCTTTCATGACTTGCACCGTCGCCCCTGAGCAAACAGTGGTATTTGCTGCCTGGCCGCCGCTCTCAACCACGACGAAACCGGAAGCCTCAGTATACGTATTCTTGACCGATCCGCCGGAGGCTACGAGCAGCACCCCGCTTCCTTTGACTGTGTAATAGTCCGATGCAATCTTTGAGACGGTCCGGGTTCCGCTGGAAATAACGACATGAGGCATGAGCTATCCTTTCAGATGGTTGAATGTGGTTGAAAACAGACTGAATGAACGGTGTTCGAGTTGGTTTTGAATATGCCGGGAGTTTTTTATACTACTATATACGGCAAGCTATTATTTTCAAGCGCGACGGTATATTTTTTTGAAAAATTGAAAAAATATAAAACGAGGATTATGCAGACGTCAAAAAGAGGATCCCGTACTGAACGGCGGGATCATGAGACAAAAAACGAACAGGACGGGAATGCTGGGGCTGACCATGGCATGATCGGACCAGTTTTTGTCCTGTTGGGGCGATGGGTATGGGGACTTGAAAAGAAGATCCGCGGGCGGGGCGGGATCAGCCCTGGATCAGGACGACGCCGTCTTCGAGGCGGCGGACGGTCAGCTGTTTGCCGTCGAAGAAGCCGAAGGTTGGCGGGAAGTTGCGTTTCGGCAGGGAGATGGAGCCGGGATTGAAGAGCGTGACGCCTTCGGGGAGGAGGCGTATCTCCGGGATGTGCGTGTGACCGTGCGCGAGGATGGTTCCCTGCGGAACGGGCGGGACGTTGGTCGCGTTCCAGAGGTGTCCGTGCGTGATGAAGAAGCGGGCGTTTTCGGTGAGGATTTCGGAGAAGTCCGCCATGATGGGGAACTTCAGGAGGAACTGGTCGACGTCGGCGTCGCAGTTGCCGCGCACGGCGATGATCTGTTCGCGGCGGGCGTTGAGCAGGTCGGCGACCTTCTGCGGATCGTACCAGCCGGGGACGCCGTTGCGCGGGCCGTGGTAGAGGACGTCGCCGAGCAGGACCATGCGGTCGGGCTGAAGCGCGTCGGCGTGTTCGAGAAGGCGTTCCAGCGTGCCGGGTACGCCGTGGACATCGGAGAAGAAGAGCAGTTTCATGCGAGGAAGCCTTTCGTGGGGCGTCAATTCGTTTTTTCGGCGGGGATCAGTTCGCCGTACAGCGTGGTGGCGGTGGAACGTACGATCTTCACGCGCACGAAGTCGCCGCACGCGACGGGCCGGGCGGGATTGGGCGTGAAAACGGCCTGTTTGAACGTGTCGGTGCGTCCGCTCCAGCGCGCGGAGTTGCGTTTGCTGGGACCTTCGACGAGGAGTTCGAACGTCTGTCCGACGAGCTTCTTATTGGCTGCTTCGGCGCGGCGTTCGAGGTCGGCGAGCAGGATCTGGTTGCGTTCCTCCTTGACCTCCTGCGGGACGTCGTCTGGCATCTGTGCGGAGCGCGTGCCCTTGCGCGGCGAATACTTGAAAATGAACGCGTTGTCGAATCCGACGCGGTCCATCAGCTCGCGCGTCGCCTGGAAATCCGCTTCGGTCTCGGTCGGGAACCCGACGATGACGTCCGTGGAGAACGAGATGCCGGGCGCGGCGGCGCGCAGACGGTCCGTGACGGAGAGGTATTTCGCGGTGTCGTACGGACGGTTCATGAGCTTGAGGACGCGGTCGGAGCCGGACTGAAGCGGCAGATGCACGTATTTGCAGACTTTGTCCGTCTGCGTGAAGGCGTCGATGAGCGCCTGCGTGAAGTAGGCGGGGTGGGGCGAGGTGAACCGGATGCGGCGGACGCCGTCGATGGCGGCGATATTTTTGAGCAGTTCGCCGAAGGGCGACGGGGCGTCGTCGGGCGGCGGGGCTGTGTTGTCCAGTCCGTATGCCGAGACGTTCTGCCCGAGCAGGAAGATCTCCGGCACGCCGTGTTCGGCGAGGGTGCGGCATTCGGCGAGGATGGAGTCCATCGGACGGCTGCGCTCCGGGCCGCGCACAAACGGCACGATGCAGTAGGAACAGTAGCGGGAGCAGCCGCGCATGATGGAGACGAAGGCGGAGTGGGGGGACTCCGCGCCGTCGAACCTGTGGGAGTCGATGCCGGGCGTCTCGGCGGACGCGCGGTCGAAGGATGCGGTCTTTTCGCGTTTCGCGGCGATCTGCTCGACGATCTCCGGGATGCGATGGATCTGGTCGGTGCCGATGGCGAAATCGAGGTGCCTGATCGACTTCAGCAGCTCCGCGCCGCGGCTCTGCGCCATGCAGCCCATGATGCCGAAGATCATCCACGGACGCTCGCGTTTGAGCTTGCCGAGGAATCCGAGCTTGCCGATCGCCTTGCGTTCCGCCTGGTCGCGCACGCTGCACGTGTTCAGGATCACGAGGTCGGCGTCCGCCTCTCCGTCGGCGGGCAGGAAACCGTGTTCGATGAGCAGCGCGGCGGCGGAATCGGAGTCGCGCAGGTTCATCTGACAGCCGTAGGTCTTGATGTAGAATTTCATGGCGTAACCGGGCGGGGCAGGGGAAACGTGTCAGAGCAGGACGAGGTTGTTGCGGTGGACGACTTCCTCTTCGGCGTCGCAGCCGAGGATGGCGGTCAGGTCGCCGGACTTGTGATGCGCGATCAGCGCGGCTTCATCCGAGGAGAAATTAGTGATGCCTTTTGCGAGGACCGCGCCGGAGGAGGCTTTGACGATCTTCACCACGTCGCCGCGTTTGAACGCCCCGGTGATGGAGACCACGCCGGACGGGAGCAGGCTGGAACCTTTTTTGACCAGGGCGTTCGCCGCGCCGTCGTCGATGGCGATGATGCCCGCGGGACGCGAGAACGAGGCGAGCCAGCGTTTGCGGGACCCCATCTTGTGCATGCCGTCCTGCGGGAGGAAGACCGTGCCGACGTCCTCGGCGGCGAAGATGCGCGCGATGATGTCGGCGTCCTCGCCGGAGGCGATCCAGAGCGCTTCGCCGGCGCTGTTCAGAACCTCGGCGGCCTTGAGCTTGGACGCCATGCCGCCGATGGAGAACGCCGCGTCGTCGGTGCCGGACGCGATCTCTTTCAGCTGAGCGGTCACGCCGTGTACGACGGAGATGCGGTCGCCGAGCGTACCGTCCGGGTTCTTGTCGAGGAGGCCGTCGACGGTGGTGAGGATGATCGTGAGGTCGGCGCGGATCATGGAGCCGAGGAGGGCGGCGAGCGTGTCATTGTCGCCGAACTTGAGTTCGCTGACGGACACCGGGTCGTTTTCGTTGATGATCGGGAGCACGTCGTGTGCGAGCAGCGCCTCGATGCAGTTCACGGCGTTGAGGTGGCGTTCGCGGGAACGCAGGTCGTCGGCCGTGAGGAGCAGCTGGGCGGCGCGGAAATCGTACTTGCGGCATTCCGCCTCGTACATCGCCATGAGCGTGGCCTGGCCCATGGCGGCGAGCGCCTGGACCTCGGAGAGGTGGCGAGGACGGCGTTTGAGCCCGGCGGCGCGCATGCCCATGCCGACCGCGCCGGAGGAGACCAGGATGACCTGGCGGCCGGATTCGCGGAGGGCGTGGATCTGGGTGACCAGGCGCGCGATGGCGGTCCGGTCGGCGAGGAGGCGCGTCCCGACTTTCAGGACGACGCGGCGGCAGGATTTCAGGACTTGTTTTCTGGCCTGGACGGGATCAGTCATGACGGATTATTCCACAAAGAGGTCGCGGCTGGCGAATTTCGGATCGCTGGTGAGGTTGACGCCGAGCTTGCGGAGCCCGGCGGCGTCGCCCTGCGCGGGGAGGTGGGAAAGGTGCATTTCGCAGCCGCTGAGCTGGGAGAGATGGTTCAGCGCGAGCTTCGCGGCGGGATTGGCGGTGGTGCTGACGGCGAGCGCGATCAGGGTCTCCTCGAGGTCGAGGCTGACGCGCGGGTTTTTCAGGGTCTTTTTGAGGTGCGCCACGGAGTCGATCACGTCCGGCGAGAGCAGATCGAGTTCGTGCGGGAGGTTCGCAAGCGCCTTCAGCGCCTTCAGCACGCAAGCGGCCGCGGCGTGGAGCAGGGGGGAGTTCTTGCCGGTGATCATGCGGCCGTCGGGGAGCTGGAGTGCGGCGCCGCAGTAGAAACCGTCGTTGCCGTGTCCGGGGATCTGCGCAGCCTGCGCGGCGGTCTCGCGTGCGGGGATGACCACGGGGCGGTCCTCGCCCTTGATGCCGAGGTTGTCCATGAGGATCTGCACGCGCTGGACGGTGTTGAGGTCGGTGGCGCCGAGGGCGTATTCCGCGCTGTAGCGGAACCAGCGGCGGATGATCTCCTGCTTGGAGGCTTCGCGCACGACGGCGTCGTCCGAAATTGCGAATCCGACGCGGTTCACGCCCATGTCGGTCGGGGACTTGTACACGTTGCCTTTGCCCATGATGCGTTCCATGATGCGGCGGACGACGGGGAAGATCTCGATGTCGCGGTTGTAGTTGACCGCGGTCGTTCCGTAGGCGTCCAGGTGGAACGAGTCGACCATGTTCACGTCGCCGATGTCGGCTGTGGCGGCCTCGTAGGCGATGTTGACCGGGTGGTTCAGCGGGAGGTTCCAGACTGGGAACGTCTCGAACTTGGCGTAGCCGGCTGCGACGCCGCGCTTGTGTTCGTGGTAGACCTGGGAAAGGCAGGTCGCCATCTTGCCGCTGCTGGGGCCGGGACCGGTCACGATGACGATCGGACGATCGGTCTCGACGTACGGGTTCGCACCGTATCCGGCGTCGCTCACGATGAGGTCGACATCGGCAGGATAGCCCTTGATGGTCTTGTGCTTGTAGACGGCGACGTTGCGGCGTTCGAGCTTGGTGATGAAGTTGTTGACCGCGGGGTGGTCCTCGTAACGGGTTACGACGACCGCCTTCACGCTGATGCCGAGCGAACGGAGGTTGTCCATGATGCGGAAGGTGTCGGCATCGTAGGCGATGCCGAAGTCGGCGCGGATTTTCTTGCGTTCGATGTCGCCCGCGTAGATGCAGATCACGACGTCGATCTTGTCCTTCAGACGCTGGAGCAATTTGAGCTTGACGTTCGGATCGAAGCCGGGCAGGATGCGCGCGGCATGGTAGTCGTAGGCGAGCTTGCCCCCGAATTCGATGTAAAGTTTGTTCTGGAACCGCTCGGCGCGGCGCAGGATCTCGGCGGACTGTTCCTCCAGATAGCGTGTGTTGTCAAATCCGATCTCGTTCATCGTCGTTTTCCGTGTTTTCCGCGCGGCGGCCTGCGTTTTTTTGAGGCCGCGCCTGAGCTGCGCACGGCACAGTCCGGTTCTGTGGCCGGGCATCGGCGGGCGGGGCAGGGGGGACAAAAAAGACGGGGGAGTCGCGCATCTGTTTTCAAAGATTTTTCTCCTAATAATATAACCGTGAAACGGGGATTTATCAACCGGGAAACGCCGATTTTTTCGGCGTGTTCGCAAAAAAGTCACGGGCGCCGCGGGAAGACGGTGTTTCAGGCGCGTCCCGTGCTCGAAATGAAGCCGTTTCAGGCGATTTTTCCGCTTTTTTCCGGATTTCCGCTTGAAAAAACGAACGGAGCATGCTACATTAACACATCCCCTTTCTTATGACCGCGCCGGAACTCTGATGTTTATCCGGGCTATCGGTCATAACCTCCCACCCGTCCGGCAGGCATCATCCGCCTGTAGCATTTTCGGACGGATTGCCGGACCCCCGGAATGTTTGCCCTGGACGGCTCAAGAAACGCATTCCGGAATCACAAACCCGAAAAGAACCCGCACGGAGACGGAAGAGTTGAACCCTCTTGCTCTGACTGGCGGAATCGCATGCGGAAAAACGACGGCGGGTCATTTCCTGCTGGAAGCCGGATTCTCTCATGTCTACGACACCGATGCGATCTGCCACGACCTTTATGAAAAACCCACGCCGGACCTGATTGCCGGAATGCGGAAAAACTGGGGCGACGACGTCGTGCCCCCGGATCGCCGCATCGACCGGGCGGCGCTGTCGAAACGGCTTTTCGCCGCATCGGACCGCGCGGCGGCGTTTGCGTCGCTGAATGCGCTGGTGCATCCGGCGGTGGAACAGCGTCTGCACGAGCTTATGGTTCGTGATGCCGTCGGGGAAAACGAACTGGTCCTGGTCGAGGTTCCGTTGCTCTTCGAGATCGGCTGGGAAACGAAGTATTCGCACACGATCGCGGTCTGGATGCCGCGTGAAATGCAGATTGAACGGCTGATGGCGCGCAACGGTTTGACGTGCGAGGATGCGGAATCGCGTCTGGACGTGCAGATGTCCACCGATGCGAAACTCGCCCGCGCCGACTTCGGCCTCATCAACAACGGAGGTCTTGACCATCTGCGGAAACAGTGTTTCGAGCTGGCCGCGCATTTGAGATCAACCCTGTTTTCATCCAAATAGAATCTATTTTCCCCCTTTTATTTGTCCTATAATTCAAATTCAAAATAACCATATCCGAAAGGAAAAACTGATGTCCGACGAATTGGAAAACATGCAGTCCGAAAACCAGAATCCCGTACAGAATGAAACGCCGGAGCAGGCGGCCCCGGCCATTGAGGCGGAAGCCGAAGCGCCCGTGAAAAAACGCCGCGGCCGTCCGCCGAAAAAACGTCCGGAAGACGACGCGGAAAATGCTCCCGATCTGCCGCTGGAATCCGCACCGGAAGAAAAGCCCGCCGCTCCGGTCCGGGCCGCGTTCGGTTCCAGCTCCGCCGCCCATTCCGCCGCTTCCCGCGGCAGTGCGTCCGAGGCGGATTTCGGCGACGACGGCGACTACGACCCCGCCTCCGTCCAGCATGTCGACTCCTTCACGCCGAGCTCCCGCAAGGGATTAAAAGCCGTCCGTACCTATAAATTCAACCTCGACGACGACGGCGAAGATTTCGACGGCGGTCCGCAGGAACAGGAATTCCCCGGCGGAATACGCCCGAACGAGATCGTGGTCGCGGGCATGAACGAATCCGGCGGCGCGTCCGTCGACCTCCCGCCCGACGACGACAGCATCGTCTATGTGCCCCCGGCTCCGAAAGCCCCCGCCCGGATGCCGCGCGAGGAGGCCGCCATGCCGGATTTCCCGGACGACAACATGGAGAGCCGCGACCTCGGCGAACAGGCGCCCGCCGAACCGCGTCCGCAGAGTGAAACCGCCGCTCCCGCGCAGGGCGAAACCGCCGCGGCGCGTCCGGCGGTTCAGCAGCAGAACAACCAGAACCAGCAGAACAACAACCGCCAGTTCAACAAGCAGCAGAACAACCAGAACCAGCAGAACAATCAGAACAACCAGCGCAACAACAAGCATAATCGCCAGTTCAACAACAATCAGCAGAACAACCGTCAGTTCAACAACAACCAGCAGAACAACCGTCAGTTCAACAAGCAGCAGAACAACCAGAACCAGCAGAACCAGAAGCGCCGGTTCCAGGGCGGCAACGGCGGCGGCTACAACAGCATCCGCCAGGGCGGCGACGATCCGACCTACGCCGAAATACGCCGCCTCATGAAGATGACGCAGCAGAACTACAGCAACGGTCCGCGCATCGAGTACGACGAGAACGGCGAGCCGATCCCGCCGCCGACCCTGAACATCACCGAGCTCCAGCAGAAGAACATCACCGAGCTTAGCCAGATGGCGCGCGAAATGGGCATTGAGGGCGTCGGCGTCCTCACCAAATCCGAGCTCGTCTTCGAGATCGCCCGCGCCAACAGCGACAAGTGCGTCCTCGTCGGCAGCGGCTTCCTGGAGGTCATGCCCGACGGATTCGGGTTCCTCCGCTCCCCGTACTACAGCTACCTGCCGTCCTCCGAGGACATCTACCTCAGCCCGAACCAGGTCCGCCGCTACGCCGTCCGCACCGGCGACTTCATCGAGGGCGAGATCCGTCAGCCGCGCGAACAGGAACGCTTCTTCGCGATGTTCCGCGTGACCGCCATCAACCACCAGTCGCCCGAATGCAAGCGCGACATCATCCCGTTCAACGAGCTGAAGCCGTATTTCCCGACCCGGCGGCTCTTCCTCGAGACCACGCCGGACGAGATGTGCGGCCGCATCGTCGACCTGGTGACGCCGATCGGACTCGGCCAGCGCGGCCTCATCGTCGCGCCGCCGCGCACCGGCAAGACCGTGCTCCTGCAGAAGATGGCGAACTCGATCATCAAAAACAACCCCGACGTCATCCTGATCATCCTGCTGATCGACGAACGCCCCGAGGAAGTCACCGACATGAAGATGAGCGTGAGCTCGAACGCGGAGGTCGTGAGTTCGACCTTCGACGAGCCGCCGGAACGTCACGTGCAGATCGCCGAAATGGTCATCGAGAAGGCGAAGCGCCTGGTGGAATCCCGGAAGGACGTCGTGATCCTGCTCGACTCCATCACGCGTCTCGCCCGCGCCTACAACACGCTCCAGCCCCACAGCGGCAAGATCCTGACCGGTGGCGTCGACGCCAACGCCCTGCACAAGCCGAAACGCTTCTTCGGCGCGGCGCGCAACATTGAGGACTACGGCAGCCTGACCATCATCGCCACCGCGCTGATCGACACCGGCAGCAAGATGGACGAGGTCATCTTCGAGGAGTTCAAGGGCACCGGCAACATGGAGCTGCACCTCGACCGCCGTCTCGTCGACAAGCGCGTCTACCCCGCCATCAACATCGAGGCGAGCGGCACGCGCAAGGAGGAATTATTGCTCCACCGCGACGAACTCCCGCGCGTCTGGACGCTCCGCAAGGCGATGACCGGCGTCCCGCCCGTCGAGGCCATGGAGGTCCTGATCTCCAAGCTCAAGAAGGTCTCGACGAACGCCGAGTTCCTGATGTCGATGCCCGCCTCGAACTGAGGCGGATTCCCGGAAACGCCCAGCTCAGGAGGTCCGATGATGAAAGTCCTGTCCCTTCTGTCCCTTCCGATTCTCCTCGCCTGCGCCCTCGTCGCGTGCGGCCCCGCCCAAACGTCGCAGCAGGCGGAGAAATCCTCCGATTCCGTTGTTTCCGCGCCGGAATCCGCGCCCGATGCCGATCCCTTCGCGCCGAATCCGCCCGCCGGGATGAAGCTGGTCTGGTCCGACGAGTTCAACGCGGACGGACGCCCCGACCCGGCGAACTGGACGTACGAGACCGGGTACGTGCGGAACCACGAGGCGCAGTGGTACCGTCCGGAGAGCGCCGAGGTGCGCGACGGATGCCTGGTCATCACGGCGGAACACCACGCGCAGCCGCTTCCGAATCCTCGGAGGAATGGCGGCTGGTTCGGGTTCGGCGGGGACAATCGCCCCATCGAATACACCTCAGCCTGCCTCATCACGAAGGGGCTGCATTCGTTTCGGTACGGCCGCATCGAGGCGCGCATCAAAGCGCCCCTGATGGAAGGCTCCTGGCCCGCGTTCTGGACGCTCGGCGTGTCCGAAAACTGGCCGTCCTGCGGCGAGATCGATATCTTCGAGTATTACAAGGAAACGGTCCTCGCGAATTTCTGCTGGGCCGCGCCCGGCGGCGCGTGGACGCCCGAATGGAACACCGTCCGCACGCCGATCAAAGAATACCGGAAAGACGACCCGGACTGGGCGGAAAAGTTCCACGTGTACGCGATGGACTGGGACGAGAACCGCATCGTGCTGTCCGTGGACGGACGTGCCGTGAACGACTCCTCCATCGCCGAGGTCCGAAACGCACGCTTCCGCTCCGTCGAGAATCCGTTTCATCAGCCGCACTATCTGCTGGTAAACCTGGCGCTCGGCGGCGACAACGGCGGCGACGTGACGAAGGTGCCGTTCCCAGTCTATATGTACGTCGACTACGTCCGCGTTTACCAGAAAACCGAACAGAACTGAACCCCGCCAACGCCCGGAGAAAAATATGCTGCCGTTAGGTCTCAAGAAATTCTTCGTTTCCCTGATCCCCGTCAAGTAACTCCGCAGGAAAGTCGCGGGCGCCGTTTCGTCCGCGGACCGTTGATTCCCGTAAAAACTCTTCTTTTTTGAGGTAAAAGAAGGCTCCGGAAAACCTGCTCCGGAGCCGTATTGTTTTTGCGCGATTGCGCCGCGCCTGATCCTGACGAAGCTGTCTGGGCTTCACTCCGTTTTTGCCTCGGGTTCCGGCCAGTCCTCGGTCCGCATGACGATCGGCGTGGAGAGGGCGTTCGGCTCGGCGTGGGCGCAGTTCTGGTAGTAGATCACGCGCTTTTTGCCGGGGGCGTTGTTGAACAGCACGGCGACGCCGGAGGGCTGCGCGACGTAGTCGCCGAGGCCCGCGCGCACGATGTCGACCAGGCACGTCGCGGGGGCGTGCTTGATGTGGTTCACCGGGTCGAAGTAGTCGAGGCCGGGCTGGTAGTCCGGGCAGGTGCCGCGCTGGCGGCCCGCCTTGGCGCAGCCGACGTCGGAGCACCACGGCATGCCGATCTCGGCGTGGGTGATCTCCGGGACGAGTCCGGCCGCCCATGCCGCCTGAAGCCCGCCCTGGCTGTAACCGATCACGCCGAGGTCCTTGCCGTTCCACGCCGACACCGTCTTGACGAAGTCGAACGCGCGGATCACGCGCGCCGCCATGTAACGGAAATACGAGGTGTCGGGCGTCTTGTTTTCCTCGTTGTTGTAGGCGTAGTGGCCGAGCTGGGCGCGGATGCCGTCGTAGTAGGATTTCGGCTGACTCAGCTCGATCCCGTGCGCGTTGACGTCGAAGTAGACCATGCCCGGCACGCCGTCCGGGACCGCCTGGTCGCGCACGCCGTACGCCTGAAAATGCACCTTCGCGGGCAGGGATTTCGCCTCCGCGCCGCTCGGGATGATGAGATAGCCCGTCACGGGACGCGGCCCGGCGCACGGGATCTTGACCTCGTAGGCGTCGAAACCGTCCTGCTTCGCCTTGATCTTTTTGAGTTCGGGCGTGGCGGCGACGGCGGCGAGCTGTTCCTTCTGTTTCGTCCAGTACGCGTCGAAGTCCTCGGGTTCCGGGACTGCCTGCGTGAGTTTTTCGATCTCCGCGCCCGCGCCGCCGTCGAACTTGCTCTTCAGGTCGCGTCCCGCTTCGTCCTCGAGCGAAGCCTCGATGCGGACGAATCCGGGACGGTCGATGCTCGTGGCGAGCGTGAGCGCCTGACCGGCGGAGATCTCCGTGCGGCCCTGTTCGACCAGGCCGTCGTCGCCGGACCGCTTCCACTTCAGGAAGAGCTTTCCCTCGACCGGATTCTGCGCGAGCTTGTTCACGGAGAACGTGAACTTCATCTCCTCGCCGGTCTTGTAGCAGACGGCGGGCGTGGCGTCCTCCGAATCGTCCTCCAGTAGCACGAGCTGGAAATCGCCCGCTTTCACCGGAGCGGCCGCCGCGACGGGCTTTTCCTCGGTCTTCACCTCGACCGCCGGGACGACTTTCGTTTCGGGTTCGGCCGGCGTGACCACGACTTCCTGCCGCACCGTGTCCGGTTCCGTGACGATGACGGACGGCGGGACCACGATCACGCGGCCGTACCGGTAGCCGTAGGAACCGTAGCCGGGCAGCAGCGGATCGAAGAATTCGGGACTGACGACCACCGGACCGCCCGTCGGGGGAGGGGGCGGCGGAAGAGGATCGAGCGGACGCACGCCGGGACGTCCGCCGCCAGGAATAACGACTGCGCCGCCGAGATGACGTTCGACAGGGGCAGGACCGGGGCCGCCGGGATTGAACGAGCCGCCGGGACGTCCTCCGCCGGGCTGTCCGGGATTGAACGCGCCGCCGGGACGAGCTCCGCCGGGCTGACCTCCGGGCATAACGCCGCTGGGGCGTCCTCCGCCACCGCCTGCGCGACCGCCGCCGCGTCCCTGCGCGAGAAGCCCTGTTGCGGGAATGACCAATGCCGCGAGAATGAATGCCGTGTAGTTTTTCTTCATAGCCGTGGTTCCTTTCTCTTGTCTGTCTGTCATGGTGCCGTCGGCGTCCGGACCTCCCGGCGTTTTTTTTCGCCGGATCCATGGGGGCGGGCGATGCCCGGATCGACTCGAACCAACCAAATAACGTTTCGTTGATGCGAAATATTGTATCTTCCGAATAAAATCTTTTCTTTTTTTTGTTCTTTCTTCGTTCCGAGGCGGAGGACCGCCGAAAAAAGCCTGTCCCGAACGATGTGCGGACGGAACAGGCTTCGTTGTCAGGTTTGCCCGGTCTCAGGCAAACCGCCGTCCGCTCAGAAGCGGATGACGGTCATGGAGTGGGCGGGGAGGTTCACTGTGAACGTCTTGCCGAGTTTGATGTAGTTGTCGGTGAGCGTGTATTCCTTGCCGGTGAAGGACGGTCCGGTGAGGACGGTGCGCTTCGCGGAGGCGGGGATGCCTTTGCCGTTGTCGAGCGTGACGGTGATGGAGACGGCCTGGTCGAGGGTGTTGACGTACTTCAGGACGGTGTCTCCGTCCTTGGTCTCGACGGCGGAGGCGGCGACCCGGAGGGTCTGGCGACGGTCGAGGGCGCTGCCGAAGTCGAGCTTGTTCCTGAGGTAGTTCGTGCCCGCGTTCGCGCCGAAGAGCTTCTGAACCTCGTAGGTCGTGGTCTTGTCGATCTTCGTGTTCGAGAAGTAGATCATGTTCGGGGTCCACTGCATGTTGCCGTGCTTGCCGAGGAGCGGCGCGTAGGAGGACATCACGACGACGTCGCCGTTGCGTTCGACGCCGGTCAGGAAGATCGCTTCGTCGAGGGCGGTCTCGATGGTGTTCGGACGGGGATTGCCCTGCGCGTGGGCGGCGTATTCGCCGGCGTAGACTTTCGGGCCGGTGCGGTCGTAGTTGTCATAGCGGTGCTGTGCGCTGTCCACGAACCAGTTCGGATTCATGTAGAAGTGTTCGTCGACGATCGGGAGCTTCTCCTGGCGGGCGAACTTCCAGCCGCGGTCGTAGTCGCCGCCGGACGCGCCGGGTCCGACCGTGCCGACCACGACGATGTCGGGATACTTGGCGACGAGGGCGTCGTTGACCATTTTGAAGCGCTGTTCGAAGGCGTCGGTGATCTGTTCCTCGTTGCCGAGGCCGATATACTTCAGGCCGAACGGCTTCGGATGTCCCATTTTGGCGCGGAGAGCGCCCCACTTGGTGTCGGTGGCGCCGTTGGCGAATTCGACGAGGTCGAGGGCGTCCTGCACGATCCTGCCCATCTGGTCCATCGGGACCGCCTGCTGGCGACCGGCGAACTGGCAGTCGACGCCGACGGTGATGATCGGGAGGGCGTACGCGCCGATGTCTTCGCAGAACTGGAAGTATTCGAAGTAGCCGAGGCCGCGGGTCTGGTGATAGCCCCAGCGGTTCTTAATCGGCTTGCGTTCCTCAAGCGAGCCCACGGAATCCTTCCAGTAGTAGCAGTCGTCCTGCCAGCTGTTGCCGTGCGCCACGCAGCCGCCGGGGAAGCGGACGAACTGCGGCTTCAGGTCGGCGAGCGTCTGGGCGAGGTCCTTGCGGAGACCGTTCTTGCGGCCCTTGAAGGTGTCCTTCGGGAAGAGGGAGACCATGTCGACGGCGACTTCCGCGCCGGCGGTGAGGGGCTTCAGATAGAACTTGCCGCAGGCGTCGGCGGTGGAGTTGCCGGCGCTGGCGGTGAGGGTGAAATCGACCTTGTCCCAGGTCTTGTCGTCCACTGTGACCGTCTTGGAGGCGAGGACCGCGCCGGTGTCGGAGAGGAGGCCGACCTCGATCTTGACGGGCTTGCTGCCCTGCTGGCGGGCGAACATGGAGAAGTTGTAGTCCGCGCCCTTTTCATAGCGGAAACCGCCGAAACCTTCATTGATGAGGCGGGGGCCGACCGCGTCGGCGGAGATCACGGCGTAGTGCGGATTGTTCGCGTGGATCGGATCGGCGGTGGCGATGTCGAATTTCATGTTCCCGCCGTCGACGACCCAGAACTTCTTCGCGCTCCAGCCGCGCGCGTCGGCCGGGGTGCATTCGAAGTCGCGGTTCGCCACGAGCTCGGCGTACAGGCCGCCGTCCGCGCCGTAGTTGATATCCTCGAAGAAGATACCGAACATGGTGTCGGAGATCTTGAGCTTGTCGTTCATGTTCACGGTCATAGTGCCCTTGACGGAGGCTTCGGGATCGGCTTCCGGGACTGGGGCGGACTGGCAGGCGGTCGCGCCGATGGTCATGGCGATCAGGGCGAGGAGCATGCTTCCGGTCGTTTTGCGGTTCATTGTGTGGTTCCTTGGGGTTGAGATTTGAGCTTAGCTCGGGTAATTTATTCTGTTAAAAACTAAATATACACGGAAAAAGAGAAGTGTCAAGCGGAAAAACGTAAAAACCTTAAATATTTTTTCCTTTATTTTTTGCGAGGGATCACGATGGTCCTGCTGCCGATGTGCACGGTGTAGGCATTGTCCGAGGTCGTCACGGACGGCGTTTCTCCCCGCTCGCCGGTTCCGCAGTAGAACGCGGAAACGAGCGTGGTCGTGCCCTTCTGGATGTCGCCCTGAAGCCCGGGGATGGTGGCGCGCGGCAGGATCAGGTTTGTGTTCGGCTCCGTGTTCTGGTTGACCGGACTGCGCCCGCCGGAGAGGTCCACGGCTCCGCAGGACATGCCGCCGGACTGCGAGACGAAGACAGACTTACGGTCGGTCTTTGCGGAGACGCCGTCCGCGGGGAAGGCGAATCCGCCGTCGAAGGTCTGGAGCGGCCGGTCGGCGGTGATCTCGTGGATGCGGACATGCCAGGGGAGGGCGGGGACGATCCATGTGCGGATGGTGACGCCCATGAGCGGGGACCAGTCGGTGCGGATCCAGTCGTCGGTGACTTCGTAGTCCTTCGTGTCGCGCTTCACGGCGTAGCGGTCGCTGCCGACGTCGGTGACGGCGAGCATGGAGTCCGGGACGATCTGGGAGAGTCCGTAGGGACCCTTCGGGACGCCGAATCCGTACAGGTTGGAGTAGGCGAACTTCTCGTATTTCGCCTGGCCGTGCGTATGCTGCATGCGCGGCTTCTGCCCGGCGGCGAAGAACACGCAGTGCGCGCCGTCGCGCTGGGCGATGAAATGCGGACCGTCCATGCGGCGCGAGGCGGGGAGCTCCGGCATCGGGAGTTCTTCGGCGGCCCAGAACGGATGGTCTTCGGGGAGCGCAAGCACAAGGAACGACTTCATGCCCCAGTAGACCGAGCCGAATCCGTTGTAGCTCTCCGCCATGCTCATGTTCGGGTACGCGTAGCCGACCGTCAGGACGCCGCTCGTGTCGAAGATCGGACGGCTGAGCCATTTCCGCATGTTCCGCAGGAAAAGCCCCTTCAGGACGCCGGGTTCGATCCCGCCGACGTCCGCGTAGGCATATGCCGCCCAGAACGCCGCCTCGGCGAACCGGTAGGCGAGGCTGCGTCCGTACGGGATCGCGGAGCCGTCATCGCCGAAATAATACATGTAGTCCTGCGCGAAGACGCGGGCGCGCTCCTTGTAGAGCTCGGCGCGGACGGGGTCCTCGTCCTTCATGAGCGCGGCGTACAGCAGGCAGTAGAAGTGCATGCCCCAGGAGTTGTAGTGGTCGGCGTGGGCGTTTTCGCCGTCGGTGTACCAGCCGTTGCCGAGATACCACGGCTCAATGGCGTTGAGCGCGGATTCGACCGATTTTTTATCGTAGGGACGCCCGACGCGCCGGAATCCGAGGTTCACGACCACGCGGAACATCTCCCAGTTGCACGGCCATGCTTTGCGGAGGTTCGCGTTGTTCAGCCAGTTGTACACGTTGTCCTGCTGTTCCTTCGTCAGCGGTTCCCAGACTTGTTCCGGCGCGATCGCCAGCGCCAGCCCGATCGCCGCCATCTCGACGATCTTTTGGTCGTAGTCGCCGACATTGCCCCAATACTCGGGATTTGCCGGATCGGTGCCCGAGATCAGCCCGCGCATAAAGGTGTTCCACAGCTCGGAATCCCGGCCTCCGCCCGCCCAGAGCGGGCCGAGCGCCCATACGGGACGGGAGAACGCCTCCATCTCCGCGGTGCTGTCCGGGTAGCTCGCGCCGGTGTAGCCCTGATGCAGCCGCGCCTTCCCTTCCGAGTAGTACGGGAGCAGGGGACGGAGGATGTCGACGGCGGCGCGCTGGAGGTCCGAGCGTGTGGCGAGCGGATTGCCACGATAGATATGATGGATCGCGGTTTCCTTTGGGGCGGACGATCCGTTTTGCGTGCAGATGCAGGCGGGCAGGGCGACGGTCGCCGCGAGGACGATTCCGAGTGTGATGGTTCTCAATTTCACGGGGCAAATCCTTTCCCGGCGAGGCCGGAATGAGGTTCGTTCGAGCGGAGAAGTGTTTTTGTATAACATACAGCCGATGAAAGAAAAATCAACCGTGCAAGGGAAAAAAGACGGAAAAAAACGGGCGTGTCCGCACCATGCTGATTTTTTAATCATTTCCGCTTGACATTTTCAAAAGCGCGTGATAAAGTAAAAGATTATTTTTTTTGAATTATAGAGGACGCGCGAAAATATGGCCGGGGAACAAACGAAAAATGGAACGATCCGCTTCGCTTCGGGGGCTTTTGATGCTGTATACCGCCATCTGTCGGACGGTGTGATCGTCCGGGGGCGGGACGGCGTCATCCTGTACGGGAATCCGTCCGCGGAAAAGGCGTTCGGGCGAGGTCCCGGCGAGCTTGCCGGACAATCTCTTGACGAACTGATCCCGTTCGACGCCGTAAAGCCCGGCGACGGCGTATACCGCGTTTCTCTGCCGGATTTTGAGCTCATATTCCATGTCTGCGCCGAAACCGAATCCTCCGGCGCGTGGTACGAATCCGTCATGCAGCCGGTCGTCCTGGCCGACGGCACGGAGGGGGGCATCCTCTTTTTCCCGGTCAAGTCCGTGCAGTCCGGGAACTCCGACTGGAGCGCAACCGGAAACGGGGAGACCCTTCTCCGGACCATCGCGAACAACATCCAGCTTGGCATATATGTACAGGAGGTCGACAATGATTTCCGGTTCATGCGCGCGAACCGCGGCTTCGCGCAAATATTCCGTGTCGATCAGCAGGAGGTGCGCGGCAAAAAGGCCGCCGACTTCCTTCCCGCTCCGGTCGCCGGACAATGGCGCGGCTTCTCCGAAAAGACGGTGCAGAATCCGGAGCATACGCAGAACTTCCGTCTGGCGCTGCTGGACGACAAGGGATTTCCGCAGTTCGTGCACCTCGTGGAGAACCTGTATGTCACCCCGTCCGGGCGGCGTCTGATCCTCGGCACGGTCGAGGACATCACGGCGGAAGCGTTCTTCCATAAGTACGAGACGGCGAATGCCGAGATCCTGAAGAAGACGCAGAATGAGACCGACATGAACAAGGTGCTGTCGATCATCACCGAGATCATCTTCCGCGAGTTCGACAGCTGCCGCATGGTCTGGATGAACCGCGACATGGAGGAACGCACGGAGTTCGTCCGGGAGGACATGAAGGGCAAACTGCCGGACCTCACGCCTGAGCTCCGCGAAAAGTTCATCGGATTCATGCGCCCCATCCTTCTGGAAAAACACGCCTGCGCGATCCCCGAGATCGCCCATGTGCCGGAACTTGCCGAAATCACCGAAAAATGCCCCGGCTATCCGCCCTGCCAGCTCGCGTTCGAGATCTTCAACCAGCGGCAGTACATCGGCACGATGCTCATCCAGTTCACGAGACGCATGCCGTTCCCGGCCTACAACAGCGAACCCCGCCTCATGATGGTGGACACGTTCGCCGCCATCCTGTACCGCATCCGCGAACAGGAGAACCTGGCGGACTCCAGCCGTCTGCTGGAACAGATCATCGATACGCTGCCCATGTCCTTCTTCGTGAAGGATGCCGGCAACGATTTCCGCTATTCCCTGTGCAACCGGAAGTTCTGCCGTATGATCGGGCGTACGCGCGACGAGGTGCTCGGCAAGACGGACTACGATATCTTCCCGAACGTGGTCGCGGACAAGCTGAACTCGGAACACGCCGAAGTCATGGAGTCGAAGGATCTGATCCATGCCGAAGTCGAGGAGGTCGTGCCGGGAGTCGGCTGGCACGTTTTCGAAAAATGGCTGCTGCCGTTCCGCACCGACCAGGGCAAGAAAATGCTGATCGGCGTCGCGCACGATGTGACAGAGGAGCGCAAGCTGCACGGGGTCGAGAAGTTCAAGATGAACATCCTCTCCTATTTCAACGAGAATCCGGACATCCGCGAATTCTGCGATTATCTTGCCGGACAGCTGCTCGACGTCCTGCATTGCGACCGGGTCCTCATGCTCCCCCAGAAGCCTTCGGACGGTTTCCTCCTCATGAACGAATGGACGCGCCCCGGCACCGAGCGTCTCGGCAAACACGATCCGAACTGCCCGATCCTGAAACAGTGCCGCGAAAGACGCAAGGAGCCCGTGCTCGCGTTCGAGAACGTCGAGCCGCTCTACGCGGATTTGCCGGACGTCGTCTGCCACGCCAAATCCGCGCTGATCGCCCGCGTGAGCATCAAGGGACGTTTCTGGGGGGGGCTTGCCATCCATTACGTCAGCTTCAGGACGCATTTCAGTCCCGCCGATCTCCAGATGGTGCAGGCCGCCGCGTCGCTGCTCTCCATGGCCGTGGACCGCTGCAACGCCCTGCGCGAAATCCAGCAGCGCGAACGCGAGAATCAGCTGCTCATCGACAACACCATCATCCCCGTGGCGATGTTCGACGGCTCCGGCCGTCTGCTCCGCTGCAATAAACCCTATCAGGAGTCGATCGCTTTGCTTGAACGCGAGGTGAAGCCGCAGCTGCTCCAGTCGATCATGAACGGTCTGCGCACGTCCTCCGTCCAGCGGAAGATCAATGGCAAGCTCTGGCAGATCGACGCACACGGCGTGACGGACGATTCGAACAGGCTTTCCTACATCTTCATGTTCGCCGTGGACATCACTGAATCCGACCGCCGCATCCGCCGACAGGAAGCCATCAACTCCTGTATGACCGCGATCCTTTCCGAAGCGGCCGATGAACTCAGTGCCGTTCGCGAGGTCATCCGCATCGTCTCCAATTACTTCGCCGCGGACGGAGGCAGCTTCCTTCATTTTCAGAAGACCGGACCGGAAATC
The DNA here is from genome assembly GCA_900320095.1 of uncultured Lentisphaerota bacterium. Classification (GTDB taxonomy): domain Bacteria; phylum Verrucomicrobiota; class Lentisphaeria; order Victivallales; family UBA1829; genus UBA1732. The sequence continues at coordinate 21,143 of ONQZ01000039.1, forward strand.
CTGGCCACATGGGGGTTCGAGGACAGCGACCAGTCGTTCCTCCGGAACATGCCGAAACGCCGCGACTACAACAACACCGACAGTGAATGGATGACCGTGCTGGAAGAGCACGAGATCACGGTCGAAAACGACCTGCAGAATATGCCCATCGCGGACTCGCGCATGGCGAATTTCATCCGCGCCATCAAAATGGGAACGCGCTGTTCGTTCCGCCTCATGCACAGGGACCAGGTCTGGGGTGTCGTCGCGCTCTACTTCAAAGATCCGTGGCGTTCCTTCTCGCAGACCGACTACGAGATGTTGGGCAGCTTCCAGCATACAGCGAACATGCTGCTCCTGAAATACGAGCTCACGCAGAATCTGAAGACCGAGCGCGACAAGGCGATTTCCGCCGAAAAGGCCAAGAGCTTCTTCTTCAGCTGCGTCAGCCACGACATCCGTACGCCGCTGAACTCGATCATCGGATTCTCCGAACTGCTCCAGCAGGGCGGACTCCCGCAGGAGAAGGTTACGGAATACCTCGGCAACATCATCTTCAGCGGCAACACCCTGATGCAGCTGATCAACGACGTGCTGGACTTTGCCTCGCTCGACGCGGGCAAGCTCAAGCTCTACCCCGCCATGTGCGATTTCCGCCGTCTCGCCGAAAACGTCCTCACCATCGTCGGCGACGCCGCGCACAACAAGGCGCTCTTCCTGAAGCTCGACGCGCCCGACGAGATCCCGTGGGTGAAGGTCGATTCCCAGCGCATCAGCCAGATTCTCTTCAACCTCATCGGAAACGCCGTCAAGTTCACCGAAAAGGGCGGTGTCACACTGCATATCCGGTTCACGCCGGACGCGCAGACTGCCGACGGGAAGCAGACCGGGTTGCTCGCCTTCACCGTGCAGGACACCGGTATCGGCATCGACAGGAGCCATTTCGCCGACCTCATGCAGCCGTTCGTGCGCATCCGCACGAAAACGCAGATCGTCGGCACAGGGCTCGGACTCTCCATCTGCAACCTCATGGCCGCGAAAATGGGCGGCAAGATCAGGATCGACAGCGAAGTCGGCGTCGGCAGCTCGTTCACGGTCGAACTCCCGCGCACAGAGTACCAGACCGAAGCGCCCGCCGAGCTCGAACAGCAGGGCGGCACGCACGCGCTTCCCGCGGACGTTAACCTCTCGCTGCTGCTGGTCGACGACAACAAGCTGAACCTGAAGGTGCTGGAGGCGCTCTGCCGGAAGCTCGGCGTGAAGAACACCGTCACCGCCGAATCGGGCGCGGACGCGCTGAAACTGATGAACGACACGCGGTTTGACGCCGTGCTCACCGACGTCTGGATGCCGGGCATGAGCGGGCCGGAACTCGCCGAAGAGATTCGCCGCAATCCGATGTGGCGCAGCCTCCCCGTCTACGCTCTGACCGCCGACGTCGAGATGTGCAAGACCGAGAATCCCGCGCCGTTCACCGGGATTCTGCTGAAGCCGCTCCGCACGGAAAACATCGCCGACCTCCTGCAGAAGATCACCTCCGCGAAGCCGTGAGCCGGTCCCTGCTGAAGATCTCCTCCGCGAAGCCGTGAGCCGGCCCTCGTCAGACAGTTCTTGGGAAAGCTGAAAAAAAGTTCCTATGAGTCTTATGGGACCTATGTATCTTTTTTGGGGGGGGGAAAATGCGTGTTAGCAGCATACGGTTTCATGTGATAACTTAGGCTCCCGCGAGTGTTAGCCGCATATATTCTGTCACTTTTTTAAGTCCCGTTTATCAATTGTTACCTCGAAAGTGGTAGCATCGTGGTTCTCTTTGCCTTTTTCTGTTCCTTGTCTGATTGCAGGCAGCGTTCCTGCTCAGGAATTGATTCGCAGACTTTGTTTCTTTGTTTTGAAAGAAATGAGGTAAAAACAGCTGATAATTATTCGTATGATCCATGAATATCTTTCTGTTGTTTTTTGTTGCTTTATTGACATTCGCATTCAAAACAAATATATTATCGCAAACTTGTATGCACTTTTTTACTCAAAAAGCCCCTTCGGGCAAGGATGGATTTCAACATGAAACTGAAACGTTTTAGAGTAATGAACTTTAGATCGGTAAACGACAGTACCTTGATTCCGTGCAAGGATATAACAACTCTTGTCGGTGTCAACGAATCTGGAAAAACCAATATCCTTTTGGCGTTATGGAAACTGAATCCCGTAAAAAACGGGGAAATCGATCCGTCACATGATCTGCCGGCTTCGAGAGTCTCTGAATTGAGAAAGAAATATGAGGGAATGTTTTTCATTTTCGCTATTTTTGAACTGGGAGAAAGCGCTGATTATGTCAATGAAAGACTCGGCTCAGATTTCTCTTCGAATTCCGAATTGTGTGTTTGCCGCAATTACCGCGGAGAGTATCATTTCATTTTCCTGAACACGAAAGACCAGAAGAAGCAAAAAGATTTATTAGGAGTCAAAAGAATTGTTAATAGAAACGGCGAGAAGAAAATTATAGGAGTTTCCGAAGAAAACTTTTTCAATATTCTGAAGTCATGTCTTCCGAGATTCGTCTATTATTCCAGTTATAGTAATCTGGAAGCAAAAATTTACCTGCCGGATGCAATCCGTCTGCTGAAGGGGAAAGATATTTCCGGCTCATACTCAAATGAGGATCGGGCTAGGACTATGCGGATTCTTTTCGATTATATACGGGTGAGTCCGGAAGAATTGTATCGGATGGGCAGGAATGCGGCTGATCTCGCAAGAGAGAACAGCGGTTCGGACACTCCAAACGCGGATGAGATCAAACAGGCGGAACTTGAAAAGGAAAAGAGAACGTTGCTCCTTTCGGACGCCGGAAGAAGACTGACCCAAGAATTCAACAAACGATGGAATCAAGGCAAATACACATTCCGTTTTTATCCGGATGGGGATTACATTTTTATCGGAGTTGCCGATGACAAGCGTCCGGAAGAAATCAATCTCGCTCAGAGGAGTTCAGGACTTCAGAGTTTCCTGTCATTTTATCTTATTTTCCTGATGGAATGTCAAAAAGAAAACAAAAACACCATTCTACTTCTTGATGAAATGGGGCTGACTCTTCATCCTCTTGCGCAGAGAGATCTTGCTGCATTCTTCAGTACGCTTGCAGAGAATAATCAAATCATCAATACCACACATTCTCCCTTCATCATTGACCCGGAAAGGATTGATCGTTGCCGTGTTGTGTATTCAGACGCTTCAGGAGGAACCGTTGTATCTGATAATTTGAGGGAAGGTGCAGGTGAAAATGGATGGAAATCAATCTACGCGATTCATGCGGCTCTTGGACTTACGGTATCGGATCTTCTTTTTCATGGATGCCAGCCGGTCGTTGTTGAAGGGGTGTCGGACCAAATCGTTCTTTTGTCTATAAAAAGGTTCCTGATTCGGATCAGAAAATGTCCGGAACAGAAGGAAACAGTTTTTGTCCCGGCCGGAGGAACACGGAACATTCCCAGCGTAGCAACGCTTTTAAACGCAGTCAATGATGATCTTCCAATGGTTCTCCTTGACTCCGATGTTGCAGGGAATGATTGTGGAAAAGATTTGGGAGGCGGATTGTATAAGAACAATAAAAAATATCTTGTCAGCGTAAAAGAATTCACAGGAATTGATCAGAGCGAAATAGAGGATTTGATTCCGGTTGAGTTTATCAAAGCCAATATCAACTCAATTCTGGATGTCCCGGATAATCTCATTCTTGAACCGGAGGCGGACAAGCCGATCATCCCGCAGATAAAAGAATATGCGGATAAACACAACATAAAATTCGGTTCCAGCTTAAAAATAGCTCTCGCGAAAAAGTTCGGAGAGGAAATTGCACGCGACCAGGAGATTGTTCCTGAAAAGCACATAAAGATGTGGATATCTCTTCTTAAAAAACTGAGTGCCTGATTCGAGGCTGGATGCGGAGGAACGACTCAGGCGTTGGGGATATCTCGGTCAGCATATCGCGGATATTGAAAATTCCCCCTCGCTTATCTTGAATTCCTTTTGTAGTCTGCCGGTTTGCTTATTCGATCGTTTCCTCGAAGACGGGAGGGAATGAGCTCAGTTTTTCTCCGGGGAACCGGAACGGGCGGACCTTGCAGACGACGTCGTTGCAGTCTTTGGTCCGGTTCCAGTCGACGACCGTGAGCACGATCTTTTTCCGCGTTCCGGATCGGCGACGCCCGCCTGCGTGCGTGTGCTCCTGTACTCCGGGTATTGCGTCACGACGGACATCATGAGCGTGCTCCACGTTTTGCCGTCGCAGACTCCCGCCATGTTGCCCTTGTACCACTTGAGCCCCTGCCAGGACGAGAACATGACGCCGAGCAGGATGGCGATGGTGAGGATCACGCTGACGTAAGGATTTTTGATGCACAGTTTCAGCAGGAAATGCGTCAGGCGGCAGATCGCGAGGATTGCGAAGAACACGGACAGGCTGAGGAGCATGGTGTTCGGCGACTGGAACGTGAGGAGCAGGAAGGGCATCAGCGCCGCGGTCAGGACAAGCGCGAGGCCCGCCAGCGCGTTTCTCTTCCACGTCGGCAGGCCGTCAAAATACCGTTTCCATTTCCCCTTGTCCGCCATGTTCGCGGTCCGTTCCTTTCGAGCTCAATCCCAGTTAAAAAAGTGCTGAAATAATGTACCACGTTTCCCGCGAAATGCAAGCGGAAGACCGGTTCCAGTTTTCTTCGATGCCATTTCTTCTCAGTGTGTGTTCGATAAGGTCAGGCGGGGCAAGAGATGTTTTTATCAATCGCGGTATATTTCTTCGAGATACTCTTTGGAATAAACAGACCTGGGGTCTTTTCCCGCCTTCTTCATCTCTTCCATGTGCTCTCTTTCACGTCTTTTGCGCTCGGCACGTTCCCATTCACCATCTCGCAATTTGAGATCCGTATCCATCTTGTACAACATTTCGAACGTTTCGTCTCCCTCGCCGAAATGCTCCAGCGCGTATTTCGTCCGGCGGTAAACCCAGTCATAGCGCTTGGCTTCCTCATGACACTTCAAATCCTTTTCCAACTGGAGCTTTCGCCCGGGATGCGTTGCATAACGTTTTTTGTCGTGATCCAGCAGAAGTCTGTCCAAAAAAACAAAGTTCTCGAGGTTGTCATCCCGGAGAGCCCATTCGAATGCCTTGTCCAGCAGTTTCTTTTTACGGGCTTCGTCGGTCTCCTTGCCGATCTGATTGAACATATCCTCCAATAAGCTCGAAATACTCATCATGGATGAATGGACCCGTTCCGCGATTTCCACGAATGTCCCGTCGTCGAAGATCCAGTCGGGATAAGTCTTGATATAACTGTAAGCAAGATCACCCCCATGATCCGGGTCCAGATCGACGGTTTTCCGCACCAGCGCCATGAACTCTTCCTGCGGGAGCGGATAGTTTTTAAGATACCATTGTGCGCGGAAATACATGTCCGGAATTCTGTCGGAATCGGGGGCGGTTTCCAGTTCCGCCAGATGCTCCCGGATGATTCGGGCGAAGATGTCCGTCATGTCTTCTTTTGTAAGCCCCGCAGCCTGACGCCACTCTTCAAGGCTTTCAGCGAGCGTCGGGGTCAGAATCTTCCCGTTTTCATCAATCTGAATATCATCGAGCGATTCCCAGAAGAGAAAACACTCGGACAGATTCTCGATCAGCTCGGCTCTCTGTTCGGGATCGTTGAGATCCGGACGGGCTGCGGACTGCGCTGATCTGGACGATGACGCATCCTCCTCCTGTGAACAGGAACATACTCCGCCCAGCGCGAGGCAGAACAAAGTAGCAATCAGAAATACTCGGTGTTTCATGTTATTTCTCCGTGGGTGAAGGGGAATATTCGGAGAATATTATATCATGTTTTTCACAAAATGCAAACAGGAAGCTGTGAAAGCGAGTAAAGAATATCAGGTAAGAATAGGTCGTATAGGTCGTATGGGGCATATAGGTCGTATGGGACCTATGGTGCGAGGGTGCGAGGGCACGGAAAAGGCCGGATACCGTTTTGAGGCGGTATCCGGCCGGGAATCAGTGGCTGATTCAATCAGCCGAAGGACTCACGCGATTCGATCAGATGCCCTTGAACAGGAGCGGAGCGAATTCGCGGAGGCTGCGACGCCAGGTCAGCCATTCGTGAGCGGTGCCCGGGGACATGTAGAACGTGACCGGGAGGCCGTATTCCTTCATCTGGTTCGCGATGTTGCGCGGACCGTCGGCGTTTTCAGCTTCGCCGTGGGAGATGAAGATGGCATGGAGCTTCTTGGCCGGATCTTCCTTCGCGGTCTTGAGGGCTCCGTTGTAGGCGCTTTCAACAGCACCGTTCATGCCGAAGAGACCGGAGAAGCTGCCGAGCCAACCGAACTTGTCGAGGTTGGAGGTAACGGTGCTCCAGGTCTGGCCGCCGCCGCGGGAGAGACCCGCCATGGCGCGGTGATCGCGATCCGGAATGGTGCGGAAGGTCTTGTCGATGAAGGGAATGAGCTCCTTGACGAAGATGTCTGTGACACCGCCGGGGCCCATGTTCATCATGCCGCCGCCGACGCCGCGGCCGACGTAGGAGTTGGCCTTCATGTCGCCGCAATCCATGACGATGATCATCGGAACAGCCTTGCCGGCCGCGATGAGGTTGTCCATGATGTTGGCGGTACGGCCCTGGATCATCCAGCCGTTTTCATCTTCGCCCCAGCCGTGCATGAGGAGGAGGACCGGATAACGCTTTTCCGGATTGGTCTCGTATTCAGCAGGCGTGTAGACGTTGCAGATGCGTTCGATGCCACCGTTGATCTCGGACCAATACTGGCAGCGACGGACCTGTCCGTGCGGGACGTCCTTGTTGAAGTGGTGGTAAGCGCCCTCTTCCTTGGATTCGGGAACTTCGATACCGGACTGCATGGCGTTGCTGCCGAAGTAGGCGCCGGTCTTCTGGTCGGAGACGACGTTGCCGTCGACGCGGAAGGAGTAGTAGTGGAAGCCGACCACGAGCGGATCGGTCTTGACTTCCCACACGCCGTTCGCGCCTTCCACCTTCTGGAGGTGGTAGAGCTTGTCGCCGCTGCCGTCGCGGAGACCCTGGGAGATGGTCACATCCTGCGCGCCGGGAGCAGTGAGGCGATAGATGACTTCGCCGGTTTCCGGATTGACCGCGGGATAGGATTCGCAGAAGATGGTGGTTTCAGAGGGGACGAAGCCTTCGGGGAGACGGTTGTTGCCGCCGCCGCCGAACATGCCGCCGAAGCCGCCGGGGCCGCCGCCGGACTGGGTCGCGCCGAAGGCATTGCCGCCGCCGAGACCGCCGCCACGACGACCACCCTGGCCGCCTGCGCCGGGACCGCCGGCCGGACGCTGGCCGCCGCCGAAGCCGCCGCCGAAGCCGCCCAT
>ONQZ01000023.1 GCA_900320095.1 uncultured Lentisphaerota bacterium
ATTTTGAGTTCAAAAGGACGAAAAGAATATCCGTTGCACCCCGATTCCCCGCCCCGGCGACGACGTGAACTGGACCCGCCACCCGTTCGCACGGAATCATTCAAAGAGGTCTTGAATAATACAGGATGAATCCCCGTTCGATCTTTCTTTGTCAGGCTATTTTGTACTGAAGATTGTTGAAGGCGAAAAGACAAAACAAAAAACGAATAAGTCCGTTGCACGGTCTGTCAAAAAAACACATCTTATGTTCAAAGAACAATTTGACTTGCGCGTCTCGCGGTCACCAAAAATCTGAATGAGCGAAGTGAGTATTATTCCGAGGCTTGCGAAAGCAAGCCCCCCGGACGCGAATGCGTCCTTATTTGATCTGAATTAGGGCAGGGGATAGATTATGGATTCGCTGTCCGCTCCATTTTGAAATCCCCGCCCCTGGTTCTTTTATCTACTTAGCATTTCGCGTCTCGCGGTCACCTGTAATCCTTCATTGCTTTCTTATATCTTGTGAGAAGAAATGTTTAACTTTTAAATTTACCGTTCGCGTCTCGCGGTAATAGGAAAAATAGATTCGTGCATCAGGCACACTTACCGAGGCTTGCGAATGCAAGCCCCTCCGGACGCGAACGCGGCCAAAAAGAATGTTCGAAATACAAGTAATAACTTTTCCTGGAGACATAAAACAGAAATTAAAGAAAAGAAACTATTTATTTATCCATTCTTCCTGCCAGGAGATAAAAGGCGCGTTTTGTATCTGTATGTCTTGTTTTTAATAGGGCAGGGGAGCAACGTGAGCTCAAAACATCAAACTATAATCCTCTTCAGCACCCTATTTCGAAAGAAAGAATCCCATTTAATACACAAGATATCTTGGAAAAAACGGAATTGATTCAGAGCCAAATGCGAACTTAAATCATAAAAATCGAACAAGGTCGAATTCGGAATAAAAGGCTCCGATCCCCTAAAAAAAATCTCATCGTACAATCCAATATAATATGCCCCTCGGGCGAGGGGTTGAACACGCCTTTTATCCATGCCCTGCCCGCGAAAACAGCCCCATTTCAGATTTTTCGCGACGAAAAAAGTCCTTTCTCGTTCCGGCAATACAGGCGGGCCCGATTCCCGAGCATTATCTAAATCTTTCCGCATCTATGATGTTGAAAACAAATCTATCAAGTTCCTTCGACCATCAACCGTGATGTTTTTGCCCGACTCGAAACCGTCCAGGAAACCGATGGTCGTTTTTCCGGGGCTGTAATCCAAAATGATTCGAATCGTCAAAAGTTGTTGAAAAGTTATTGACAATCGCATTGTATACACGACGTAATCCAATTATTTATAGGACAATACAAGCGTCTTGGTTTGCTCTTTTGGGTGTGCGCAATTTAACATAATATATATTATGCGACGTTACAAATACGGCGCGCACGCATTTTGAGACGGGGATAAGATTCAAACGATCAGACGCCTGTTCCGGTTATTATCATCCGCTTAAAACGCCTGGGATGAATCAAAGTTTTTCAGGGATGAAAGAATAAAGGAAAGCCCCTGCCCTGAGAATATAATACTCTCCCTCTCCTCTGGTGATCGATCGTTCTCTCGACATAAAAAAAAGACAAAGTGTTGTATATTGGACGCGTTCGCGTCCGGGGGCTTTGCTTCCGCAAACCTCGGAATACTCGCTGCTCTCGACATAATTTTATTGACTGCGATGCGCGAGAGTCAAAGATGGTTGTATTGTAGGGCTGAATTGCTTTTTTGAAATCCCTACCTTTTTTTGGACGCGATGCGTCCGGGGGCTTGCATCCGCAAGCCTTGGATACTCGCTGCGCTCGACGGTTTATTCATACCGCGTGACGCGCGTTTCAAAAGTTTTGATTGAATAATCCCCAGTTTTCCTGTCCTAGATGGTATCCCAGCCTCCCTGCCCTGTTGGTAGAGAATGTTATTCTGCAGAGCGATACATTCAATTCGTTTCGCGTGAAACGTATCTGCGGAATAAATATAATCCTGTTCCGGCGATCACGGAATAGAGCATAACCGTCAGGAGAAACATCAATAAACCGAGTACGTTATCGCCACAGAACGGGTCATCGAAAAGCAGATTCCCGAGCCATGAAACCGCCCCGGCGTACAGGAATTGACCGATAGGGTTCAGATTGATAAAATTACCGAGAAAAAACAGCCAGAAAACGAACAGAATCTGCACGGTCAGGACAAACACACAGCTGACGCCCCATCGCGACAGCTCCCGGAAGATTTTGCCGTTCGTTTTCGATGGATTCACGTTCACGGTTCACCCCCGTTTTGCTGCTTTTCGTTCACAGGATATCCAAAGACCTCACGGTCGCCCGATCCGGCGTTCTGTTCCAACGTCTTTTCACTACTCCCCTGCCCGGCCGCATCTGCCACAGGATGAACAGGCGTTCCGCCTTTAACCGTTTCCACAGCAGTCATTCCAATCGGCACCAGCGCCAGACGGAACCCGATACAGGATTCTTTCCATCCGACCACATGATGCCCGGTAACCTTGTCGTAGACAGGTTCCGGGTGTGCGTAGTCATAATACGGATGCCAGCAGCTGTTTGCAGGGCTGATGACCGAGTCGGGATCCCACCATGATCCGCCATGCGTGATCGTCTCGTCCGTTTGCTTTTCATAATAATCGTTTCCGGGCGGCAGGTCGCCGGTGACCTCGTTTGCCGCATTCTGCATCGGTCCGCCGTATCCGCCGGAATACGTGTGCCGCTCCCGGCAGAGTTCCGCGACATTCCCGATCATATCATAGAATCCCCAGGCGTTCGGCGGATATTTCCGGACTTCGCTCGTCTTACGGAATGCATGACGGTTTCTTGAACTGGTTTCCAACTTTACGGCGGAAAAGAGAGTTTTCGCGGCGTTCGTGAATGTAACATCCTCACTCAGATCGTCGATGCTTTTTTCGAATTCCCCCATGGCGATCAGATTCGCAGCCTCCGGGTTGAAATCATCGCCCCATGGCATCCGCGTGGTCGTCCCGGCGCGGCATGCGATCTCCCAGCGGACCGGATCCGGCAGATCGAACCGGTATCCTTCCGGCAGACGATCCGCGCAAAGATCGTTAATCTTTTCAATGAAACGGTTGATGTCGTTCCGGGTCACGGCATCGACCGGACGCTTTCCCCCTTTGTATAAGGATGGGTTGCTCAGGTCGAATCCGTCGGGACGTTTTTCTCCGCTCATGACGGCTTCCCATTGTTCCTGCGTGACCTCGTATTTGCCCAGCCAGTACGGAGCGGACACGGTTACCTCGCGCCGGTCGATGTCCGAACGCCACAAAGGATCCGCCCGGGGCACTCCGACCGTATAGGTGCCGGGCTGCACCCGGATCATTTCGAGCTCGATGCCGTCCTTCAGCGTGAAAACGATGGAATCGGCTTTCGTCTCAGAGGTCTTTGGCGTTTCCTGCTTGCTTTTTCCGCAGGCGGCAAGCAGGAGCAGACCGAGCGTGGAACAGAAAAAGAACAGAGATTGTTTTCTGCCGGAAAGCGCGGACGACAGCCTGCCGATCAGATAAATGACCGTGCCGCCGAGGAAGGCGTAGAGAATGACGATCAGGAGCAGCAACCCCATTCCGAGCGGAACGTTCCCCAGATGATTCTCATCTCCAAATAAGACCGGGACGAGCCACACAACGGGGCGCACGTATGCAAATTCAATAAACTTGGTGAATAAACTCACATTCGCCCGGATACCGAAGAGCGCAAAAAGTGTGAGGATCACCAGTTGTGAAAACAGGAGAAGGATAACATACAGATACCAATGCAGCAGCTCCCCCCCCCAATCAGGGGATTTTCCGCTATGGCTCGATGCTGACGTGTCCATGGCATGTTTCTCCGTGTCGGTTGCGGATCGATCGTTTGCAGTTACTATAGCAGATTTCGGGCGGATGTCAAGCACGAGTCCGGAGAAATCCTGCAATTATGAGCATCCCGATCAGTTTATTGATGACAGAAGTATTCCCCCTGCCCTTTTCACTTTTTCCTTTCTTTTGCCCGATCGGACGGCAAATCCGGTTGAAAAACGCAAACATGATGCTATTGTATAATAAAAATACTCCTCACGGACACGTCCAACAACATGCGCCGCGCATCAACAACCGAACGGAAAGAGGCAGCAGATGAAGATTCTTGTAACGGGTACAGCGGGGTTTATCGGGTTCCATACGTTTCTGGCGCTGCGTGCGGCCGGACACGACGTCCTCGGCATCGACAACCTCAACGCCTACAACGACGTGCGTCTGAAGCTCTTCCGCCTCAAGCAGAGCGGATTCGACATCGACGAGATCCTGCTGGACCGGGTCATCGAGAGCAAACAGGGCGGACGTTTCGCGAAATTCGACCTCGCCGACCGCGATGAACTCATTAAGATCTTCGAAAACGAGAAATTCGACGCCGTGTGCCATCTGGCTGCGCAGCCGGGCGTGCGCTACAGCCTCGAAAATCCGTACGCCTACATCGACTCCAACATCGTGGCGTTCCTGAACGTGCTGGAATGCTGCCGCCACTACGGGGTTCCGCACCTCGTCTACGCCTCCAGCTCCAGCGTGTACGGCAACACCAAACGCGTGCCGTTCTCCGTCGACGACCCGGTGAACGAGCCGATCAGCCTCTACGCCGCGACCAAGAAGAGCGACGAGCTGATGGCGTACTGCTACGGGCACCTTTACCGGTTCGCCACGACCGGGCTTCGTTTCTTCACCGTCTACGGCCCGTGGGGACGCGTCGACATGGCGATGTTCAAGTTCACGAAGGCGATCCTCGAAGGAAAGCCCATCGACGTCTACAACCACGGCAACCTCTCCCGCGACTTCACCTATATCGATGATATCGTGGAGGGCGTCCGCCGCGTCGTCACGAAGCCGCCGGAGAAGCCCGAATACCGCCTCTACAACATCGGGCACGGCAGCCCGGTCCAGCTCATGGATTTCATCCGCGCCATCGAAAAGGTCACCGGCAAAAAGGCGATCCTGAACATGAAGGAGATGCAGAAGGGCGACGTCGTGACGACCTGGGCGGATACGACCGCGCTGGAACGCGATTACGGCTACTGCCCGAAAGTCGGCATCGAGGAAGGCGTCGAAAAGTTCGTGAAGTGGTACCGCGAGTTTTATTCCTGCTGAACGCAATACGGGAGGGCGTTGTCCTGTTCCCGCTTCATCCCGTCTGGGTCCTGCTCATGCGTGCAATGGCCGGATAGAGCCTTGATTCCCCACATTATTTTTTTGCCTTTCTGCACAATCTTTTTCTCTTTCTGCACAATCCGACTTGAAAATTGTGCAGAACCGAGTAAAGGCAATCACAAAAAGGATACGCGCATCAACTCTTTTTCGTTTCGATCATCCTGTCGAAATCGCGAATGCGCCATTTCAGGTCCCGCGCCACACAGACCGCGCGGCATTCCTCCAGCTCCGCGACCGGGCATGATCCCGACAGAATCTTGTCCGTCCGGGCATAAAACGGAGAATCGTCGTCCGGATCGTTCGGGTCGCTGTATCGGCGGTCGTATTCGCGCACGATCTCAGGCAGGGACGCCGCGCCGCTTTTCGGCAGCGCGTCAAGCGCCTCATCCGTCATGGATTTGAAGACGTCATGGAAGAACTGAAACAGGCCGTTTCTCATCAGATACAGCACGTATTCCGCCTGCGACAGCTCGTCCGGCACGGTCTTCCCGAGCAGGAACCGGAATTCCTGAAGTTTATCCGGCACTGACCGGATCAGTTCCTCAACGGCAATCAGGTCGTTGTAAAACTGTTCCGCGCGCTCATATTCCTCAAAGATAAACACGCTCGGCGTGATGGTGCGGAGCACATCGGGGACGAGCTCGAAACGTTTCCGCCGGAGGAGATAATCAATGTATTCTTCCCGTTCGTCGAAATGCGGCATGTCATCAGGATTTGTTTCTTCATGCTGCTGCAATAACTGATACGCGGTCGCCGCAGCCTGAAACGCCTTGTCCGGTTCTCCGGCCGCATCGTACAGACGCCGGAGCAGTCTGTGACTGTCCCGGAGCCGATACCGGACATTCTCCGCAAGAGATTTGTTCCTGCGAGGCTGCTCCAGGTAGTTTCGATAGGATTCGGCGATCTCAGAAAAAGCGGCGATCTCTTCCTCCAGTTTCGCACTGTCAAACGATTCGTAGGAACAGAAATCATCGAACAGACGATCTTCGTCCTGTTCAAGTCGTGTCCGGGAGATTCTGGATTTCTTATTCACAGAAGAATTACTTTTTCTTCAGCGAGTCCAGGAAATCCTCGTCATCCGCCTTGCGCAGGAATCCGAAGAGGTCGGTCCCGATCGGGATCAGATCGGATTCTCCACCGTCGTGTTCCGTCAGGAAATACAGCGAGTCCTGCATCGCCGGATCGGAGGACGCCAGAATATAGGATTCGAAGGTGGAGGATATTTCATTCCCCACGCGCGCCACGAGATACCACGCGGTCTCGCAGGGCGCCAGCGGGATGATCTGCATTTCATCGCAGTACCCGTAAACATCGAGGGCGCCGTGATAGGACGCATGGGAGAAATGCCTGCTGAATTCCTGCCAGTCATCAGGGAGTTTCGTGTGGATCAGACGGGCGAATTCCTCCCGTATCTCCGGCGGCAGGGCGGGAGCGTAGGTCTGCTTGCCGTAATCTTCTTCCGGATCGTCGATCTCCACCGGCGGGAGCTCGCGGTCCCAATCCGCGCCGAGGATCGAGACAAGCTTTTCGGAGATGCGGAACGGCTTTTCCTGTTTCGGGGCGTCAAGACGCTGCGCGTTGAAAAGATTCGGGAAGAAGTCCACGCCGAGCACGTCGAAGCCGTTTTCCGCCAGGGTATGCTGCGTGAACTGGATCAATCCGATCGCGCCGTCCGGGGAGACGTTGATGTCCGCGAAAAACTCCTTGCCGTCTTTGCTCAGGCGGACGGATGCGAACGGGACTTCCAGGACTTGCGGATGCTTCGGCATGATGCGTGCGTCATCGGGCAGAGACTTGAAGGAAACCGTGAGCGCGGAATCCTCGTTGGCGCGTTTCGCCTTCTTCATCAGGTCACACTGCATGAGAATCTTCTGTTTCCAGTCGTCCGGCGCGGCATCGGCGAGGGAGGTGAAAAGTTTCTGCGCGATGTCGTAGTATTTGTCTTTTTTGGGGCCGAAGAAGAACATGTTGAAATCCTTTCCGTTCGGGGCATGGTGAAATGTATTCCGCCAAACAACATATCACGCGGAAGAGGAAAATACAAGCTGGAAAGCAAAAAACTTAAGAAAAAAAGCAGTAGTTTGCATCGGTGCGTTTTTGCCCTCGGATGATCGTGGACCGTTCCGGAAAAACGGGGCCCGGAATGCGATGCAAATTTCCGTTTCCCGCTTGATATTTCCGCGCACGGTGCTATATTTGTAGAAAGCAACAATCCAATTACCGAAAGCCCCCGCGATGAGCTCCAAATCTCCCCTCCCCGCCAATCTCCTCAAAAACAAACACTGGAAATGGCATATCCCGTCCGAAAAGACCGCGGAAACCGTCCGCGGCCTGGTCCTGTCCGCGCCGCACCTCGTGAAAAGCACGCCGGTCCGCGCGGTATACCATTGCGAGGATTTCTACCTGAAATTCGACCGTTCGCCGAATCTCTGGTCGGCGTTCCGGAAAAGCATCTATCCGAAGTCGCGCGTGGAATACGGGATCGGGCGGAATCTGGCGGCGGCGGGCATCCCCTCGGTGGAATGCCTCGGCTGGGGCAAGCTGGGCGGCACCAACGTGCTGATCACGCGCGCCATGCCCGGATTCGAGCCGATGGAGGGCGTCTTCTACCGGGAGATCGTCTATGGCGGCGGGAATCCGGACGGCATCCTGTCGGAGATCACGGCGTTCCTGAAGAAGTTCTTCGACGCCGGATTCTACCACGGCGACCTGCATTTCGGCAACATCCTGTACAACCCCGGCACGCACGAGCTCGCGTGGGTCGACCTGATCGCGATCGGGCATCCCGGCACCATCGAACCCGCCGCCCGCCGGTTCATGAGCCGGTGCATCGTCACGCTCCGCGAAGGTCTGAACCGCGCCCGGATGCTCCGCACGATCCGCGAGGTCGGCGCCGCGGAGACCGACGCCGAGGCAGAGACGTTCTACTTCACCGAGGTCCGGCACTCTGCGCTGCACCTCCTCGAGACCTGGGAAAAACGCAGCGGCCAAGCGCTGAGCGGCTATCCGAAGTTCGCCGACGCCGTCCCCTGCCCCGGTGCGCCCGGACGCACGATGCTCCTGCGGAAAGACTGGCTCGAACGCCCGCTTCTCACGAAGGAAGACGCAGCGAACGGGATGCCAGCCGGATACGAACTGCTCCGCGTAGACAATGAAGCCGAGGCGGAAACCATCTATCTGCGGAGTATCTATCTGCAGACGCTCCGGGTCAGACACCGCCGCGTCGCGGCGTTCACGCGTCCGAACGAGCTCTGGCTGGAGCCCCTGCCCGCCGGATTCGAGGGGTCCTTCCCCCACAACGATCCCGAAGCGGCCTTCTTCTGGCGCACGCTGGACGAACAGATGATCGAAGCGCCCGCGAGCAGCGCCGGGCGTCTGCCGGACGGCTCGTTCTACCTGACCGACCTGACGCAGATCCGCGCCGGCTTCGAGGAGTAAAACCGACTCATCAAACACGAAAAAGCCCGTCTGCCGGAGAGAAAGGTTCTCGTCCGCGGACGGGCAATGTTTTTATCTGTGAATTGATTCTTATTCCGGCTTGCGGAAATCCAGCGTACAGCTCCATGCGTACCGGTTCGGGCGGAGCACGTATTCCGGATGGACGCTGACCGACCAGCCGTCATCGCCGCCGACGCCCATGTGGAAGCCGTCGAGGATCAGCCATGTCTTTTTGCTTTGTTTGAGTTCCCAGCTGTGGTCCGCGGACATCAGGTCCTTCGGTGAGACATGCAGCGCGGAGAACCGGAACGGCTTGTCGCCGATCTCAAATGCGCCGAGATGCAGGCCGTTTTCTCCGGTCAGATCAAGTTCGCGCACATCGCCGCGGCTGCCGCATTCGGACGGCACGAGGTAGTTTTCGAGCATGTCGGAAATCCTGTTTTCCCAACGGCCGACGAGGGAGGCGACGAAACGGTCGGGGTAGTTCTCGTACGGACCGCGTCCGAAATACTTCGCGGTCTCGAAGCCTTCAACCAGCGGGAACATCATGCCGACGCGCGCCACGGAGTGGATGTCTTCGTTGCGGAAGGAGGCATTCTGGCGGAAGTTCAGGAACTGCGCCTTCGCGGGATCGACGATCCAGGTGATCTGCGAATTGATCACGCCGCCGACACGGGCGGAGACGGTGACTTCATACTTCCCATCCGTCTTCTTCCAGTTGAATTTGACGTTTTCGCGTTTCGCGTCGAAGAGCGGCGGCCAGTCCTTCGCGAACGAGCCGTCGGCATCCAACATCCGGTCGTTGCAGGTGGGAGCGCGGTAATAAATCTCCTCGACGGGAGCCGCAAGAAGTTCCTTGCCTTCGGGCTTCATGGAGACGAGTTCTCCGGTCTTTTTCGACCAGGTCAGGAACCCGATGGCGAGCGTGTCTTCGGTTTCCTTCACGTCGGACTCCGCGATGGTTATGTCGCCGGATTGCATGGGATGTCTGGAAAAGATCAGCCGGTTGCCGGAGACGACGGGAGAGCGAAGTTCGAACTGCTGACGGGTGATCTCGTGTTTCGGACCGTCGCAGTAGACGTTCAGGTAGTACACGCCGGTTGGTTCGGGTGTCACGACCGGCACGTCGACGACCGTGGATTCGAAGCATTCGATCACGGGAACATCCAGTACGCCGGACTTTATCACGTCGCCGTTGCAAGTCTCCTCCCAGCGGAATTTCAGTCCGGCGGTGGAGGCATTGTTGCGTTCATTGATGATCGTGAGCTTGTTCGGGACGAACTGATTGATGGGACGCGGGGTGTCGGACGCCCCGAGGTCCATATCAAGCTTGAAGCGGATCGGCGACTGGCAGACGCGGACTTCCTGCGCGCCAGGATGCGGCTTCACGGAGGCGTCTACGATGCCGTTCAGGACCTGCGTGCGGTGCTGCCCCATGAACGTATAATCATAGTTCTCGCCGAAGTCGTTGCCGTACCCATAGTTGACCTCGCCCGTCTTTGCGATCACGTTCAGGAGCGCCTTGTCCGCCCAGTCCCAGACGAATCCGCCGTGGAATCCCTTGTTCTCATGCACGAGGTCCCAGTATTTGAAAAAGTCGCCCGTGGCGTTTCCTTTCGCATAGGCGTATTCGCACATGATGTACGGCCGTTTCTCGTTCGGATTGTTCATCACGCGCCGGATCTGCTCGACGCGCGGATACATGGGGCAGAAAATATCGCTGACGTCCGGGCCGGGGTTGCCGCTCTCGTACTGCACGGGACGGGTCGGGTCGGCGAACCGGATCCATGCAGTCATGGCGGCGTGGCTCGCGCCGATGCCGGATTCGTTGCCGAGCGACCAGAACCCGATGCACGGGTGGTTGCGGTCGCGGAGCACCATGCGCTGGGCGCGTTCGATGAGAACCGGGGTCCAGGCGGGATCGCGCGTGAGTTGAGCGCCCATGCCGTGCGTCTCGATGTTGGTCTCGTCGACGACCATCAGACCGTATTCGTCGCACAGCTCGTACCAGCGGTCGCTGTTCGGGTAGTGGCATGTGCGGACGGCGTTGAAGTTGAGCTTTTTCATCGTTTCGATATCGAGCCGCATGTCCTCCTCGGTCACGGCAAACGCGTGTTTCGCGCTGAAATCGTGGCGGTTTACGCCGCGCACGATGAGACGCTGGCCGTTCAGCAGGACGTCCCTGCCCCGAATCTCGATCTGACGGAATCCGACCGGCACATATTGCACCTCCAGCGTTTTTCCGGCGTCGTCCACGAGGTGGAGAAACAGCTTATAAAGGTAAGGTGTTTCCGGGGACCACTGTTCGGGAGCGGCGATCTTCATGGATAGTTCGGCCGCGCCGCGTTCGGTCTGACGTCCGTACATGCTGGTCTGTCCGCAGAACTTCGCCGGTTCGCTCTCCGCGACGAGTTTTCCGTCCGCGTCGACCAGGCGCGCCTTCACGCGGACGCCGGGATACCAGCTGGACCCGGAGTTCCCGATCTGCTGGGGCGGCAGGGCGCGCGTTTCCAAATAAGCCATGATGTCCAGATTTGCATCGGATTTGCCGTGGCGCTCGTTCTTCGCCGGGTCGGTGAACGTGGTCTTCACCGACCAGTCGCGCAGGTGAACAGGGGACAGCGCCATCAGGCGGACGCCCCGGTAGATGCCGCTCATGTGCCAGACATCCTGACACTCCATGAACGTCCCGGTGGAGAAGCGGTACACCTTCACGGCGAGCGTGTTTTTGCCGGGCTTCAGCAGCTTCGCGATCGCGAATTCGGACGGAAGACGGCTGTCCTCCGCATATCCCGCGTAATGCCCGTTCACCCAGAAATCGTACGCGCTGTCCACGCCGTCGAACACGATCCGCACGTCGCGTTCCAGCCAGTCCGCCGGGACCTCGAACGTGCGCCGGTAGCATCCGGTCGGATTCGCGTCCGGCAGCAGCGGCGGGTTCGCTTCCTTCTGAAACAAATAAACATCGCGCGTGTAAATGCCGCGGTCCGGGACACGCATGTCGTTCTGCCAGTTCGAGGGGACGTTCATGTCGAACCATTCCGCGTCCTCGAAATCCGGCTTGATGACCTCGTCAGGCACCTCGTCCGGCTTGCCGAACAGCTGGAATTTCCAGGTGCCTTTCAGGTCGAGCGTGTACTTCGACGGTGTTTTCCTGTATGCCGCGGCGGACGCTTCATCGTAGAACGTCCCGTAGATCGGGGCATGGCTGAGTTCGCGGTTGACGCCGGTCGTCCGCATATCCGCGAAATGGTGAGGCTTTGTAATCAGCTGAGGTTCGTCGGCGGCCGCCCCTGCCATCGCGCCCGCGACGGCAAAAGCGAAAAGCGTGCGGAGAACAAGTTTCATGGAACAATCCATTCCTTTGCTGTTTTTTGTAGATTATAATCTGAACATTCGATAATATATGCGCCAATGGGGATAATACAACTTCATAACACGTTTTAACGCAATCTTAACGTATGGAAAACTCGCGCATACAACGATTCGAGCGTGGCCGTCCGAAGGAATCAGCCACGCTCGCAGTGCAGTGCCGGAAAAAGCGCTGTTGTCTTTCAGTTGAAGAGTCTGGAAAGTTTGTCGATGGTGACGGGTTTCAGCAGGATCCCCGTGAACCCGTGCTCCACGAATTGCTTCTGTTCCTCGATGTCGGCGGTGACGGCATAGACCGGAAGCTCGGCGAACCGTTCGTCCGCGCGGATCTTCGTGACCAAGTCCTTGCCGTCCATCTTCGGCATCCACATGTCGGTCAGGATCAGGTCGAACGGGATGTCCGATTTCGAGATCTTTTCCCACGCGTCCTGCCCGTCGACGGCGGTCGCGACGTTGCGCAGTCCGATCCTTGTGAGGAGCGCTTTCAGGACGGCGAGATTCAGCGGGACATCGTCCGCAATCAGGATGCGGTATTCGCCGATCTCTTTTTGCGTGCCGG
Organism: uncultured Lentisphaerota bacterium; assembly: GCA_900320095.1. Lineage (GTDB taxonomy): Bacteria > Verrucomicrobiota > Lentisphaeria > Victivallales > UBA1829 > UBA1732. The sequence goes on from ONQZ01000023.1 coordinate 12,585, forward strand.
AAATCCTGATCCTGGCGCTCGTGTCGTCGCCGTTGATCCGTTGATTGAGGAGTTCCTGCCCGTCGGCGGCCTTTTTGTCCGCGTCCGGCGAATGCTCGGTAAACTTCACCTCGCGGAGTTCCAGCGTGAACGTGGAGCCTTTTCCGAGTTCGGAGACGAACGTCAGGTTGCCGCCCATGCGCATGGCAAGCTGTTTGCAGATGGCGAGACCGAGGCCGGTCCCCTTTGTCTTCGCTTTCGTGCCCACCTGCACATACGGAGTCATGAGTTTTTCCTTTTCCCCGTCCGCGATGCCGCATCCCGTATCCGAGACGGACAGCGTGAACACGCCGTTCCCGTTGCTGATGTTGTTCCGGAACGACGCTTTGACGCGGATTTCGCCGTGTTCCGTGAACTTGACGGCGTTGCCGATGAGGTTGAACAGGATCTGCCGGATGCGCTGCGGGTCGATCTCGAGCAGCGGCAGCGGACCGTATTCCTCCTTCAGCTTGACGTCGCTGTTCATGGTGGTCACGTCGAAGGAATGGAGCACGGACGAGACGATCTCGCGGACGTCGGTGAGTTCCGGCTTGATGTCCATCTTGCCGGATTCGAGCTTGGAGAGGTCCAGCACGTCGTTGATGAGCTGGAGCAGCGTGTGCCCGCTGGTGGAGATGGCGGACAGCGCCTTTTCACGTTCCTTCATGTCGTCGATGCCGCCGATCAGGAGCTCGGTGTAGCCGATGATGGCGTTGAGCGGCGTGCGGATGTCATGCGACACGGAGGAGAAGAAATAGCTCTTCGCCCGTTCGGCTTCGATCTCCTTGTCCAGCGCGGTGTGCAGTTCGTCGTTGGCGCGCTTGCGTTCCAGTGCGTTCTCCAGCACCTTCACGCTCATCTGGATGAATTCTTTTTCGATCGCGGAAAGCGTCCGTTTCCCGGTATAGCCGATGACGATGTCGCCGAAGCGTTTGCCGGCCAATGTGACGGGCATGGAATAAGAAGTCGACGGCCTCCATGTTCTGGTCTCGGTTTCAAAAACGCCGTATGTATGGATGAGGGACTGTGGCGCATTCCGGTCGATCACGAAAGGCTCCATCGGCACGATGTCTTTCGTGCAGTAGCGAAAATCGTCCAGATCGGCGACCAGGCGTTCGCAGGGGGCCTCGTGGATGCGGTGCGCGTGGCAGTCCGGTTCGACGATCGCCTTCCCCAGTGTTTCGTCGCAGCGGATCAGGTGGCAGAAATCCGCGCCGAGACGTCTGCGGATGACCTCGATCACTTTCTGCGGATGGGACACCGCGTCGTAGGACTGAAGCGCGAGCAGGGCTTCGCCGATCGCCTCGCTGTTGCGGTGGGTCTCCATCGCCTCCGTCACGTCCTGCGACATGCCGAAAAGACAGGTGTTGCCGTCCAGGTCCGTGAGTTTGAGTTTGGTCGTCAGGAAACTGTACGGTTTTCCATGTGCGTCCAGCGCAGTTTCAAAAAAGGAATTGGGTTCATTGCCGGAAAGCGCCTTGCGGTCCTTCGCCACGAAATCAGTTGCCGTGGCATTGTCGAAGAGTTCGGCGTCGGAATACCCGATCGTTTCGGCGACCGAGGGCTTGCACGCAAAACGTGAAAACGCCATATTGCAGTCCACATAGCGCTCCGTTTTCGCGTCCTTGATGAAGAACATGATCGGAATGTTGTCCAGAACGCTGCGCAGGAATTTGTTCGCACGTCCGCGCAGACGCAGCAGGAACAGCGTAAAAAGCACGAGAAGCGGGGCGAACGCGGTCAGCGCGATCATGTGATAGGTGTAGTAACGGTGATACCGGTCGAGGACGTCTTTTCGATGCGACGAATAGTACAGGATCGCGTTTCCGAGGTTTCTGTCGATCGCGTTGTATATCTGGTCTTTATAGAGGGAGTAGTCTTTCCCGAATACGATCGCGATCGCCATTTCGCGGCGCTGTTCCGGCGATGCCGCCAGTTCCGCTTCCGTGAGAGGATAATCGTGCACTTCTTTCGGACAGGACGGATCGGCCAGATCATGATCGGAATCGACCAGCCTCATGGCATGGAATTCCAGCTGCATCAGGTTGACCGAGTGCTTCATGCCGTTCACGAGGATCTTTTCGAGCTTTTCTCCGTTCGGAAGGAGGGCGGCTTCCTCGATGCCGGCCTCGCGATGCTTGTCCACGTATGCTTCTTTGAAATACGCGTCGCGGTATTCCATGTTACCCGAGACGACATAATTCCGCACGGCGTTTGTCAGAATGTCCGAACCGGTCTGGAGAAGGTCGCCCGCCTGATTGCATTGCATAAGGTACTCGTCCGTCATCCCCGTCTCGATGGTGATGCGGTTCAGGCGAATCGTGTTGAAAACAAGAAAACCGAGCAGGATCAGAGTCAGCAGACTGAAAATCAGGATATATAATTTCGCCCGGTGCGCAACGGTGATTCTGTGATCCAAAAGAGACCCCTTTCCGATATAATATTAATTAGATTGTTGTTTTTCTCGGGAATATAGCACAACTTTTGGGATTTGTCAAGGAAAAACAAGTCGCAAAAGCCCAAAAAGACGTTTTTTCATCACTTATTGCACGTTTTAAAATAGAAAAGCCCAGTTCCTTGCGGAAACCGGGCGACATGTCTGCGATAAAAAAATGGAGGCTTGTCAGGCATCCGATTTGCTGTTCTCTGACTCGGTAGCGCGGTTGCGGATCAGAGCGTATCCCGTCACGCAAATCCCCGCCAGAACAAGCAGGTCAAGAACCACAAGAAGGATAACAAGATGCTTCCGGGAAGAACCGGCATCCGATGGATCGGTTTCAAACGGTTCGATCCATTTCTGCTGCAGGCGTCCCAGCGTGCCGTCGGCGCGCATTTCAGTCAGAGCATCATCGACCTTCGTGAGAAACTCGGAATTCTTTTCCGCGATCCCCAGGCACATTTGCCCGGTTGCGATGTCCATGCGTCCGCGGAAACGTTCCACATCGCGACCGAACGATCGAAGCGCGACTTCTCCGATGGTGGCATGTGCAATGAAGCAATCGCGTTCTCCCCGCAGGACGGCATCGACGCAGTCCGTGACGGTTTCATATTCGAAACAGTTGCGCCAGAGATGCTGGCGGATCATCGTCTCCTTCAGGCCGCAGCCTTCGATGAGCGCGATCCTTTTGTTGTAAAGATCGTTGAACGATTCGCTCTGTTTCAGCTCGAACGCGACGAATTTCTCCTCGAACGTCGGGATCGTGAACGCGCAGTCCATGACCGAGGAGTCCTGTTTGTCGCACCCCATGATCAGGTCGGCCTCGCCTTCCTTGATCATGGCGACGGCTTCGACCCAGCTCGTGAGCTGATACTTCAGATTGTACTCCAGACGGTTGGCAAGTTCGGCGACAAGCTCAATGTCATATCCGCGCGGGACGAAATCGCCGTGAGCGTAGGAGAAAGGCTTGTAATCGATGTCCCCGACGACGCGGAGTGTCTTGTCGAACGCGTTTTTGGGGAGAATGGTCATCTCCGGCTCGCCCCATTGGTCCTCCTTGGAATGACGTGTCGGCAGGGCGGTCACCAGGATCGCACACGTGATGATCAGGAGAAGGACGGCCAGCCAGAAGATCAAAGCTCCGGGCTTCCGGATTCGTGAAATAGAACCGTTCATTTTGTTCGGAGTGGTAACGTTGTAAATGGATGCGTGTTTGCATAATATATTTCATCCGGCAGAAAAATCAAGCGGAAACTTCAGTTTTGCAGCAAAAAACAGGAATATAGCATCCGGTTTCGAACAGATGAAAAACAATCCGCTTTCAGTCGTTGTTCTGATTCGGCAATCTGTTTGCATAATCGAAGAAAATAAACGCGCCATGCTTGCATTTTTCAGGTCAGCGGAGTATATTATAAGATATATTATGTTATGGGCGATTAGCTCAGCTGGTTAGAGCGTCATGCTTACACCGTGAATGTCGGCGGTTCGAACCCGTCATCGCCCATGTTTTTCCGATTTTTTCAACCCATTCAGATACAACGGAGAATCAATCATGCATGAGTTCAGAACGCATACCTGCGGCGAACTGAGAAAAAGCGATGTCGGAATCACTGCGCGCCTGTCCGGCTGGATCCACAGCGTGCGCGACCACGGCGGAATCATCTTCATCGACCTGCGCGACCACTACGGCAAGACGCAGGTCGTGATCGACCCGACCAAGGATTTCTACCAGGAACTCGAACGCTGGCGCGTCGAGACGGTCGTGTGCTTCACGGGCAAAGTCGTGGCGCGCACCCCCGAGACCGTGAACCCGAAGATCGCGACCGGCGAGATCGAACTCGTGGCCGACGAGATGACCGTGCTCGGCGAGACCGAACAGCTCCCGTTCCTCGTGGCGAAAGACGAGGACGCGCCGGAAGCGCTCCGCCTCAAATACCGTTTCCTGGATCTCCGCCGCGATGAGCTCCACAACCACATCGTGATGCGCGCCAAGCTCATCGAAGCACTGCGCCGCAAGATGTGGGACCTCGGGTTCACCGAATACCAGACCCCGATCCTCACCAGCAGCTCTCCGGAAGGCGCCCGCGACTACCTCGTCCCGAGCCGCGTCCATCCCGGCAAGTTCTACGCCCTGCCCCAGGCTCCGCAGCAGTTCAAACAGCTGCTGATGGTCGCCGGATTCGACCGCTATTTCCAGATCGCGCCGTGCTTCCGCGACGAAGACGCGCGCGCCGACCGTTCCCCGGGCGAATTCTACCAGCTCGACATCGAGATGAGCTACGCCACGCAGGACGACATTTTCGCGATCCTGGAAGACCTCCTCACGGACATCTTCCCGAAGTTCACCAGCAAGCAGATCAGCCCCGCCCCCTTCCCGCGCATCCCGTTCCGCGAATCCATGGAACGCTTCGGCACGGACAAGCCCGACCTCCGCAACCCGCTTGAAATGATCGACGTCACCGACATCTTCAAGGACAGCGGATTCCAGGCGTTCTCGAAGACCGTCGCCGCGGGCGGCGTCGTGAAGGCGATCAAGGTCAGCGGCATCGCGAAGGCGGACAATCCGCAGCCGCGCCGTTTCTACGACGAAATGATCGCGTTCGCGCAGGAATGCGGCGCGAAGGGCATGGCCTACATCATTTGGAGCGCGGGCGAAACCAAGAGCCCGATCGTGAAGTTCCTCACCGGCAACGAACTGCCCTCCCTCGCCGAAAAAGCCGGCATCCAGGACGGCGACGTGCTGTTCTTCCTCGCCGACAAGCGCGCCCTCGTGAATTCCGTGGGCGGCAAGGTGATCGGCGAACTCGGACGCCGCCTCGGCCTCATCGACCCGAACGTCTTCAAATTCTGCTGGATCGTCGATTTCCCGATGTTCGAGACCGACGAGGAGACCGGCGCGCTGATCTTCTGCCACAACCCCTTCTCCATGCCGCAGGGCGGGATGAAGGCGGTCGAGACGCAGAACCCGCTGGACATCGTGGCGTACCAGTACGACATCGTGTGCAACGGCATCGAACTCTCCTCCGGCGCGATCCGCAACCACCAGCCCGAACTCATGTACAAGCTCTTCGAGATGTGCGGCTACTCCCGCGAGGTCGTCGACGACAAGTTCGGCGGCATGATCCGCGCGTTCAAGCTCGGCGCGCCGCCGCACGGAGGCATCGCCCCCGGCGTCGACCGCATGGCAATGCTCCTCGCCGACGCCCCGAACATCCGCGAAGTCATCGCCTTCCCGTTCAATCAGCAGGCCGAAGACCTGATGATGAACGCCCCGGCGGCAGTCGATATGAAACAGCTTCGCGAACTCCGCGTGATCCCCGTCCCGCAGGAGCTCAAATACGAAGAGACCTTCAAGAAACTTCTGGCCGAGGCCGAACGCATCCGCGCCGCGGAAGCCGCGGCGGCGGCCATGAACGCATCCGCGGCTCCGGAGCAGAACTAAAAGCGCTCCGGACCGCCCTGCCCCGCCGCATCGGAGGACCGGCATGCCAGCCAAACGGACAAAACAGACCATCAAGCGGAAAAACGCCGGAAAGAAATCCGGAAAGACGGGTCCGCAGCGCGGTTCGCTGCAGATATCCGTTCACCGGACGCAGGCGGTCTTCCTGCTTCTGCTGTTCGCGATCATCGGCATCCTGATGGGCGTCGGCGTATGGAAGGCCGGAACGTCCATCATGAGCTACATGGACCGTTCGTCACGCTACGACAAAATGATCGTGGCGGCCGGACGGCGCAACGGCGTCTATCCGCCGCTTCTGAAGGCCGTGATCTGGAAGGAAAGCCGGTTCGACGCCTCGGCGCGCGGCAGCAAGGGCGAGATCGGCCTCATGCAGGTCATGCCCTCGACCGCCGTCAAGGACTGGGAACGGACGTTCCAGCGTCAGGTGCCGTCCGACGGCGCCCTGATGGACCCCGCGCTCAACATCGAGATCGGGTCGTGGTTCCTCGGCCGCGCGCTCGAACGCTGGAAGGACTACAACGACGCCGAAGCGCTCGCGCTCTGCGAGTACAACGCCGGCATCCAGCGCGCCGACGCCTGGAAGCCGCTCCTCCACGACGGCAAGGTCATGCCGAACATCGACATCGAATCCACGCGCAAATACGTCCGGGACATCCTCGAACGGCGCGAACAATATGAACACGAATGGAAATGGGAGAAACTCAAATGAACAGACGTTTCCGCCTCATGAAAACCGCCGCCCTGACCGCCGCCCTCCTCGCTCCCTGCGCCTTCCTCTCCCTCGGATTGGGCGCGAAGGACAAGGAACCCGTGCGCCACTGGGACTTCCAGACCTCGAAACTCAACAGCGACAAGGCCCCGGAAGGCTGGAGCTACCGCGGCAAGCCCGGCACACCCGACGTGAAGTACGAGATCGTCGAGGACAAGGAACTGAAGCACAAAGTCCTGCACATCACCTCCGACAAGGCGTCCGGCGTCATCATGGTCGACTGCTCCGACGTCGACCTGAAGAAATACCCGATCATGCGCTGGCGCTGGAAAGCCGTCACGCTCCCGACCGGCGCGGACGCCACGGTCAAGTCCAAGGACGACCAGGGCATCGCCATTTACGTCGGCTACGGCAAGCTCACACAGAGCAGCATCTCCTACAACTGGCAGACCGAGACCCCGAAAGGAAAATCCGGCAGCTCCACCTACAACTGGGTCGTCGACGTCGACTGGTTCACCCTGCGCGACAAGAACGACAAGATGGACACCTGGTTCGAGGAGGAAGTGAATGTCTACGACGACATGATGAAGATCTTCAAGAAGATCCCGTCCGGCTGGGCGCTCAGCATCTCCTCGAACAGCCAGTACACCGCCTCGAAAGCCGACGTCTATCTGGACTACGTCGAGTTCGTCGAAAAGAAGTCCGCCGAGGCGAAGAAGGACGAGAAGAAGGACGAAAAGAAGGATAAGTGACCCCGTCTTCTTCTCCATGTTGTTACCAATTCTCCGGGCTGACGGATCCCCCATCCGCCGGCCCGTTTTCTGTCTCCGGGACCCATCATCCGACGCGCACAAAAACGCAAAACACCGGGAAACCGTATTATTTGTAAGCTCAAATTACTCACTTTTTCGGATTATTTTCGCATTTTTTTTGTTTTTGAGCTTGCATTTTCGGTCGAGATGAAGTATAATATGTTAGGACGTGCGAGCAATACATGCCGCACTCCGGCAAAGTTTACGCACCGGACGCCGCGGATGGACCATTTTCCCGGCGGACGGCTTCCGAAGACAACATGCAGGCACCCGAACGCAAAGGAGGCTTGAAACATCATGAAGAAACTGTATTTCACCGCATTGACGGCGGCCGTGCTGGCGCTCGTCGCGGCGTCGGATTTCGCCGCCGAGGGAACGGTCACGACGGAGAACGAAAAGAAAACGACCACGACCACGACGACCACGACGACCGTGATCACGGAAACGGTCAGGACAAAGGAGAAGGAAAAGCCCGCGTGGAAGCCGTTCAAGGTCTGCGTGCTGGACTTCACCTCGATCGACACAGCCGGACAGGTCCGTTTCCTTGATGGCAAGAACAACCCGATCGTGATCCCGCCGCAGAACACGCTGAACGACGCCGACCACCGGACCATCAACTCCATCATGCAGGGTTATGTCCGCATGATCGACGCGTGGGACAACAGCTGGACGAACTCGGCGAACCGCGAGGCGCAGATCGACGACAACGTCTTCACGCGCAAGAAGGCGATCGACCTGTACAACACGATCGTGAAGGGCGAGCCGCGTCCGATGGTGATCGGCGCCGAGTACCTGAGCGCGTACCTGGGCAAGCACAACGACGTCTTCGGGACCATGGACGTCTCGCAAGTCGCCGTCGCGATGCAGAAGCTCCAGAAACAAGACGATTTCCCGCGCAATTTCATGCTCCGCATCGCGAAGGAGACCGGAGCCACACACCTGATCTACGGCACGGTCGGAGACATCCACAGCAGGACCCGTTCGTTCTCCGGCTATGGCATCAACACCAGCACCACCACGTACGAACTGGACGTCACGATCAAGATGATCGACCTCGCGGCGCAGCACAGCGTGTACAGCAACGTCTACACGGGCAGCTATCGCGAACAGCGTCCGGTCAGCAATGACGCGTTCGACAACAACATCTTCCTGTCGCTCATGAAGTCCGCCCTGGAACAGGCCGCCGAGGACCTCTACGACGTCTGCAAGGAAGGCCGCAAGAACAAAGTGACCGTCACGCCCATGCCGTACATGATCACGGTCACGCCGACCGCCGGAGACGATTTCAAGGCTTCGCAGGCCGTTGTCTATGCCGACGGCATCGTGGTCGGCGCGGGCGGCGAGGCGTTCCCCCTCCCCGAGGGCGCGCACAAGATCGAGATCAAGGCCGACGGCTATCAGACCAAAACGCTTACGCTGGACGTGAAGAGCGACCAGACCGTCACCACCACACTGGAACACTAATCCGGAAAGGATGACTGCAATGAACTTCAAAAAACTCATCACCGCGCTTGCATGCGTCGTTCTGTCCGCCGGCGTTTTCGCCGCCGATAAGCTCGCCGTCGCCGAACCCGTCGGAAAGGGCGGCGTGCCAGCGTCCGACATCGAAGCATTCTGGGGCATCCTGGAATCCTCGATCCAGTCCGATGAATACGCGCTCGTCTCCCGCGGCGCGCTGAAACAGATGCTCACCGAAATCGGCCTTACGACCAGTTCCGATCTCGTGAGCCTGAACTCCACGCAGAAAGCGAAGCTCGGCGAAGTCGAGGGCGTGAAATACATCCTCGTCTCCGAGATCAGCAAGTTCGGCACACGCCTGAACTGCACCATGCGCATCCTGGACGCCACTACGGGCGAGATCGACCAGGCGCGCACGGCGAACCTGCGCGTGAAGGACCTCGACGAACTCGCCGACGAGATTGAAGCCGCCCTGCAGAAACTCCTGTCCGACGACAAGGCGCTTCACCGTTCCGCGATCCTCGCGCCGGTCATCAAGGTCTCCGCGCCCGGCTACCTCGCCGACGATTTCAACGTCCGCCTCGAAAACGAGATGCTCGACAAGGGCCTGCGCCTCCAGAATCTCCAGTCCGTCGCGAAGATTCTGAAGAAGAACGACATGGACAACCTGAACGAGCTGGAACCGAAGATGTACGTCAAGGCGGGCAAGCTCCTCGAGGTCGAAATGCTCATCCAGGCCACGATCACGCGCTTCGAGATCGAAAAGATCGCCTACAACGTCGCCGAGACCGGAGCCAGCGGATTCCGCTACATCGGCAACATCGAGGGCAGCGTCCGCATCATCTCCGCGCAGACCGGCGAAACGCTCGGCAGCGTCCCGTTCGACGAGCGCGTCGACTTCCGCAGCATCCCGATCTCGACCCGGCGCGACTGGACCGTCGACGATTACGGCAAGCACCTCATCCGGACCGTCATCCCGCAGAAGGTCATCCCCGGCATCATGAAGTCTCCGGCGTTTAAGGACAAAGCCGAAACGAAAGTCGAAGAACAGAAGGCCGACGCGGAAAAGTCCGCCGAACTCAAAGCGCCGCCCGTGAGGCCCTCCGGGATCATCGGCGTGGACCGGCTCCTGAAGAGTGCTTCCGAGGGGTCCAAGTCAACGCTGGAACTCGAAAGCGTCGTAGAGTAACACCATGACGATCCGCCGTTTCCTCTCCATCTGCTCACGCAACATTCTCCCCGCTGCGGCGGCCGGCATCCTCTTTGCCGGCTGCTCCAGCGTCGTGAACTCGCATACGCAGAAAGAGGATATGATGGCGGATTATCTGAAGGGCGACAACGCGGGCGCGCTGGACGAGATCGAATACAAACTCCGCGAGCCCGCCTGGTACAACACCTCGGTCGTCGGCACCGGCGACGAGCTTGTGTGGCGGCTTGAAGCCGGCAGCATGAATTTCCACGTCGGAAACTTCGAGGAAAGCATCGACCAGCTCAAGATCGCCGAAGAACTGATCGAACGCTACGACGAACGCGCCGAGGTCAGCGCGCGCGACATCGGAGCCGAGGCCGGAGCCGCCCTCACCAACCTCAACGCCCTGCCCTACCGCGGCTACTGCCGCGACCGCATCGCGATCGCCGTCTACAAGGCGCTCGCCTACCTCGGCACAGGCAACGAGGAGGCGTTCCACGCCCAGATACGCCGTCTGCGCAACGAACAGAAGAAGGTCCAGGACGACTACAGCAAGTTCTTCGAGCAGGAAAAAGCGCGTCTCGACGCGGAAAAGGCGAAGAATCCCGAAGAGGCGAAAAAAGCCGATGCCCTGGGAAGCATAGAGAAGCTTTCCGGAAGCAAGGACAACGCCGCATTCAAGACCAACATGGACAAGGTCAAGAAGGTCGCGAACAAAGGGTACGGAAACTTCCTCAACCCAGTGGCGATCTTCCTCTCCGGGCTCGGGTCCGTCCGCGACGGCGAATACGACAATGCTCGCATCGACTTCCAGCACCTCAGCGAGGCCATGCCGAACAATCCGCTGTTCCGCCAGTATTACGTCACGGTTCTGAAGAACGCTGACCGCGAGATTCCTGAAAACCTCGCCGACGTCCAGCCGTTCGATTTCCCGCTGGACCGGGACTGCGTTTTCGTGGTCTTTGCGAACGGACGGAGCGCGGCGTTGGAGGAGAATTCCATCTACTTCCCCGTCATGGCTGCCTGGCCCTCGTGCGAATTCTACGACGCGCCGTTCCAGAATCTGGAAGCCGAAGCCGGGGGAAAGAAATACAGCTCGCTGATCCTCGCCGACATGGACGGCATCCTCGCGCAGGAGTTCGAGGAACGCCTCCCCGGCATCATCACGAGGATTGTTCTCGGCACACTCATCAAGGAGGCCGCCTACTACGCCGGAATCGCCGTGATCGCCGCGCAGAAGGACATGGATCCGGCAATCCAGGCCGCCGCGCTTGCGACAGTCGCCGTCGGAGGCGCCGCCTACCGTGCTGCCGTGAACACCGCCGACACGCGCGGCTGGGAGATACTGCCGAAGGAATTCCAGCTCACGCAGTTCCCGATGCCGGGAAACCGGCAGGTCGACCTCAAACTCAATCTGAACGGAGGGATGACAGTTTCCAAATCCCTGCAGCTCCCCGCGGACTGCAAATCCGCCATCATCTTTGTCGATGCACCCAGCGTGCAGAACGTGGCGTTCCACGTCCTGCCGATCAAATCTAAATAAGGAGAACAACCATGAAGAAAATATGCATGATCGGATGGTTCGCCGCCGTCGTGATGCTGGCCGCGTGCCAGAACTCCGTGAACACCATCGAAAACGCGGACAAGACCATGACGCCGAACTATGTCAACGACTCCCGTTTCGTGACCGACGGCTTCCTGAAACGCCGTCTCGCGCTCCAGAGCCTCACGCTGGGCCAGACCGCCGACGGCTACAAGCGCGCGCAGGTCGAAGTCACGAACGTACGTACCGGCGTCGCTGCGCAGTTCTGGAGTTCCATCACGCGCGAGAACCCGTACCACATCCGCTACCGTTTCACCTGGTTCACCGAGGACGGCATGGCGGTCAACCACACGGTCCTCGCCGACTGGCAGGACGCCGTCATCATCCCCGGCGAGACGCTCTTCCTCCAGTCCGTCGCCCCGAACAAGAATTGCAGCGATTTCAAAATCAGCCTCAGAGAGGCAGACTAACAGAAAGGATATGCACATGAACGCACGTTTTCTGATCCTCGGTCTTTCCGCCGCCGGAGCCCTCGCGCTCGCCGCGTGTGAAAGCAATAACACCGTCATCTACGACCCCGCCACCACCAAGACCGGGCTCCGCGCCACCAAAACGGTCTCCAGCGAGGAAATGCGCGAAGTCACCGTCGCCGCCGTCCAGGAGGCCATGACCAACGCCAAATTCACCTCATTCTTGAGAAAGTACAGGGAGGAAGTCGGCGATCCGGACGCCTGCCCCATTCTGAAGCTCGACAAGACCATCAACAACACCGACGATCCCGACCTGAACACCTCCGAGATCACCGACATGCTCTTCGAAGAGCTCCTGAACGCCGGCAAAGTCGAGGTCACTCTGGCCGAGGGCGCTGGCCGCACACAGGCTATCGCCGCCTCCCGCGACCTCGAATACGATGAGAACTTCGACCAGAGCACAGTCGCGAAACGCGGCACACTCCAGGCCGCCCGCCTCGTGCTCCGTCCGAAAGTCACCTCCAACTCCGTGCGCGACGGCGGCACGCAGGCCGTGACCCGCACCTTCGTGCTGGAAATGGCTGACGTGCAGACCGGCCTGGTCATGTGGCGCTTCACCAAACAGCTCGCATTCATGAAGAAAAGAAGCTCCGTCGGCTGGTGATCCGGCTCCCGGTCCATTGTCGCATTGACTGATCCGCCCTCCCCTCTCCCGCGCCACATCGTGCGGCGGGAGCGCGGCGGCATCGGAATTACTCTCATCGAAAAGGAGATCCCTCCCATGCGCAACTTCATCCTTTCCGCGGCATTCGCCGCAGCGGCGCTCGTCCTGAGCGCCTGCACCAACATCGCCAAGTTCGACTACGGCGCCGCCCCCGGCACGCTCGCGAAACTCCGCGAACCCGGATCCGCCACGAAATCCGTCGCCGTGATGCCCTTCATGGACCAGCGCGGCGTGGGGATTATCGACCCCGGCCAGGCCCCGGCCCACGATGTCGGCGACCACGGCTCCTTCTTCCTCGGCTTCATCCCGCTCATGCCCTTCGGGTATGTCGAGAAGACCCAGCCCGAGAACAGCGAGGACTTCGTTTCCCTCGGGCGCTTCCACTTCGACGTGCAGAACGACCTGGCCGCCGCCTCGATCGCGAGTCTGAAGAGCTCCGGCCTCTTCAAGAACGTCACTAAGGCAAACAACGCCGCGCAGGCAGCGAACGCCGATTACATCTGGCGCGGCTCCGTGACCAGCACGTTCTACCGCGGCCGCATGTTCTCCTACGGCATCACATACTGCTTCTCGCATATCCTGTGGATCGTGGGGGTTCCGTACGGCAGCTCCACCAACGAACTCGGCGTGAAGTTCGAGCTGGTCGACCGCGCCAGCGGAAACGTCGTCTGGGAGTACAACTACCTCAACAGCGACTACCTCAACCACTGGATCTATGCCCGCGTCGGCAAGGACGTCAGCATCTATCCGCGGCTGATGAAGGAAGCCATGAACAGTGCGCTGTACAAGCTCTCGCAGGAGATGCCCGACCTGTAAGCGTTTTTGAACAGCCTGTTTGAACGAAAAGAATCGCCCCCGGTCCCGTTGAAGGATTCCGGGGGCGTTTTGTATCTTCGTTTTTTATGTTGGCGCTTACAGCGAGGCGAGGATGCCTTTCGTGCGCATGGCTTCCGTCTCGAATACCGCTTCCGCCGTACTTTCGAGGAACGCGCCAAGTGCGACATATTCTTTGAACTTCTCGGAACCGTCGTCGCCGAACTTGAGCGTGATCTGATCCGCCGCGACGCCGGAAACTTTGACGCTGTTTCCGCCGTCGGTGTAGGTGAGCGTCGACGCATCCCACTTGGAAAGATCGCCCGACTCGAACCACAGCGTGACCGTGCCGGTCGCGGCCTGGGAAACAACGTCGCTGCCCCAGTTGCCGCCGAACGAGAAGATGTCGTTTCCGCCGCCGCCCGCGAGCGTGTCGTCGCCCGCGCCGCCCGCGATCAGGTCGTCGCCGGTCCTGCCGACGATCCAGTCGTTTCCGGCGTCGCCGAACAGCGAATTGCCGCCCGCCGCGCCCCAGATCACGTCGTCGCCCGCGCCGCCGCGCACGGTCATCCCGGCGAGCTCGGCGGTGTAGCGTTCGCTGGTCATGTCGACCACGTCGTCGCCCGCCCCCGCGCGGACTTCGCGGATCACGTTAAGACGCGCGGCGTCGCCGAATTCGGAGTAGATGTCATCCATGAAGAGCGCGTCGCCGTTAGCCGTGTCGGAGAGATACAGGATGTTCGCGTCGGAGCCCGTGAACGTGTCGCGGATGCGGTTCTTGCCCGCGATGCTCGCGGTTTCGCCCGTCACGGTGTTCTTCGCCTGATAAAGTGCGCTCCATTTATCCGAATCCGAAACGGTCGCAAAGAAGATGTCCGCGCGGCCGTTGCCGTTGGATACGACCTGTCGCGGCGCACTTTCGGCGGACGTCCACGAAGCGGATGCATGCGTGAACTCGCTCCCCGCCTCCGTCACCTGGCAGGAATACGCGCCCGTCGCGGAGACGACGTCGAACGCCTTGCCGTCCGTGGCGATGCGGATCGCGTTGTCGAACGAATCGCCCTGCGCGATCTCGGTCCAGAAGCCCGAGCCGGAAGTGTCGCCGGACCAAGCGATGATCGACCCGTCCTTCGAAACGGCGGGAACAAGGTCCTGCAGGATCTGATGCACGACAGTCAGCACGCCGTCATCCGCCTGGTTCAGACGCAGCAGCATGCCGTTCCCGATGAGTGCGATGTCGTTTCCGAGAAGACCGTCCTTCAGCGTGAAGACGTCGGACAGGTCTTTGTTATCAAGTTTGACGGACAGACTGCCGGAGAACGTCCCGGCGGTCGCGGCAAACGTCGCGATGGCAGGTCCGCCATCCAGCGGACTCGTGCATTTCATAAGATAGGAACCGCTCCCGCTGAACGCGCCGAGATTGTTGACCAGGGCATCGTATCCAAGACCGAGACTGAACGTGATCTTGCCGTCGTTCACAACCGAGGCGCCGAGCGTATTTACGCCCGCGAACGCCAGCGATCCACTGTTATAGACGGTGTCGGACGCGGTCGCGAGGACCACGTTTTCGAGCTTCATGTTTCCGGCGTTCCAGACCGCGCCGCCCGCCTTGGCGGTATTGCCGCTGAATGTGCAACCGGAGATCGTGACGACGCCCGTGGAGTTCGCGTCGTTCCAGACCGCGCCGCCCTGATCCGTCGTTTCGCCGCCGTTGCCGGTGAATGTGCAATCATTGACCGTGAGCGCTGCGGACGCCCAAGTGTGCGAGATCGCGCCGCCGTAGAGCGCGGTATTGGAATCGAACGTCGCCCCGGAGATGCCGGACGCGGTATTGCCGGAATCCCACACTGCGATCGCGCCGCCGTCGTTGCCCGCGCTGTTCGTACTGAACGTACCGCCTGTCACAGTCAGAGGTCCGAAGCACTGGCAGATCGCTCCGCCGCCGTAGCTCGCCGTGTTGCCGGAGAAATCTGTGCCGGAGACAGTCGTCAAATCCGTCATTCCGGTCTGGATATAGATGCCGCCGCCGTAGGCCGCCGCATTATCGTTGAATTCTGCACCGTTCACAGTCAGATTGGCGGTGTCGCTGCTGCCGTAGGCGATGAACGTGGCAATCGCGCCGCCCTGCACCGCGCTGTTCGCGCTGAACGTGCCGCCTGTGACGGCCATGACGCCGTTTTGCGTGTTGGCGACCGCGCCGCCGAACGACGTGTAACTGTACGTATCCGGGTCGGAGACTTGGTTCCCCGTGAAAACCGAGTCCGTCACGGTCAGCGTCGCATAATTGTAAATCGCGCCGCCCTGATAGTTGGCGGTGTTCGCGTCAAACACGCATCCGTTGACCGTGGCCGCACTCACTGCGGTGTTGTATGTGTCGTTATAGATCGCGCCGCCGTTGCGGGATGCGTTCGTGCTGAACGTGCTGCCCGAGATCGAAGCGGTCGCGCCGTTGTGGATCTCGATCGCGCCGCCGCCCGGTGCATATTCCTGGGTCGGGTCGCCCGCGGTCGTATTGCCGGAGAACATCGCCCCGGTCACAGTCATGTTGCCCGCGTTCTGCTGGATCGCGCCGCCGAAATACGCAGTATTGCCGGAGAACGTGCCGCCCGTGATCCTGTTGTTCGAGTACATCAGCGCCATAGCACCGCCCGCCGCGCCGGTCCCGTTCGCGCTGTTGCCCGCAAAAACGGTATCCTCTACGGAAAGCGTGCCGCCGTAGGTCTCGATCGCGCCGCCGTGCCCGGTGTAGCCGTTCAGGGGATTCACAGCGCAGCCGGAGAACGTGCCGCCCGTGAGGAGAATCGCGCCCGGACCGTTCTGCGTGTAGTCTGCGGATGAAAGGCAGATGCCCGCGCCATACCAGCCGGAGGCATTGACGCAAATCGGAGCGCCGGAGAAGGTGCCGCCCGTGATATTGATATTGGCGGTCTTTCCGCCTTCATCGACAAAAACCTGCCCGTCGGCGTACACTTCGATTCCGGTAAACGTCGCGTCTTTTCCGACGAACGCGGTGTTATAATCGCATTTCTGGACTTCTTCGTCCTCGTAGTCGATGTACGTGCCGATGTTCACGCCGCTGATCTCGGTCTTTTCCAGTTTGAACGTGTCGTCCAGATACAACTGCACGAAGCCGTCTTTGAATTCTTTTGTGACAACTGCCATAGCTGCGGTCCTTTCTTTTGTTTTTGTGCAGGAACGCAGGCACGGCGGACGATGCGGCACGCAGCCCGGCCGCCATGCGGCGGCGAACGGACTGTCCGCGATGCTTCCCCGTCTTGTGTTCCGGGCACAATTCCGCGTTTTGCGGAGGGAACTTGAACGGAGCGGGGATCTGGCTCGCCGCACCATGCGGCTCACAGTTGCGCGACAGTCCGTGAATTTCACACGGTTCACCCGGATTCCGTCCGATTGAATGTTGTTGCAGATTAATATACCATAGGACTGTTTTTTTTTCAAGCGGATCCGTCATCGTTTCCCGTTTTCCGTTCGGGATACCCCTCCGCGTTTCGCCGGCGCGGAAAAACACGGCAAATATTCCGCCGGACCGTTTGAAAACGGCTTCCCGCGCGCTATATTATAGATGTGTCCGGAAAGTATCAACCGATTCGCCTCGAAACGAGGTCAGAAAGGATTTTGTCATGAACTCACATTTCTTCCGCCGCGGACTCTCCGCCTTCGCCCTCCTCGGCACGGCCGCCGTGCTCGCCGGAGCCATGAACCAGGGATGCGTCAGCGATAACATCGAAGACGCCGCTGCGCCTCAAATCGAACCCGTCACGGCATCCGTGCAGGAGATCAAAACGCTCGACTTCAAGCGCCGGAACGATCCCGACTACGCGCAGGTCACACTCCCCCACACCATGAACGCCACGAACGGCACCGGCACGATCCCGCTCGAACGCGGCGACGCCTATTACCGCTACGCACTCGACCTGAAGGAATCCGACCTCGAAAAAGACTACATCATCCAGTTCGAGCAGGTCGGCCAGACCGCCGAAATCTCCCTGAACGGCAATCTCCTCCACACAAACCGCTGCGGCTACACCCCGTTCGCCGTGAAGCTCGACGGCCTCAAAGCCGGCGAAAACGAGGTCACGATCCACACGAACAACCGCATCGACAACAACATGATCCCGAACAGCGGCGACTTCAATTTCTGCAACGGCGTCTACGGCCGCGCCTACCTGCTCAGCGGAAACGTCTATTTCGACCCGCAGGTGTACGGCATCGACAAGATGCACGTGATCCCGCTCTCCATTAAACAGGACCAGGTCCGCTTCGGCATCGCGACCTCCGTCTTCAGCAAGGAGATCAAAAGCGCCGCGCTCGTCACCACCACGCTGAAGGACAAGGACGGAGGCGTGGTCCTCTCCGAGATTTCCCCGCTCGCAATCGGGCCCGGCGGCAACGAATTCTACCGCGAATACACGTTCAAGAATCCGATCCTCTGGCAGGGCAAGGAGAACCCGTACCTCTACACGGTCGAGGTGACGCTGAACATGGACGGCGAGGACATCGACCGCATCAGCATCCCCTACGGATTCCGTGACATCCGGCTGCCCTACAGCGCCAAGGACAACCTCCTCCGCCTCAACGGCAAGAAGGTCAGCCTCCGCGGCGTCTCCTACCACCAGGACGCCCCCGGCGTCGCCGTCGCCATGACCGACGAGGACCGCAAACGCGACCAGGAGATCATGCTCGAGCTCGGATTCAACTGGCTCCGCTGCGCCCACTATCCGCACAACGTGCGCGAGTTCGCCGACTACGACCGCATCGGCATGATGTGCCAGACCGAGATCCCGTGGGTCAACGGCTTCACGAACACCCCCGCCTTCGAGCAGAACGTGATGCAGTTCACGCGCGACATGATCGTGAACCTCTACAACCACCCCAGCATCATCCTCTGGGGACTCTCCAACGAGATCTTCTACTCCTGGAGCGGCGAGGAGTGCGTCCGCGTCCATAACGACGCCTACACCCTCGCCCGCCGCCTCGACCCTTACCGACCCGTCGGACACGTCGAGCGCGAACAGGAAGTCCGCAACGGCGCGAGCAACGGCCTCATCTCAGACTGGTTCGGCAACAACACCTATCCCGGCTGGTACTCCCCCACCGACTTCGAGCACACCAAGGACGGCGTGACCGACACCCAGGTCCTCGCCAAGTTCTACCTCCACGGCATCACCGAGTACGGCTACGGCGGAAACCCCTTCCAGCACAACTCCGACTTCATGACGCTCCACCCGAAGAGCAAGAACAACAAGACCGGAACCAGCAACGACACCGGCGGCTGGCTCCACCCCGAGGAATACCAGACCCTCGGCCACATCTACTCCTGGAACAAGATCGCCGGCACGCCCGAGGGACGCCGCCTCACCTTCACCTCGCTCTGGATCCTCTTCGACTTCGCCGTCGGCAGCCGCAACGAAGGCGACACCCCCGGCATCAACGACAAGGGCCTCGTGACGCGCGACCGCCAGACCAAGAAGGACGCGTACTATTTCTACAAGTGTGTCTGGAACCCCGAAAACGAGGTCCATATCATGTCCACGCGCTGGGAAAAGCGCGACACGAAGGACATCGCGATCACCGTCTTCTCCAACGCCGAAAAGGTCGAGCTCTACCAGAACAAGAGGCTCGTCCAGACACTCGACAAGCCCACCGACACCATCAACAACGTCGTCTGGAAGTTCGACCCCGTGCAGTTCAGCGACAAGGTCCTCGAGGACGGCGCTTACGACGAGTTCTCCGCGGTCGGCTACCGCAACGGCAAGAAGACCGGCCAGCACAACGCCCTCTTCACCTCCACCGCGAGAAACTGACACAACTCAAACAATACACCGCCCCGCGCCGGGCAAAACCGACGGGGCTTTCTTAAACAAAAAGGACACCTGAATATGAAGATCTTAGTCACCGGCGGCGCCGGATACATCGGAAGCCACACCTGCGTCGAACTCCTCAACAAGGGCATGGACGTGGTCGTCATCGACAACCTCGACAACTCCAACGCGGAATCCCTGAACCGCGTCGAAAAGATCACCGGGAAGAAAGTCGTGTTCTACGAGGCGGACGTCCGCGACCGCGCCGCGCTCGAACGCATCTTCACCGAGCACAAGATCGACTGCACCATCCATTTCGCCGGACTGAAGGCGGTCGGCGAATCCGTCGCGAAGCCGCTGGAATACTACGACAATAACCTGAACTCCACGATCACGCTCGCCGAGACGCTCCGCAAGTTCAATTCCAAGAAGATCGTGTTCTCCTCCTCCGCCACGGTCTACAATGGCGCGAACAAGATGCCGCTCGCCGAGGACAGCATCACCGGCGGCTGCACCAACCCCTACGGCTGGACCAAGTACATGTCCGAACAGATCCTCCGCGACCTTGCCAAGGCCGATCCCGAGTTCACCGTGGTCCTGCTCCGCTACTTCAACCCCGTCGGCGCGCACGCCAGCGGCCTCATCGGCGAAGACCCGCGCGGCATCCCGAACAACCTCATGCCGTTCATCTCTCAGGTCGCCGTCGGCCGCCGCGACCACCTGAACGTCTTCGGCAGCGACTACGACACCCCGGACGGGACGGGAGTGCGCGACTACATCCACGTGGTCGACCTCGCGCGCGGACACGTCGCCGCCATCGACTTTATGCAGGAAAACAAGGGCGAATTCGTGTTCAACCTCGGCACAGGCGTCGGCTACAGCGTGCTCGACATGGTGAAGGCGTTCGAGAAAGCCAACGGCATCAAGATCCCCTACGAGCTCGTCGACCGCCGTCCCGGCGACCTCGCCACCTGCTACTCCACCCCCGCAAAGAGCGAAAAGGTCCTCGGCTGGAAGGCGGAATTCGGGCTGGAGGACATGTGCCGCGACTCCTGGAACTGGCAGAAGAACAACCCAAACGGATTCAACAAGTAATCCGCCTGCCGCACCCTCCCCGGCCGGAACCGGACGTTTTCCGCACCTCCGGTCGTGGAATTATGATCCGCAATGCAAAGATATTGGATCAGAACGAATTATAAGGTAATCCAGTTGTCAAGAATTACTTGATAACTGAACAGCATCAAGAAGATTTCCGCCCAAACCTTTCCCCTCTCTCGACCGCACCACCCCACGGAGAAATAACATGAAACACCGAGTATTTCTGATCGCCGTTTTGTTCGCCTGTATGCTGGGCGTTTTCGCCACCTTTGCGCAGGACGCCGTATCGACGACGCCCGCGCCGCACGCCTGGCAGGCGGCGGAAAACGTCCTGATGACTCCGTGGGGCGAGACGGTTACACCGGAGAACGCCTGGCAAGGATATCCGCGTCCGCAGCTGGTTCGGGACAACTACGAAAAATGGCAGAATCTGAACGGATTGTGGGACTACGCCATCACGCCGCGCGGATCCGGGATCCCGGAGAAATGGGACGGAAAGATCCTGGTCCCCTACCCCGTCGAATCCGCGCTGTCCGGCGTGAAACGCCTCCTGAAACCGGATGAAGAAATCTGGTACCGGCGCACGTTCAAGGGCGGCGTCGTGGGAAGCGACAGCGATCCGGGACTGAGCCGGGAACGCCTTTTGCTTCATTTCGGCGCGGTCGATTTCCGCACACAGGTCTTCCTGAACGGTATCGAGGTCACCGCCGAACCGCACGAAGGCGGCATCCTGCCGTTCACGCTGGACGTCACGGACTATGTGAAACCGTTCATGCCGTCCAGGATATCATCGAAATGGCCGCCCGATTACGACAGCGATCCGGACAACAACGAACTGGTCGTATGCGTGTGGGACCCGACCGACGAGGGGATGCAGGCGACGGGGAAACAGTCCCTGGAGCCGAACGGCTGTTTCTACTCGCGCGTCTCCGGCATCTGGCAGACCGTCTGGCTGGAACGCGTCCCTCGCATGTACATCGAGAATTACAACGTGGTGACCGACATCGACCGGGAAAGGGTCGCCGTCACGGTCAAAACGAACGGCAATGCCCCAAACGCGAAGCTCGCGATCCGCGTCACACAGGGGGAACACCCCGGACGCCCCTCGCTCCCGCACTATCTGCCGCCGAGGCTCGGCTCCGGCGAAACGCTCATCGCAGAAACCGTTGTCGCGGACTGGAGCAGACCGGTCGTTCTCCCGGTCAGGAATCCTGCCCTTTGGTCGCCCGAAACGCCGAACCTCTACACGCTCACATTTGAACTGACATTCGGCACCCGCGCCGACATCGGCAGGGACGACGTGAAAGGCTATTTCGGCATGCGAAAGATCGAATGGAAACCCGACGAGCTCGGCGTGCCGCGGTTCTACCTCAACAACAAGAAGTATTTCATGTACGGTACGCTGGACCAGGGCTGGTGGCCGGACGGACTCCTCACTCCGCCGTCCGAACAGGCCATGCGCGCCGACATCAAATTCCTGAAAGACGCCGGGTTCAACATGCACCGCAAGCACATCAAAGTCGAGCCGATGAGCTATTACACGCAGTGCGACACGATGGGCATCCTCGTCTGGCAGGATATGCCGTCCGGTCCCGGCGACGCGGACAAACGCTACGCGATGTACCGCCGTGACCTGAAGGAGATGGTCGACCTGCTTCGCGGCTGCCCGTCCGTCGTGATGTGGGTCCCGTACAACGAATCCTGGGGCCAGCCCGGCAAGGAAAAGACCAACATGACGCTGAACTGGCTGAAGCGGTACGACCCGACGCGCCTCGTGGACGGGCCCTCCGGCTGGAACGACTACGGCGTCGGCGACGCGCGCGACATGCACCATTATCCGGACGCCGCGATGTTCCCGGTCATGAAGGACCGCGTGTCCGTGCTGGGTGAGTTCGGCGGGCTCGGCCTCGACGTCCCCGGCCACCTGTGGGAGAAGGAGCACTGGGGCTACGTCCACGACGATTCCGCCGACGCGTTCAAGGCGCGCTACCGGGAACAGATGAAGAAGCTCGCCGTCCTCGCATCCGAAGGGCTCGCGGCGGCCGTCTACACGCAGACCACCGACGTCGAACGCGAAACGAACGGGTTGCTGACCTACGACCGGAAAGTTGTCAAATACCCCGCCGCCGAGCTTGCGAAACTCCACAGCGAAGTATACAAGGCAGCAGAAGTCACGCACCGGCGCGTCGAAGTCCCGCTCGCGCCCGATTCCCGCGCCGCCGAAACATGCTGGCGCAGCACGGAGACCGCGCCCGTCGATAACTGGACCGCGCCGGATTTTGACGATTCGGCGTGGACCGAATCCGCCGGGGCGTTCGGCAACGACCGCATTCTGGAGGATTTTCGTGACCTCAGGCGCGGCACGAAATGGAAATCTGCCGATCTCTGGCTCAGGCGCGAGTTCACCATCGGCGAGGATCCCACACAGTTTTTCGAGCTCGTCCTGACCATATTCTACGACGAGGATCCGGAAATCTGGCTCAACGGTGTTAAGATCGCCGACCGGCAGGGGTACAATACGCGTTACGAGACGTTCGTGCTCCAGGAGGAAGCCTGCCGCGCGCTGAAACAGGGCCGCAACGTCCTCGCCGTCCATGTGCGGAACCAGACAGGCGGCGCGTTCTTTGACATCGGCCTGAAAGCGGTCAAATACCGCACCTTGCCGGAGGAAACCGTTAATAAACGTACAATACCGTTTATTTAACGTCATTTTTTCACGAACGATGTTTTTTTTGTCGTCTTCGTCCTTGCATTCATGCCGCGCAAAGGTATAGTATTGTCCGGGAACGCCGGAGAACCCGATCCATTTTCCGGCATTCCGGTCCGCAATTCACGCTCAGTCAGACAACACCCCCGTCAAATGGAGTACAAAAATATGTTCCCGAGACTCAAACACACCGCCGCGCTCCTCGCGCTCGCCGCACCGATCCTTTTCTCCGCCGCGCTTGCGGCCGATGCGCAGTTCATGCACCCGGACGCCGAAGTTCAGAAACACTTCCCGATCCTCTCCAAATTCAACGCCGGGCGCGCGCCCTCCGAACGCATCCTGAAGCGCGGCGACCACGACATCTACGCGATCCTGCACTTCGGTCCGAACACGTTCTACGACAAGGAATGGGGCTACGGCGACGAGGACCCGCAGAGGTTCGCGCCGACCGAGTTCGACGCCGAGCAGATCGTGAAGGCATGCAAGGACGGCGGCATCACCGGCATCATCATCGTCTGCAAGCACCACGACGGCCTGTGCCTGTGGCCGACCAAGACCACCGAGCACAACATCACGAAGACCAAATTCCGCGACGGC
>ONQZ01000051.1:0-18091 GCA_900320095.1 uncultured Lentisphaerota bacterium
CTCCGGCGACGGCAAGGACGATCTGGTGCTGTTCCACCTGGCGACCGGCTCGATGGTCATGTGCGCGGACGGCAGCGTCGACAGCTTCGTGTCCCTCGCTCAGCTCGACGCCGAAGACTGGTTCGTGGTCGGCGCGGGCGATTACAACGGCGACAAGAAGGATGACCTCCTGGTCCGCCAGTATTCCACCGGCATGCTCGGCTACTATGACTCCGGCGATACCTCGAAGTGGGTCGAAATGGGCCGCGGCGTCGACATGAACTGGACCGTCATTGCATAACCCCCGGCAAATGATTTCCCTCGCAAGAGTGAAAAGAACAAAGAATGGAAAATGCGGCCGCCTCTCCTCGCCGGGAGAGGCGGCCATCGGCATCAGCATCTTGGCATTGACGAGATGAAGTCGTTCATCGGAGCGCGCGGATATGCAATCCAGGTCAGGAAAGACCAGGCTCCGGGGATAGACAATGCTGAGCGTTTGTCATGCGCATTGCTCGTAAAGGGCAAGCAGCGGTGTGCCGAATCCCTCATATATTCTATCGGAGTAGAGGTTTCCGCGCCGGGGCTGTCGCGTCATCTGACCGGATAATCGAAATAGGTGTCGGGGTAGGGCTCATTTTCGAGCGTGAAGTGCCACCATTCCGTATCAATTGGTTTGAAGCCGTGTTTCAGCATGACCGAACGGAGCAGCATGCGGTTGCTGAACTGCGCGGCGCTGATCCTGCGATTTTCCGGCGTACCGGCGGGGAAGCTGCCCGTGAATGTCTTCGTTTCAGGATCGCCGCCCCAGTCGGGATGGCTTTCGCGTCCGAACCAGTCGAACGTGCCGCCCATGTCGACCTCTTTTCCGGTCTTCATGTCGAACAGCGTGAGGTCGACGGTGCTGCCGCGGCTGTGTCCCGACTTCTCGGCGATGTAGCCCTGCGGGAACAGGACTGATTTATCGAGGTCCGGGTAGAAATACGCCTTCATCCGCGTGTCGTCCGTCCGTTTCGCCCATTCGACGAAGTGGTCCACGGCGCGCTGGGGGCGGTAGGAATCGTATAAAGATTTCTCGGCTACTTACCGGCTGAGCCGGTAGTTTTTTTGACCTAAAGGTGTATAAAAAGGAGGCGGACAGGAGGTAATCCTATCCGCCTGATATGTTTCGTCCGCCTGGTGAGGGCAGGGCGGTGTTACTTCAGCGGGAAGCTGAGGACGGTCAGGGAGAACGGCTTGAGCGCAAGCGCGGTGCTGCTGTCGAGCGTAACGTCCTCCGGTTCGGCGGGGCGCACGTCGCGCTGGTCCGGATTGCCGGAAAGGACGGTCTTCGTCGCCTTCACGGACGCGGGGCCGAGATTGTCGAGCTTGAGCGTGGTCCTTACTTCGAACGGGAGCAGGTTCACGATCTTGACCGTGGCGGTGTTCGTTTTGGAGTCGATCACGCAGGCGGATGCGAAACGCTTCAGCAAGGGGGCGTTTCTGTCGTTGTCCGGGAGCGCGCGGCCGTCGTTGTTCAGGAGGTTTGCGGCGGTGCGCGCGTACTTGTCCCCGGCGTTGTTGCCGAAGAGCTTCTGGACGTAGTATCCGGTGGTCGGCTTGACCTGGGTGTTGTTGAAGTAGATCATGTCGGGATTCCACTGCGTGTCGCCCTCCTTCGCGAGGAGCGGGGCGTAGGAGGACATCGCCACCACGTCGCCGTTGCGTTCCAGCGAAAGCATGTAGATCGCCTCGGAGAGCGCGGTCTCGATGGTGCTGGTGCGCGGTCCGTTGTGGCTGGCATATTCGCCGAGGTAGACGCGCGTGGCACCGCGCAAGTAGGTGTCGTAGAAATGCTGGTTGTTCAGGAACCAGCCGGGCGACTGGTAGTAATGCTCGTCGACGATCGGGATATTGAGCTTGCGCGCGAGTGCCCAGCCGTCCTCGTAGTCGGAACCCTCGCAGAACGGCCCGACTGTGCCGACGACGGTGATCTCCGGGTATTTCGCCTTCACGGCCTTGAAGATCATCGTGAAGCGTTCCTTGAAGACGTCGCCGATGAGGTCCTCGTTGCCGATGCCGATGTACTTCAGATTGAAGGGTTCGGGGTGTCCGGCTTCCGCGCGGACCTTGCCCCATTTGGAGTCGGCGGGACCGTTCGCCCATTCGACCAGGTCCAGCACCTCCTGAATGTACGCGCCCATCTCGTCCATCGGGATGCCGCCCTGCTGGCCCTTGCCGCCGCGCGAGGAGTTCTGACACGGGACGCCGGCGGGGAGGATCGGGAGCGGCTCCGCGCCGATGTCCTCGCAGAACTGGAAATACTCGAAGTAGCCGAGCCCGGCGGACTGGTGGTAGCCCCAGATGTTGGATTGGGGAACGCGCGCCTCCAGCGGGCCGACGGTGCGGTTCCAGCGGTACATGTTGCCGAGGCCGTTACCGTGCGCCACGCAGCCGCCGGGGAAGCGGACGAAACGCGGCTTGAGGTCGGCGAGTATCTGCGCGAGGTCGGCGCGGAGACCGTTCCTGCGCCCCTTGAACGTCTTTTCG
The DNA here is from genome assembly GCA_900320095.1 of uncultured Lentisphaerota bacterium. GTDB lineage: Bacteria > Verrucomicrobiota > Lentisphaeria > Victivallales > UBA1829 > UBA1732. The sequence goes on from ONQZ01000051.1 coordinate 2,506, forward strand.
GGGAAGAGCGAGACCATATCGAGGGCGACTTTGCCGCCGATCGGTCTCAGCGACAGTTTGCCGCGGTCCGTGCTTGATTTGGCGGTGAACTTCAGCTCGGTCTTGGTCCACTCTTTTCCCTTCACTTCGAAGGACTGGACACCGATGATTTCATTGTGCTCGCCGAGCAGACTGACGAACAGTCCGGTTTCGCCGCCGTCCGGGCATTTCGCGAAAATACTGAGGAGATACGTCTCGCCCTCGCGGAAGACCATGCCGCGGAAGCCGTCGTTGACGAGCGCGGCGTTATTGCCTTCGGGGGCGTCCAGCACGAGGTAGTGCGGATTGTTCGGGTGGATGGGGTCCTCGGTCGAGATGGTCGGGTTCAGCTCCTTCGGGACGTTCCAGCCGGTGAGGGCGTTCCATCCGCCGTGGTCGAGGTCGTTGAACTCGAAATCGCGGTTGCGGACGAGTTCGGCGTACAGCCCGCCGTCGGCGGAGTAGTTGATGTCCTCGAAGAAGATGCCCCAGAGGAGCGGGCTGATGTTCTTGGTGCGTCTCAGGTCGACGGAGATCTCGGCGGTGCGGGAGACGTCCTTGAGACTGTCCGGCAGGTCCGTGATCCGCTCGCGGTTCTGTTCGCCTTTCCTGTCGGCTTCCGCCTTCGCGGCGAGGATGCCGTCAAGCTCCGCCTTCGTGACTCTCACGATACTGCCTTTCCATTCGCGGTCGCCGAGCTTGACGATTCCTTTGGCTTCCCGAAACCGTCTCGGGAAGGGGACGGGGACTAAGGAAAAATCCTTGAAATCCTGCGTGGAGAGGATTTCTTCTTCATTCAGGCGACCCCCCTTTTCATCGACCCACTCGATGTAGTATGCCCAGTCGTCTCCGCCGTTTGAACGAAAGAAGATGAACGGCGCGTAGCCGCGCGGCGCTTTCTCCATGGAGTAATAGTTCTGCACGTGCCAGTGCACGAGGTCGGGCGAGGACGTGAGCGCGAACACCGGATCGTCCGGGTTCGGCGTGAAGATGCAGTACCACATGCCGTTTGCCTTGTCATGGAAAAGATACGGATCGTGCATCTTCTTCTCCGCGCCCCAGGTGCCGTAGTCGCTGCTCAGCCAGCCGTGGTCGATCGCGTGCCATTCCATGCCGTCGGCGTTCCATGCGTAGTACAAGTGGTTGTCGCGTTCGTATGCGAAAAGCTGAATGGGTCTGGGGCTAGGTGAAAGTGGATCATAGTGGCGCGAAACGCTGTGCTGCGACGGATCGGCGGGAGCATTGTCGGCTGCCGCAGCGCCGGAGATCGCGAACGATGCGGAGAGGAACGCGGCGGCTGCGAAGATGCGATGGAAGAGCTTCATGGTCGAGAGTCTTTCGTGTTTTGCTGGTTGCGGAGAAAATGAACTTATATCAGAGTGTCGGGACGACTTTTTTAATTGAGCCGTCGGGGTTGAATTCGAGCTTGTCGATGCAGACTTCGCGGTGGAATCCCGGTCCCTCCATGACCTTGCCGTTCTGCCACGCGAACCTGTGGTACACGATGCGCCATTCGTCGTCCGCGCCGTGGACCTTCAGGATCTGGTGGTGTCCGGTGCCGAGGATGCCGCGCGACGGGTCCTTCTCGATCACGACGTTGTCGCGCGGGACGGTGAGGTCGCCGAGCGGGGAATCGGCGGTGGCGTAGCGGACATGGTAGTTCGGGCTGCCGGTGTCGTCGACGGACCAGCTGAAATAATACTTGCCGTCGCGGTAGATCACGTTCGTGCCCTCGCGGAAGGTGCGGCCGGGCTGGAACACCTTTACGGTGTCGCGTTTCACGCTGAGCATGTCGTCGGCGAGCTCGCCGCCAGCCATGTAGCCGTTGCCCCAGTAGAGGTAATACTTGCCGCTCACGGGATCGTGGAAGACGTCCGGGTCGATCTCCTGGCCGCCGCGCACGCCCGCGGGTTTGAAGTCAACGATGGGCTTGCCGGTGTCGACGAACGGACCCAGCGGATCATCGGCGACCGCGCAGCCGACGCATTTCCGGCCGTCGCCCTTCAGCGCGCCGCAGAAATAGAAGTAGTATTTATAGCTTCCGTCGGGCTGCTTGCGCTCCATGATGCACGGGGCCCAGGCGTTGCCGCTGGACCACTTCACGTCCTCGCCGAGCGTCAGGATGGTGCGCTCGTACTTCCAGTTCTTCAGGTCGGACGAGGAGAATACCTGGAAATCCTTTCCGCCCCAGCCGGGCACGCCGTCGTGCGTGGGGTAGATGTAGTATTTGCCGGTCTTCTCGGAGTAGAGCGTGCCGGGGTCGGCGTAGAACGCCTCGATGATAGGGTTGTTCTGCTGCGGGAGCTCGAATTTCTCCGGCTTGCCCCACTTCTTGAGGACGGCGTTCAGCTCGGACCGCGCGATGGAAACCACGCTGCCGTGGCGCGCGTGGAAATCGACGGAGAAATCGCCCTGCGTGAACGTCTTCAGGTCCTTCGTCTCGGCGAAATACCAGCGGCCGTCGCGGAAGAGGTCGCCCATGAAGACGTACGTGTCGGTGTTCACGAGCGGGTACACGCTGGAGCCTTCGATGGCGAATCCGGGATCGAGCTTATAATCGGGCTCCGGGGCTTCCCATTTGCCGGGGAAGAGCGTGTCGGAGACGACCTTTTCCTTGCCACAGTAGAACATATGGTACTTGCCGTTGAACTTGATGATGTCCGCGTCGAGCACGTGCACGCCGGGCTTGCCGAACATGTACATCGGTTCTCCCTCGAGATCCGTGAAATCGTCGTTCGCGTACACGCCGTACATCCGGTTGACGCCGCCCTTGAACATCAGCGCCACATAGATCAGATACCGTTTCGCCGCCGGATCGTAGATGGTCTGCGGCGCCCACACGTGCAGGACGTCCCGGATGCCGGGCATGTTCGGGAAACGCTCGGGGAAGTTGATCGCTTTGGCGGACCAGTTGATGAGGTCGTCGGACTTCAGGAGAACGAGCCCGCGGTTGGAGTCCCAGCCCTTCGAAGAGGTCATGTCCGTGGCGACCATGTAGAAACCGCCGTCTTCGTTGCGCATGATGTGCGGATCGCGGACGCCCCCGGTGCGCGCGAACGTCTTTGCGTCCAGCACGGGCTTGTCGCCGTTCAGCGCGAAGAAATGGCGTCCGTTGTTGCTGACGGCGAACCGGATCTGCTCCTGGTCCGGGTTGTTCCCGGTGAAGTAGGCGAAGAGGTAGCAGGTGCGGTCCTTCGCGGCGGGTTCGGGGTAGGGCTTCTCCGCGGACGCCGCGAAGGCGAGTCCGACGGCGCAGAGCGAGGCGAGGGCGAGTTTGCGGAGGGCGGCGGAATGACTGGCGAGGGAGGAACGGATGGACATGGGCGATCTCCTGATGGGAAACGGCCTCTTTGCGGCGCATTTTCCCGTGTTGCGTTGGTTGACCTGGCGATTTTCCATAATATACAATTCTTTTCCCGTGAAATCAAGGCGGCGGACAGTGTTTTTTATCCGGAAATGACGGAGAAACCTGATGCCGCGCGTTATTGATAACGCTGCCCGATGCCCGACAAAACAGGAGATTATCTAAAAAAGATAATAAAAATGCTTGACTTTTCCAGAAACCGGGGATAGAGTATAGAACGGAATCATTTTTCTCGCCGTGCGGGAATCCGGTTCCGTGCTCATTCCATCGGTTATTTCAGCAAAAGAAGATGTAAACCCGCCAGTTTCAAAAATGCCTTTTGCTACTGAACTTGAAAAACCAGCACAGGAAGATTGTGTCTTCGTGTTTGGCTGGACGTTTTTTCGTCGTTTCAGTAGCGGGTTCCTGGCGGGACCTACATCTTCGCGCATGGGGAAGCGTCCGGCTTTTTTGTATCCGGGCTGTTTCCCTTCCCAATGCCCCGCATGACACCCAACCAAGAAACACCAGGAGGACTGACTATGAAATACAAAACAGCTTGGATCATTGCCCTGATCGCGGTGCCGCTTGTTGCGGCAGTATTCACTCTGCACGCACAGACAAAAGACAACGGCCGGGGCGGACAGGACGAGAAGGTCAGAGCCGAGACCAGGATGGCTGACGAACAAAGCCGGATCGACGCTGCGAAATTCGATCTTCAGTTCACCATCACGGACGCAGACGGCAAGCCGCTGAACGGCGTCACGATGGAGCTTGAACGGAAACGTCCGAGAATCCCTCTGTTAAGCGGCGAATGGGAAAAAAAGACCGAGAAGAAGACGGTCGATTCCAAATTCCGCATTCAGGAAAAAGGCTGGACGGGGCTTGATCTCCGTTTCCTGAAAGACGGCTACCATCTGGAACAATGCAAGTTCGAGATCAACATCCTGGATAAAGATAAATCCAAGTTGTCGATGCGACGGGAAATCCAGGTCAAAATGACCGAAAAGAGTCCTCTTCCTTCTTTGTTCGGGGGTGGCGGTGTATTGTCATATAATATTGAGAATGGTAAAAGAGAGATCCTTGATATCGATATTTTCCCCAAAAAAGCAGGAAAGAAGACTACTGATCTGAAAAAGAAAGAAGAAATGAAGAGCGAGGAAGACGAAGAGAATGAGGAAGACGAGGATATCGAGGATGAAATAATCAAGGATCCCCATATTATTTCAATTGACTCAAAGGCCAAGCCGGCAACCGTATTATATATGGAAATTGACTTCAGGAGAGATAAGGACGGCAGCATTGTCTATGATACGGCCGATACGAAAGGGGTTGCCAAACCGACCTCATGTATTGTTCGATTCTGCTCCGACGATCCTGGTGATGGATTGCTGTTTGTTTCCAAAGTGGAGTCCCCGAAAAGTTGGGAAGCCGAAAAAGAACTTACAACCGCACCGGAGATGGGTTATAAAAATGAAATTGCAATTGACCTTGGAGAAAAGAATAAAAAAATCTACGTGTTTTGTTATATAAAACAAGGTGACCATTACGGAAAAGCAAGGCTTGGGCCGGTGTATATTCAGGAAGAAAAGAATAAGATCCAGCTTGTCAAAATGAATGTAAGAGTTTCATTCAACACGCTGGAAGGGGATCACAATGTAAGGTCTTATTAATTCAAAATAGCCTTTCACTATCATAGAATTTTTTAATAAGGTGAATATAATGAAAAAAAACTTTTTCCGTTTCTTTTTCTGTGGTTTGTTCTTTACTATAACAACGCTTTTTGGAGTTGAAAAGATTTATATAAGTGATGGTATTTTAAATTATTGTCTATCTCCGGATGCAGCTAACAGCGCTGTTGTGCTTTATTCCTTTGATATTCGAGATAGAGAATGTAAACAATACTATTTACCTATGACAATCGTTCCGGAAATCGACACCAGAAATGATGGGAACAAACAAATCATTAGATTCCCGCTTGCATGGTATATGAATCGCAAAGAGTTATTTGTTGTATTTCACGATTTACATGCAGATGCAGTGGGCAGAGTTATTTTTTTGCTTTTTTCAACAGAAAAGACCCGTGATTTTGATTTTCGGTCTTTTAAGGGTTATTATGAACGCCAAAATAATATAATGAAGTATAAGGGGTTTTATTTCGGCGTGGGTGGGGGCAAGCATATCCATGGAATGAGTTCTGCCCCATTTGCAGTTAAACGTCTAACTAACAATTCTAAAATATGGGATGATTTTGCCGGCAAAAATATTATTGCACGTTTCCCTTCTAAAATATGGTATGATTTTGCTGGCAAAAATATTATTGCACGTTTCCCATCCTTATCCGATAAGCAAGAAAACTGGATGCCATCAGAAAAACCAGCATACTATAAATGGATGTTGTATGCAATTGAAGATGATAAGATTATTGTTATTCAAGATGATAAATTGAAAGATTTTACTCCATTATCAAGTGTTTCTGTAAAAGGGAAAAAAATCTATACGGATCATGGTGAAACGATCGACTTTCCAAACGATGTCGATTCGATCATTTGGGGTATTGATAAAAAACATTCAACTCCAAGTATAATATTATTATCTCAAACCGATAAGATTAAAATTTCTAAAAAAGATTATCCAGAACTTCCGAAGTTGATTCTTGCAAATGAAGACTCTGATTACGTGATGTTTATTTTTGACCGCAAGATTGATTCATCGAATGTGCAAGGTTCTTTAAAAGAGATCAAAGATATGCTCGAAAAGAGAAGTTTATTACAACAATATCCACCTCGTCCTAAGGAAAAGGAAGTTAAGCCAACAGAAAATGTGACACATACTCCTACGCCATCGCCTGAAGAAATGGAACGGAGAAAAGCTGAATATTTAGCGAATCTTCCGAAAGATAATATTTTTGCCGATGACGAGTTTAAAGCTCTGTTTCCCGAGGTTGAATATGATAAAATTGCCGATTTATACGAGCGTGGCATGGCTTATGATTGGGATGAAAAATTCTCCGATGCCATGAAATGCTTTGAGCAAGACTCATCATTAAAGTCAAAATTTATGTTGGCAATGTATTACAAAACCGGCAGACCTGATATTCCAAAAGACTCTGTCAAGGCTAATGCTGTCTTTAATGAGATAATTGGAGATGTCAGTAATCAGTCCGCCCCCACTCCTGAAATGTTATGCATAGCCGGACGTGCCTGCATGGAATTTGTTTCAACAGAATTTTATGAAATACGAGAGTTTCAAAATAAAGCGACAGAATTCTTCAAAGAATCCATTGAGCAAGGATATGCTGCTGCCGCTTTTTATCCTCAATATTACATAAAAAACAATAGCAAGTTTCAACCTCGGGAATTAATTGAAATAGCCAACGAGAAAAACTGTTTGGACGCTGAAGTGTTAGCCGCAGGGTTTGCATTATTGCGGAATCCTGCCTTTAAGAATTATCGCAACAAACAAGAAAACCTGTTAACCATCAAAAAGGGTATTCAAGCACACATCCCATTGGCGGAATATATCCTTGGCGAATTATTCTATCTTGATGCCGCGAATCCTGATCTTGCATTAAAGCCGAATCGAGAACTGGCGTTATTCTGGATGAAACGTGCCGCGAATCATGGAGAAGCGGATGCCATAGAACTTTTACGGCAAAATCCCACTTTGAGATCATTGCTGCATCCTTGATCATTTTCAATTTAACCGATGACGAACGTAATTTTCAACAGCACAAACTGAGGAGAAATAACATGAAACACAAAACAGCCTGGATCATCGCCGCGATCCTCGTTATCTGCCTTCTTGCCTTTGTTCTTGTACTTGTGCTGGCGCTGGCGCCCAGGCCGATCCTCATTGAGGGGACGATCACGGACGATCAGGGAAACGCCCTGAACGGGGTTTCCGCCTGCGTGTACTTTTTGCGCCCGGAAACGAGCCTTTTCGGCGGCTCGCGGGAAGATCGGCACACCGGATCGAAAATTGAGGAGACCGTCGATTCCTCTTTCCGTTTCGAGGGGAAAGGCGACCGTGTGTACGTCACGTTCGGGAAAAAAGGTTACGCTCCTCAGAGACTTCCGCTTGGGCGCGGTGATGGCAAATCCAATCTGATCCTGCGCGACCTTCGCATCGTCATGAAGGAACGGACGCCGGAAGAACTGACGGAATCGCTTTGGCGGTCGATCGACGGATGGAGCCGCGAGATTGACAATAGAACTCCGGCCGAGATCTTTATCGAGGGCCTGCGCAAAGCATTCGTGCTTGAAAAAAGCGATATGACGGATCTTTTTGTGAACGTGATTCAGGATCATCTTTCCGGGGTGGAAACGAAATCGGAGGATCAATCGCGCGAAAGGCGGCATTATTCTGCAATCCATTTTCTTCGGTACTATCCGCTTCCGCAAGAACAGTTCCTGGAACTGATCCGGAAAACGGTCGAATTGGAACCGGAGTCCGCGGACAGACTCATTCACTCTTATACGAAGGCGTACCCGGATTGGGTGTTCGATGACAAGACGATCTTCGAACTGGCATCCAAAAGCGGTATGAAAGAGTTTGGCTTTTTCGAAGCATACGCCGATTTGAAACGTCAGATTCGCGAAGAAAAGGACGAAGCTCGCAGGAAGAAACTTCTTGATAAAGCCTTCGAATGGGTTTTTCAGGATGACATGCTTACGGTCTTTCATTATCTGGACCGGCTTCTGCTTGACTGTCGCAGACAGGAATACGCCGAACTCCCCGCCCGCAAAATGCAGCTGGAAAAAGATCTGAAGCGTCATGAGGAAGCCGAGGTCTATGACAGGGTTTACCGCCGGACGAAATACGCGCTGGAGCATTTCGGCGAGGGAGACGAAGCGTTCGAAATGCTGTACAAGATGGATACGGATCCCAAATTGTGGGACGGCGAATGGGAGCGTTCCGAGCGTGAAAAACGTCTGAAAGAAGGATTTGAAGAGGCAGAGAAACGGGGAATCGATCTCTCGACTGTTTTGGGCCCGGAATTATACAAAAAATATCAATCTTTTAAAGCAAGTGATAAACAATAAAAAACATCCCATGCCCCGCCTGACCTTATAGGAAAAAACACACCGCCACACCCAGCAGACTGACCCCGGAAGCTTCGCCCCTGATGCGGCTTCCGGCAACGAAAAAACGGCGATGACGTCCCGAAAACGGCTTGACTTTTTCCTGTTTCTGGCGTAAATTATAGACAATGAATCGAGAACGCGTTTTTACACAGGGAATCCGAATATGTGCCAGCTCGACAGACTGCGCAGTTTAAGAAGCGAGATCTACGAGATCGCCAGAAAGCACAAGGCCGCCAAGGTCTATGTGTTCGGTTCCTGCGCCCGTAAGGAAGAGACGCCCGGCAGCGACGTCGATTTCATTGCGGAATTCGGACCGCATTCCTCCCTGTTCGATATCGGCGGGTTGCAATACGATCTGCAGAAGTTCCTCGGATGCAAAGTCGACCTGATCCCGTCGGATTCCCTGAAGGACGACTCCTTCGCGGCAAACGCCCGGAAAGACATGGTCCTGTTATGACGGACGACCGTGCCAGGATTGAACACATGCTTCAGGGCGTCGAACGCATCAAAGACGCGATGAAGGATGTTTCCGAAGAGCAGTTTTATCAGTCCCGGATTCTGCTGGATGCCATGTCCTTCAATTTCGCGATCCTCGGAGAAGCCGCAAACAAGGTTTCCGATGGACTTCAGGCAAAGCATCCCGAAATCCCGTGGGGCGACATCATCGGGATGCGAAACGTTCTGATTCACGATTATGTGAAGCCTCAGCCCAAATACATGTGGGACGCATACCGGAACGACCTGGATCCCCTGAAAAAGCATCTTCAGAAAATCCTGAAGGAGCTTTGAACCTGTTCCGCTCCGCATCGATGCGTACTCGCCGCCTTTCTTCGCGCGAAAAACTCTATAAAAAGAGAGGGAATGGACTGGTTATTTCCGGAAAATGCTGTATATTATATGCGTCTGTTTTTGGAGGCAGCGCCTCCACTGCGGCAGTGCCCGGCTCCGCTCGGGCACGGGGAAGCCTTTCTTTCGCCGCGGAACTGTGATTAAACGGAAACGGACACGATCATGCATTTTTCAACGGCAAACAGCCAATCAATAAGGAAACACAAATGAACAAGATCACGGACTGGTACGGCTCCAAGGGGCTGACCATGGGCATCGCCGCCGACCACGGCGGATTCGAACTGAAAGCGAAACTCATCCCGTTCCTCGAAGGCAAGGGATTCACCGTGAAGGACTTCGGTCCCACGGTGTATGATGCCGGGGACGACTACTCGGTGTTCGGATCCGCGATGGCGAAGGCCGTCTCCAAGGGCGAAATCCAGCTCGGCATCCTGCTCTGCCGCAGCGGCGCGGGCATGGTCATCACCGCCGACCGCTTCCACGGCGTCCGCGCCGTCGTGGCGTTCTGCAAGGAGAACACCGCCGCCAGCCGCGAGCACAACTGTTCGAACGTGCTGGTCATCCCCGCCGACTACATGGACGAGGCGAAGATGAAGGAGCTCATCGAAACCTGGCTTTCCACCCCGTTCTCCGGCGACGCCCGCCACGTGCGCCGTCTGGAAATCCTCGAAAAGCGCACCTACGACGACATCGCCGCGGTCCGTTCCGCCGACCCGGAGATCGCTGCGCTGATCGACAAGGAAGCCGACCGCCAGTTCAACGGCATCGAGCTCATCGCCTCCGAAAACTTCACGAGCACCGCCATCCGCGCCGCCCAGGGCTCCGTCCTGACCAACAAGTACGCCGAAGGCTATCCGCGCAAGCGCTACTACAACGGCTGCGAATTCGTGGACGAGGTGGAACAGCTCGCGATCGACCGCGCGAAGGAACTCTTCGGCGCCGAAGCCGCGAACGTGCAGCCCCACGCGGGCAGCCAGGCGAACATGGCGGTGTATTTCGCCCTGCTGAACCCCGGCGACACCGTGCTCTCCATGAGCCTCGACCACGGCGGACACCTCACGCACGGCCATCCGATGAACTTCAGCGGCAACCTGTTCCACATCGTGCCCTACGGCGTCTCCGCCGAGACCGAGCGCCTCGACTACGACGAGATCGAACGTCTCGCCATGGAGCACAAGCCCCGCATGATCCTCGCCGGCGCGTCCGCCTATCCGCGCGCCATCGACTTCGCCCGTCTGCGCCAGATCGCCGACAAGGCGAACGCGTTCCTCTTCGTGGATATGGCGCACATTGCCGGCCTGGTCGCCGCCGGGCTCCATCAGAACCCGGTCCCGTACTGCGACGTGGTCACCACCACCACGCACAAGACCCTCCGCGGCCCGCGTTCCGGCCTCATCCTCTGCAAGGAAAAATACCTCAAGGCGATCAATTCCAAGGTGTTCCCCGGCCTCCAGGGCGGCCCGCTCATGCACGTGATCGCCGCGAAGGCCATCTGCTTCAAGGAAGCGATGTCCCCCGAATTCAAGGCGTACCAGCAGCAGATCGTGAAGAACGCCTCCACGCTCGCCGCCGCGCTCGCCGACAAGGGATTCCGCATCGTCTCCGGCGGCACCGACAACCACCTGATGCTCGTCGACCTGCGTCCGCGCCACGCCACCGGCAAGGAGATCGCGACCGCCCTCGACAAGGCCGCGATCACCGTCAACAAGAACATGATCCCGTTCGACCCCGAAAAGCCGTTCGTCACCAGCGGCATCCGCATCGGCACGCCCGCCGTCACCACGCGCGGCATGAAGGAGCCTGAAATGCTCCGCATCGCCGATTTCATCGACCGTGCAGCCGCCGCGAAGGACGACGATGCCGCGCTCGCCGCGATCCGCGCCGAGGTGATCGACTTCTGCGCCGGCTTCCCGATGCCGGAATTCTGAGCGCAAACAGGAGAACCCTAACATGCTTGACATCAAATTCGTACGCGAGAACCCGGACGCCGTCCGCGAGAACATCCGCAAGAAATTCCAGGACGGCAAACTCCCGCTCGTCGACAAGGTCCTGGAGCTCGACAAGCGCAACCGCGAGATCAAGACCGAGGTCGAGACCCTCCGCGCCAAACGCAAGACCGTCTCCAAGGAGATCGGCAAGCTGATGGGGCAGGGGAAGAAGGACGAGGCCGAAAAGATCAAAGAGGAAATGGCCGGCGACGCCGCGCGCATCGACGAACTTTCCGCCGAGGAAGTCCGCGTGGAGGAAGAACTCCTGAAGACCATGATGGTCATCCCGAACATCATCGACCCCTCCGTGCCCATCGGCAAGAACGACACGGAAAACGTCGAGCTGGAGCGCTTCGGCGAGCCCGTCGTGCCCGACTTCGAGATCCCGTACCACACCGACATCATGGAAAGTTTCTGCGGCATCGATCTGGACAGCGCCCGCCGCGTCGCCGGAAACGGCTTCTACTACCTCGTCGGCGACGTCGCGCGCCTGCATTCCGGCATCCTCTCCTATGCCCGCGACTTCATGGTCGGGCGAGGCTTCACCTACTGCGTGCCGCCCTTCATGATCCGCAGCAACGTCGTCTCCGGCGTCATGAGCTTCGCCGAGATGGATTCCATGATGTACAAGATCGAGGGGGAAGACCTCTACCTGATCGGCACCAGCGAACACTCCATGATCGGACGTTTCATCGACCAGATCCTCCCCGAGGAATCCCTCCCGCTCGCACTCACCAGCTATTCGCCCTGCTTCCGCAAGGAAAAAGGCGCGCACGGCATCGAGGAACGCGGCGTGTACCGCATCCACCAGTTCGAGAAACAGGAAATGATCGTGATCTGCAAGCCCGAGGACAGCATGATGTGGTTCGACCGCCTCTGGTACAACACCGTCGACTTCTTCCGCTCCATGGACATCCCCGTCCGGACGCTCGAATGCTGCTCCGGCGATCTCGCCGACCTGAAGGTCAAGTCGCTCGACGTCGAGGCCTGGTCTCCGCGCCAGAAGAAGTATTTCGAGGTCGGTTCCTGCTCCACGCTCGGCGACGCCCAGGCGCGCCGCCTCCGCATCCGCGTGAACGGCAAGGACGGCAAGAAGTATTTCGCGCACACGCTGAACAACACCGTGGTCGCGCCGCCGCGCATGCTCATCGCGTTCCTGGAGAACCGTCTCCAGGCCGACGGCTCCGTCACGATCCCGGATGTCCTGAAGCCTTACTGCGGCTTCGACAAGCTCGTGCCGAACAACAAAAAGTAAGCGGACCGGCGGAAACGCCGGAAGCAAGCTGAAAATAATCGGCGGAAACGCCGTGAAAGAATCGGGCGTCCCCGGCTCAATCGCAGAGCCCCGGACGCCCGTTTTGTGCCCGGACCGGTCGAATGATAATAGGACCAATAGGTCCAATAAGACCAATAGGAAGGGGTAATCAACAGTTTTTTACCCATTCGTCCTATTCGTCCTATTCGCCCTATTCGTCCCATTGGTCCTATTTCCCCGAACACACTGCTGAATTCTTTCCGCCTTTACTTGCAATATTGCAAATGAGGATGTATAGTTAGAAACTATCAGAGGTTTTTAGTCAGTTCGCTCGCGAACCGACTGAAGGAGGCAGGCATGATGAATCAGGGCGAACCGGTCGTTTCGGTCAACAGGGTCGCTTTGTACCTTCTGCTGATCTATCTGGAGAAACAGCGGCGGCTTTGCGCTCAGGCGAGGGACGGCGACAACTTCACATGGGCGGCGGGAAAGGCGTTCTACGAGGCGAATTACAAAACAAACTTCTCACGCGTCATCGCGCAGCTGGATGACTTGATACGGGCCGCGCAGCAAAAGAAACGGAGTCCGTTTTGTAAGATATCTTACCTGAACTATCTGTTCCCATTTTCCGAAAGACTGCCCGTTTCCTTGACAAAGATCGAATCAGTTCGGCGCTGTTTCGCGACGACGCACCGTCTGTACACCGCCGAACAGGAACCGCCGTGGGAGGCGATGCAGGCGAATATGGTTTTTGCGGCGGAGCTTATGGATTCTTTCCGGCCCTGGCTGAATCCTGAAAAAAGAATCAAAGAGTATGATCATATCCCGGAAATCGGCTATTCCAAAGAGCCTCCGGTCACCATCAACGAAGTGATGCTGAAATACTTCCGTCTATCGGAAGAATCCATATTAGACGTCCCGTTTTTCTCCAGGCGATAAAAAATTTCCACCTCTATGTCCGGCGGCAAAAAGGACGGGATCCCGGGCGGACTCATCATCATTGCCGCCCGGAACCCCGATGGAGTTCACTTAGTTCATTCGTTCAGTTGTTTGCTTGCTCCATTATTCGTTCGTGAAGATCTGGAATCCCGCGTAAGCATCGTTTCCGTGCTCGGTGATGTCGAGGCCCTTGAGTTCCTCTTCCGGGCTGACGCGCAGGCCGGTCGTCTTCTTGAGGATCACGAAGGTGATCATGCCGAGGATGAACGCCCATGCGCCGTACGCGGCGATGCCGAGGAGCTGGATTGCCGTGGAATGGAACCCGCCGCCGTAGAAGAGGCCGGTGTTCGCGTCGGCGATCTTCAACACGCCTTCCGCGCCGAAGAGGCCGCAGGCGAGGGTGCCCCAGACGCCGTTGACCAGGTGAACGCTGACCGCGCCGACCGGGTCGTCGACTTTGATGCGGTCGACGGCAAGCACGCTCAGGACCACGAGCACACCGGCGACGGCGCCGATGATCAGCGCGCCGACGGGCGTCACGATGTCGCACGGGGCGGTGATCGCCACGAGTCCGGCGAGCGCGCCGTTCAGCGTCATGGAGGCGTCCGGCTTCTTCAGAATGAGCCAGGCTGTGAACATGGCGGTCAGGGTGCCTGCGACCGCGCCGAAGTTCGTGACCAGCGCCACCCGTCCGATGTCGCCGTTGCCCGCGACGGTCGAGCCGGGGTTGAATCCGAACCAGCCGATCCAGAGGACGAGCACGCCGATGGCGGCGAACGCGATGTTGTGTCCGGGGATGGCGCGCGGCTTTCCGTCCGGGCCGTATTTGCCGATGCGCGGACCGAGGACGATCGCGCCGGTAAGCGCCAGCCAACCGCCGACGCTGTGGACGACCGTGGAACCGGCGAAGTCATGGAAATTCAGGTCCGCCAGCCAGCCGCCGCCCCACGCCCATTTGCCCGCGATCGGGTAGATGAAGAGGGAGATGACGGCGGAGTAGATCAGGTAGGAACGGAATTGTGTGCGTTCCGCCATAGCGCCGGAAACGATCGTCGCGGCGGTCGCGCAGAACATCGTCTGGAAGAACATGTAGGTCCAGTTCCAGTCGTCGCCCGTGTTGAAGATGTCCATGAAGAAGCCGCTCGTGCCGATGAAACCGGCCTTCGTGGCGCCGAACATGAACGCCGAGCCGATGATCCAGAAGCAGACGGAGCCGATGACGAAGTCCATCACGTTCTTCATCATGATGTTGCTCGTATTCTTGGCGCGCGTCAGACCGGCTTCCACGAGGGCGAATCCGGCCTGCATCACGAAGACCAGGATGCCCGCGATCAGCGTCCAGACGACGTTCAGATTGATCTGAACAGCTTCCACAGCCTCCATCGTGGCGGGCGCGGGTGCACTGTTCTCTTCCGCGGCCAATGCGGCGCTCATCACGCCGCATACGGCAAATAGTGTCAAGAGTTTTTTCATGTATGTTTACCTCAATGTTTTCTTATCCGATCGCCTCGGAACCGCGTTCGCCCGTGCGGATGCGGATGCATTCGTCCATGGGCAGAACAAATATCTTCCCGTCGCCGATATGACCGGTACGCGCGCCTTCGCAGATGCCCTCGATCGTGGTCTCGACGAACTCGTCGTTGACCGCGATGGCCAGGCGGACCTTCTTCAGCAGGTTGACTTCCTTCAACGCGCCGCGCCACATCTGCGAATAGCCGCGCTGCTGTCCGCAGCCCAGGGCGTTGGTCACGGAAATCTTGAATACGCTGCGGGCATACAATGCCTGCTTGACCGGGTTCAGCCGATCGGGCTGAATATATGCGATCACCAGTTTCATAACGAACCTCCTTTGTTCGCTGGTTGTTGATGCCGGTGATAAGCACATCCCGTGCCAAGTCTGTTTTTATGCTCAAAAACAGCCGATCATTCCCGAAGGGGTTTCACAAAACGTAAAAGGTTTCCAAAATATGGATATCCTGTGAAAAAACGGGGATAAACGGGGAAAATGAGGTGACCCGGAAAAAGAAAACGCCCCGGACCTGTTGCGGGTCCGAGGCGAGGCTTATATAGCTTAGAAGAAGAAACTGATTACTTCCTCAGCCCCTGC
>ONQZ01000051.1:18100-32161 GCA_900320095.1 uncultured Lentisphaerota bacterium
TGTTTCAGCTTGACGAGCGCGTCGTAGCACGGCTTCGCCTTCAGCTGACGGTCGAAAAGCAGGGGGTGGTTCGTGCGGCCGCGGACAGGGAATCCGTTGAGCCAGCTGGTGCCGTCGTCGAGGCCCCAGACGGTCACGGAGTACATGACCTTGCTGTGCTTGAGGAAGACTTTGAAGATGTCTTCGTAGCGGTCGGCGAGCTTCTTGTTGATCTCGTCGGGGAGCCCCTTCGTGTACGGGTTGTTCTTCTCCTGGTACTCCTGCGTCGCGGAAATGTCAGCGGTGACCCGTCCGTTGGAGCGGGGCAGAACATCGACGTCCATTTCCGTGACCATGACCATCACGCCCGCGTCGGCGTACTTCTTGATGGCGTCCTCGATCTGTTTGGACGACGGATAGTCCAGCAGGTAGTGGCCCTGCATGCCTACGGCGTCGATGAGACCCTTCTTCTTGAGCTCCTTTGCGAGCTTGGCGATGCCGTCGCGCTTCGAGGGCGTGTCGGCATTGTAGTCGTTGTAGACGAGCTTGGCGGAGGGATCGGCGGCGCGCGCGAACTCGAATGCCTTCTCGATGAAGTCGTCGCCGACGATCTGTTTCCATCTCGAATTGCGGAGCGTGCCGTCCTCGTTGAACGCCTCGTTCACGACGTCCCACGCGTCGACCTTGCCCTTGTAGTGCTTCATGACGCCCTCGATGTGGTTCTTCATGCGCTTCAGGACGAGCTCGCGCGTGGCGGGCTGCCCGTTCTCGCCCTGGAATACCCACTGCGGGGTCTGGCTGTGCCAGATGAGCGTGTGGCCGTGAATCTTGATCTTGTTCTTCTGCGCGTATCGCACGAGGTCGTCACCGGCGGCGAAGTTGAACTTGCCTTCCTGCGGCTCGGTGGCGTCCCATTTCATGCAGTTCTCGGGCGTGAGGCAGTTGAACTGCGACGCCGCGAGTTCGGCGCGCTGCTTGTCCTGCTGGCTCGTGATCCGCTGGTTGAGGGCGACGCCGATCAGGAAATCCTTCTCGTAGAGTTTGCCGAGGTTGGTCTTCGGGGTGTCCGCGGCGAAAAGCGCGGAGACGGACGCCGCGGCGGCGAGCATGAGGAGAGCTTTTTTCATCATGGACCGGTTTCCTTTCATTTGGTGCATGTGAGGTGAAGGAAGAAGAAATGATCATTGTACGGCAATAGTATAGCCTTTTTTCTCCGGAAAAGCAAGAGACGAAACCGTTATTTTTTACGAAAAAGACGATTTCCTAACGGTTCCGGCGTTAATTAACCGCGAAAAAGATGTTCTGTCTCGTTCTCTGATTCGACATGATTTCATTCCTTCTATGGAGGTTCTGACGGAGAGTTCGAAGTCCGGACGCTTTTTTCCGGCTCAGATGGTTATGGGGTGCCCCTGTTTGTATCCTGAAAAAAAGCACCATAAAAGGCAGAATCCCAATACAAAAAACCATCGGAAGCGGCACGAACGGAATCGACAATCATCCCATTTTCGGAGTAGGAGTGTTTTTCCGGATCATATTGATATAAAATGAGACGCCCATTCACGGCAACGCCATAGCGATAGAATTGATGCGTTTTGGAGAAGTAGTGACCTGAGACAGTTTCATTTTCCACAAGCAGTGGAAGATCGAAATCCGAGGAGCAGATATTTTCATAATGGATTGTATATCGGGGCCAAAGCTCTTGCATTGACAAAAGATCGGGCAATCTGTCCTCCGGAACACAGGATTTGTAGTCTTTGCCAATGAGCTGAGGCATAGGATGCAGCACATAATCATAGGTGGACGGGGCATCATCAAAGGCAGGGAAAAAGGAAATGACACTTCCGTACAGATTCGCCAATTCATTCAGTTGCAAACTCAATTCGAACCTTTTATCGAAATCCCGGGAAACGCCTCTTATTCCATATTAGAATGGACCAGCATGTCAGCAGCAAAGAAAGAATCATTCCAACACAGGTCAAACGATAATCACGTTTATTCCTTTGCGGCCTTTTCAACTTGCCAAACGACATGGACAAAAACAGGTACACATCGATTGGAAAGATGATAAAAAGATTTATGAGGGAAACCTTCCAGAAGAATCTTGTTCCCGTAAAATCGTACTGAAAAAGCTTTGCGATATCCGGACTGAAATCATAAAACCAGAATATGATGTTATCGTGCAGATAGATATATGGCTGGATTACGGCGTAGAGAAAAAAGGGGAGTAGAATCAGATGCTCCAGGATCAGAATGGTTCGCCATATTTTGCGAGTGAAACGGTTTTTTCCCGTTTCCTCCTTTTCCTGAGGCAGGTCTAAGTAATCATCCAAGTAATCAGAGGAAGAATCCGTGGATTCATCATGTTTTTCAGTGAGATATAAAAACGAATTGTTCATGATTTGCTCTTTTTGACAAAAAGTCACATAAAATAATCCGTACGAATCGTAGAAGTATTGTCATGGACCGGTTTTCTTTCGTTTGGTGCAGATGAGTTGAAAGAAACAGAGACAATCTTTATCCGAGTTTAGTATAGCCATTTTTTTCGGAAAAGCAAGAGACGAAACCGTTATTTTCTACGAAAAAGGTGATTTTCTAACGGTTTCGGCGTTATTTAACCGCGAAAAAGCCCCGGAGGCCGGGGAAAGGACCTTCGGGGCGCGGATGCTTTTTGCAAAACGGGGCAGGGCGGATGAATGTGTCAGCCGCCGTGCTTCGCGGGATCGTCGTTCGCGAGCGGGGAGTGGTACTCCGGATCGCATGCGGCGCTGTTCGCGGCGAGTTCTGCGTCGTCGCGGACGAGTTTGAAGCGCGCCTTGATCTTCTCGCAGAGTTCGATGCGCTTCTCCTCGGATTCGTACTTGAGCTGACGCCAGTTCCAGTGGAATCCGTCGTCCGCCCAGCGCGGCACGATGTGGAGGTGGGCGTGCATCACGACCTGGCCGGCTGTGGTGCCGTCGGAGAGGTGGAAGTTGAAGCCGTCCGCCTCAAGCCCGTGGCGGAGCGCCGCGCCGATGCGCGCGCCGACGTAGAACATGCGGCCCGCGGTGGCTTCCGGGATGGTGACGGCGCTGGTGTGGTGTTCCTTCGGGATCACGAGGACGTGTCCGAAGTTGATGGGAAAGAGGTCGAGGAAGGCGAGGACGAGGTCGTCTTCGTAGACTTTCACGGACGGGACTTCGCCGTTGATGATGCGGCAGAACAGGCAGTTTTCCATAATGAACGGGTTCCTTTCGGTGTTGATTATTCGATGTTGTAGAGTTTCAGTTTCCGGTGGAGCGTGCGCCTGCTGATGCCGAGCTTCTCGGCGGCGCGGCTGCGGTTGCCGCCGCACTCGTTCAGGGCGCGTTCGATGAGGATGCGTTCGTTCTTCTCCAGGTCGCAGGAGGGCGCGGCGAGGATGTCGCGCGTGATGCCGGGTGAGGAGGATTCGCGGATGTTCACGGGGACATTCTCGAGTCCGATTTCGCCGGTGCGGCAGAGGACGACCATGTTTTCCACGCAGTTGCGGAGCTCGCGGATGTTGCCGGGCCATCGCGCGGCGCAGAGGGCGGCCATCGCGGGCTCGGAGATGGTCATGTTCTCCTTGCCGTTCTCGGCGGCGAGCTGTGAGAGAAATCCGCGCACGAGGATCGGGATGTCCGAGGTACGTTCGCGGAGCGGCGGGATCAGGATCTTCACGACGTTGAGGCGGTAGTATAGGTCCTCTCGGAACGCGCCGGAGACGACCATCTGCTCCAGGTCGCGGTTCGTGGCGGAGACGATTCGGACGTCGACCGCGATGTTCTGCGTGCCGCCGACGCGCTCGAAGGAACGCGTTTCGAGGACGCGGAGGAGCTTGACCTGGACGGGCAGGGGGACTTCGCCGATCTCGTCGAGGAAGATCGTGCCGCCGTCCGCCTTTTCGAAGAATCCCTTGTGCTGTTCGACCGCGCCTGTGAACGCGCCCTTTTCGTGGCCGAAGAGCTCGCTTTCGAACAGCGTCTCGGGGATGGCGGCGCAGTGGATCGCCACGAAATCGCCCTTGCGGCCGCTGAGTTCGTGCAGCGCGCGCGCCACAAGCTCCTTGCCGGTGCCGCTTTCGCCCTGGATCAGCACACTGGAACGGGTCGGGGCGACCTGGCGGACGGTGTCCATGACCTGCCGGATGGCGGGGGAGTCGCCGAGGATGTGCGGGACCACGCGGCGGGATTCGTCGAGCTTGCGCTTGAGCTCGGCGTTCTCGGATTTGATGTTGCGCGTCTCCAGCGCGCGTTTGATGCGGAGTTCGAGCTGGTCGATGTCGACGGGCTTCGTGACGAAGTCGAACGCGCCGAGCTTCATCGCCTCGACGGCGGTGTCGATCGAGCCGTAGGCGGTGAAGAGGATGCACGGGGGCGGATCGGGCAGGGAGAGCGTCTTTTTCAGCACGTCGAACCCGCCCGCGCCTGGCATGCGGATGTCGGTCAGGACCAGGTCGTAGGCGTTGCGGGAGAGCAGGTTCACGCCGATCTCGCCGTCTTCGGCGGTCGTGACGTCGTATTCCGGGCGGAGAAACCGTGCGAGGACTTCGCGCGAGCCGCGTTCGTCGTCGACGATCAGGATGGACGGTTTGGAATTCGCTTTTGTCATTCGGGGGAGCCTTCCTTTGTCTTGATTTCATTGTGGTCGGCGGGGGCGGGCAGGCCGCGCACGAGGCGGAACTGGCGCGGCAGGCTGATCGTGAACGTGGTCCCGGCGTTCTCGCGGCTGTCGACGGCGAGGCTGCCGCCGTGCTCGCGGACGATGCGCTCCACGATCATGAGCCCGAGTCCGGTCCCGGTGTTCTTCGTGGTGAAGAACGGACGGAATATCTTCTGCATATTTTCGGGCTTGATGCCGCATCCGCTGTCGGAGACGGAGAGCATCACGAAGTTGTCGTCGGCGCTGCACCGGACCGTGAGGCTGCCGCCCGCCGGCATCGCCTGCATGGCGTTGCGCGCGAGGTTGTAGAACGCCTGCTTGAGCTGGTTCGCGTCGCCCTTGATCTGGGGGACGTTTTCGCCCCAGTAGAATTCGAGCTGGATCTTGCGGTCGGTGATCTCCTGCCGCATGAAGTTCAGGGAATCCAGCACGAGCGACTTCAGGTCGAGCGTTTCGAAGACCGGCTTGCCGGGGCGCAGCGCGTGCAGGAACTGGTTGATGATGGCGTCGAGGCGTTCCACCTCGGAACGCGCCTCGGAGACTTCCTGCGCGGCGTCGGCGAGGTTCGCGTCCGGGTTCTTCAGGAGGCGTTGGAGAAACTGCAAATGAAGATAGAGGCTGTTCAGCGGATTGCCGATCTCGTGCGCGACCTCGGCGGCGAGGATGGAGACCGCTTTGCTGCGCTCGGATTCCGCCATGTCGGCGGCGCGCTCCATGGTGGCTGTGATGTCGTTCAGGATCAGCGCGTACGGGGCGTCCTCGCGGTCGATCGGCAGGGCGTACATCTGCACGATGCGGTGTTCAGGGTAGGTCAGCTCGAGTTCCTGGCGCATGGATTTCCGGCTGCCGATGCCGGAGTCGGCGAGCAGGAGATTGAGGTTGAGGCCGGGGAGCAGTTTCTCCACGGGGAGCGCGGGGTATGCTCGGGCGAGATCACCAGGATGGCTTCCCGCAGGCTGTCGAACAGCGAGCTGAGGAACCTGTGTTCCTTGGAGATCATCTGGATGAAATTCTGAAGGTTGACGCTGTCAAGTTCGCCGATGCGGTTCATGACGCGGTCCTTCATGGTTCTGGGACACATAATAACACTCCGGTTAGGCGGTGATATTTGCGACATTTTGTCTCAAATATACATCGTTTCCGCGAAAAATCAAGCGGGAAATCTGTTTTTTCCGGAAAAGTACGAAAGCCCGCTTTATTCAGGATCGTTTTTGTCCGAAAAAGGATTGTACGTTTTGTGATATTTTAATATTTTTTGGAAAAAATGCTTGATTTTTCTTTGAAGGAATGTATATTAAAGGGTCTCTTAGAAAACTAAGCTTATAAGACATGCGCTTCCGCAGGAAACATTCACCTGTTCCGCTTGTTTCGGGTAAGAATCGCATTGTTCCGTAACCGAATCCCTCACATGGAGTCACGAATGATCAGCTCAAACGAAGCAAGAAGTTTCTGGGTGAGGTTGTTTATTGTTTCCGATATCCTGCGGAACACTTCGTATTATCTCTTGGAAAAGAATAAAGTCCGGTTCAATTTCGCGGAGTTTCCGATCGTCCAGTTCTTCTTCGAGCGACCGGACGCGCGCCCCGCGATGAAAGACCTCCTGTCCGTTACCGGGCTTTCCTCCGGTGCGGTGTCGCAGGCGGTCGATGCGCTGATCAAGGACGGATTGCTGGAACGCGTCCGGTCCGAGCAGGATCACCGGTCCTTTTTGATCCAGGTGACGGATCAGCTCCGCGCGTTCCGCAAGACTCCGCTCTGTCATTTCGAAAAGATGCTGGAAGCGTTCCGTCAGTACAGCGGACTGACGCCGGAAGAAATGACCGTTTCAGAGGAAGTCTTTGTTCGGCTGGCGGAAAGCCGGACCGGCGGGGAACTTGCCGTGATGAAACAGCCGTCCGACCTGACGGTTCCCTGTCTGGTATCGCACGAATGGAATAATCGGGAGTACCTGAATACACTTCCCGTCTGGAGCCTTATCCTTCATTTTACCACGAATCTGAAGATTCCGGCGAGTGTGTTCTACTATGGGAAACGCGGCCGTATGACGCTCGGCAAGCTCCGGCTTATGAATTATCTGTTCTGTCTTTCCGACCACAAAAACGATATCCCCGTGGTCAAGGACCTGGCGGCGAGATTCCGTGCTTCATCCGGCGTGGTGTCCCAGACGCTGAAC
This sequence comes from uncultured Lentisphaerota bacterium, assembly GCA_900320095.1. Classification (GTDB taxonomy): domain Bacteria; phylum Verrucomicrobiota; class Lentisphaeria; order Victivallales; family UBA1829; genus UBA1732. The sequence goes on from ONQZ01000051.1 coordinate 24,912, forward strand.
GCGATGATCCAGGACGGCATGGTGGAACGCGTTCCTTCACCGCATGACCGCCGTATGATCGGTGTCCGCCTGACGCAGCAGGGTCTTCGTATGCGGAGACAGTGCGCGGCGTCATACACATGCTTTATGCAGAATTTTTTCAGCCGGATCGAACCGGAAAAGATCGAACTTTTCGCCCGCACCTTGGATTTAACACTTCAGTTCCTCAAGACGGAGGAAGGCAGGGCGTTCCTCATGCCCGGCGAAACATATGCCCCATACCTCTGAGTTTTCAATGTCCAAATAAGAGGTTATTCGGCCCCGTTCGACGATTCCTCCATCACGGACAGCATGGCGCGCGCGAGTTCGCCAGCGGACTGCGTATTCTGTCCGGTAAGCAGTTTCCCGTCCGCGACCACATGCGGTTTCCACGGTTCGGTGCAGACGTACTCCGCTCCGCATCGGGTCAGACGCTTCCCTAATGAAAACGGCACGACCCGGTCCAGCGCCATCTGGCGTTCCTCGTCGTCGCTCGCTCCGGTCACGCGGCGTCCGTTCAGGATGCTCTGCCCGGCGGGCGTTTTCGCCGAGAGAAGCGCCGCTCCGCCGTGCCGGATCGCCGCGACGGTCTTGTCCGCATGGATGAACTTCTCCACCAGCTCCGCGTTCGTCCGGTTGACCGAGAGATCCCAGAACGACCCGTATCCGCCGGGGAAATACACGGCGTCGTAATCCTCCTGCCTGATCTCGTCCAGAGTGATGGATTCCAGAAGAAGCTCCTTTCCGTGTTCCAGCCAGACCTCTGGATCGAACACGGCGTGTTTCGTGTACCGCATGCTGTCCGGGTCGACGGGGACTTCCCCGCCGCGCGGCGACGCGGTCTTTACCTCGTACCCGGCCTCGGACAGGATATCGTGCGCGACGGCGAAATCCTCCAGCCAGACGCCCGTTTTCCGGTTCCGCAACACCCCCATCCTGTCGTGCGACGTGACGACAAACAAAACTTTTCCGCGGCTCATCGTGATCCCCCCTTTCCGTTTGCAGTGCGGCGCGCATTCCGCCGGGCTCCCCCATCCCGGCGCAAGGCCGCGAACTCTTACTATGCCACGCCTGAACGGAAAAATCAAGTCGAACAGAAAAAAAACACGGCTCCGCGCAAGAGAAATCTCAAAAACTTGAAAAAAATACTGGCAAAATGGAAAAGAGGTGTTATATTAGAGTGAATGCATAAGCGCGCGACCTCAAAACGAAACGGGCCGGCGCGCTCCGTACAACCCGAAAACAGCGAACACGCAGAGTCAGAATGGCAAAGACGAAGAAAAGATCATCCGGCAGTTACGGCATCTACGGGATCAGGACCGTCGAAACAAGGCGTTCCCGCACCGGCCTGTATCGTGTCTTCGCCGTGCTGCTGTTCCTGATCGTCTGCGGCGCCGTCGTGTGGGGCATCAAGGCTCATTCCGACAGCCGCGGCGCCATCACGCCCGATGTCGTAAAGCCCGTGCCGGACAACGACGCGACGGCTCTGACCTTCGCGGACGAACGCGCCGTCGAGAACTCGGAGACGTCCGCCGCCATCCGCGATTTCCGCGCCCGCGAGAACGATTCTTCCGCGAACCAGTTCGATCTTCAGGAGTTCGAGCGCCAGCGCCTGAAACAGCAGCGCAAGCTCTACGACGACGCGCTCCAGGCGTTCAACGAACGCAAATTCGAGAAATGCCGCACGATCCTGCGCGACATGCTGGTCCCGATGGACTCCTCCGATTCCCTGTACGAACCCGCGGCGAACCTGCTCGGCCGCGCCAGCATGAACATCTACCGCAGCGGGACCGACTCGGAGACGAACGTCGACTACTCGGTGAAGAGTGGCGACACGCTTTCCAAGATCGCGCTGAACTACAACACGAGCGTCTCCGCGATCCAGAAGGCGAACGGCATGACCACGACCCGTCTGAACATCGGGCAGAAGCTCAAGATCCCGCAGAGCGTGTGGTCCATCGAGATCCGCCGTTCCGACAACAAGCTCCTCCTCAAGACCAACAACAAACTCTTCAAGATTTACAACGTCTACCCCGGCTCCGCCATTTCGCAGTCCTTCACCGGGACCTTCCGGATCTTCTCCAAGCAGAAAGACCCGGTCTGGCGCGTGGACGGGCATACGTATCAGCCCGGTTCCGCCGGGAACATCATCGGCGCACGCTGGATGGCGCTGAAAGGCACCGGCGCAAGCGCCGACGCCGCCGGAACAGCCATTCACGGCACGAACCGCGCAGGCACCCCCGACGCCGCGCCCGGCGCGCCCGGCTACTTCAGATTGTCGAACGACGATGTGAAGGAACTGTACGACCTCGTCCCGCTCGAAACGGCCGTGGAGATCAAATGATCCCGGTCCGCTGAGCTGCCGAATATAAAGGAAACGATCCCAATGTCCATTGCAGTCCTGGAATTTGAAAAACCTCTTGCCGAACTGGAAGACCGCATCGACGCCATCATGCGCATGGATGCCGCCGGTTCGGGAGACCATTCCAAAGAACTTCGGTCCCTGCGCCGCAAACTGACCGCGGCGAAGAAGACCATCTATACCAATCTCACCCCGTGGCAGCGCGTCCAGCTCGCGCGGCATCCCTTCCGTCCGTACTCCCTCGACTACATTTCGCGCATCTGCACCGATTTCATGGAATTCCACGGCGACCGCAGATTCGCGGACGATCCCGCCATCGTGGGCGGATTCGCGCGCATCGACGGCATCCCCGTGATGATGATCGGCACGCAGAAGGGCCGCAACGTGAAGGAAAACGTGTTCCGCAACTTCGGCTGCCCGAACCCGGAAGGCTACCGCAAGGCGCTGCGCCTGATGAAGGTCGCCGAGCTCGCCGGACTTCCGATCGTGACGCTGATCGACACTCCCGGCGCGTACCCCGGCGTCGGCGCGGAGGAACGCCATATCGGCGAGGCGATCGCGGTCAACCTGCGCGAGATGTTCGGCCTGAAGGTGCCCGTGATCTCGTTCGTGATCGGCGAGGGCGGCAGCGGCGGCGCGCTCGGTCTCGGCGTAGCGAACAAGGTCTTCCTGCTCGAAAACTCCTACTACTCCATCATCACGCCCGAAGGCTGCGCGGCGATCCTCTGGAAGGACCGCGCATACTCCGAACAGGCGGCGGCCGCGCTGAAGCTCACCGCGGACGAGCTGCTGAAGCTCGGACTCATCGACGGCGTGATCCCGGAGCCGGTCGGCGGCGCGCATCACAACTACGACAAGGCCGCGGCCTACCTCAAGCTCGAGATCCTGAAGCAGCTCGAAGAGCTCTCCAGCAAGTCTGTCGACGAGCTGGTCGAACAGCGCTATCACCATTTCCGCGACGTCAAGTATTACGGGGAGGCAAAAGCCTGACATGGCGGCGCAGTCGCCATGCCCCGGTGCGTTGATCCGCCCGGCCCGACTTGAGGACGCGCCCGCGATCTACGCCCTGCTGGCGACGTTTTCCACTGAGGGCAAGCTCCTGCCGCGTCCCGTAGCGGAGATACAGACCCGTATCGCGAACTTCCTCGTCGCCGAACAGAACGGGACCGTCGCGGCATGCGGCGCGCTCCGCGACTTCGGAAACAACCTCAACGAGATTCGTTCCCTCGCCGTGCGCCGCGACCTGGCGGGGCAGGGGATCGGTTCGCGTCTGGTGAAGGCGCTGCTCGCGAAAGCCCTGGAACGCACAGGCGGCGAACACGGGCACGTTTTCGCGCTCACGTACCGCGTGGCGTTCTTCCAGCGCCTCGGATTCCGCATCGTCGACAAATACACGTTCCCGCCGAAAATCTGGAGCGACTGCTGCGTCTGCCCGAAGAAAGACCACTGCGATGAGACAGCCGTGGTGATCGACATCCCCGTCCCCGATGAACTTTTGAAGGAAGATTGATCCCATGCCCGCGAAACGCCGCACAGTAAAACACGACAACCGCCCGATCGGACTCTTCGATTCCGGGCTCGGTGGCCTCACCGTCGTCCGCGCCGTCCGCGAGGCGCTCCCCGGCGAGGACGTGATCTATCTCGGCGACACCGCCCGCGTCCCGTACGGGAACCGTTCGCCCGAGACGGTCGAGCTGTTCGCGCGGCAGGACCTGGCGTTTCTGGAGAAGTTCGGCGTCAAGGCCGTGATCGCGGCGTGCAACACCGTGTCCGCGCTCGCCCTGCCGAACATCCTGCCCGAGAAACGCAGTTTCCCGCTCGGCGGCGTGATCCTGGCTGGCGTGGAGGCCGTGCTCGCGACCGGACGGCGCAAGGTCGCCGTGCTCGGCACACGCGGGACCATCGCCAGCGGCGCGTACGAACACGCCCTGCTGGCCGCCGATCCGCGTCTGATCGTGCGGAGCATCGCGTGTCCGCTCTTCGTGCCGGTGATCGAGGAGGGCGTGACCAACGGCGCGATCGTGCGCGAGGTTTTCGATCTGTATCTGGCGCAGCTGCTCCGCGATCCGCCGGACGTCGTCCTGCTCGGCTGCACCCATTATCCGCTGTTCCGGCCCGCGCTCAGCCAGTACCTCCCGAAAGGCACGCTGATCCTCGACAGCGCGGCGGCCGCGGCGGACTACCTGAGCCGTCTGCTGAAGGAAAAAGGATTGTGCGCGGAACCCGGCCGCACCGGAAGCGCGCAGTATTACGTGACCGACCGGACGCCCGGATTCGAGCGTCTCGCGCGGCGGTTCCTGGACGCCGGAGACGGCGAGGTCATCGACATTCATCTGGCGGACATCGTCAACTGACGGGGTCCTCTATTACCTTTCTTATAGACCGGCGTTTCAGTCCTGTCCGTTTTCCGCCGTTTTGTCTTCATCGTCCGCGGCAGCTTTCCTCCGCAGTTTCCACACGATGATGCCGTTCTTCTGCGTCACGATGTCGGCGTCGGCATATTCCAGCACCGCCCGGATCTCCTTCGGCGCCATCCGGTTCGTGCCCGTGATGAAATAGAACGGGACGCCCTCGTTTTTCTCCATGAGTTCCTGGAAGAACGCCGGATCGTCGGACAGCGCGTAAGGGAACGGCAGGTAGCATCCGGGCTGAGAGAGCAAGCCAGGCGCGAGGTTGTCGACCGCGTCGCGCGGCGGCGGATCGCACGCCTTCACTTTCTGCGGCGCGGCGATCTTGTCGGCGTATTCGTGGATGCGGTTGACCGGGATGATCTTGCGGTCGGTGCCGTGCTGGAAGAACCTGTCGGCGACGGCGGGATTGAACATGGAGAGCAGGACGGCGTTTCCGGGGAGGATGGACCCGAGATACTCCAGTTTCGCGCGGTCGTCCGGGATACTCCGGATCGCCTTGTGATAGTCGTTCAGATTGTGCATCACGATGACTTGCAGGATGATCGCCGCGCCCGCGAGGACCCAGCACACGGTCCGGCGTTTTTTCAGGATCGTGCGGAGCAGATGTGCGGCGGCGGACGCGGCAGGCGGCAGGACCATGACCAGGATCGGCAGGTACATGCGCTTGTCGTAGAAGAAATAAACGATGTAAAGGACGAAGATGATCGCGCTCTGGAGCAGGGCGAACGCCATGGACGCTTCCCACGCGGTCCACTTCGGGAGGCTCAGGAGTTTTTCCTTCCGGGCGGCGCGCGAGACGCAGAACCACGCAGCGCAGATTGCCAGCAGCGCCATCGTCAGGAAGAACCCCTTTTCCCGGACCAGACGCGGCAGATACTCCGCGGCATAGCTGAGATTGAACGTCAGCGGCATGAAATCGTACGGGACGGGGCACCAGAAATGATAGCCCGTGCGGAACGGCGACCCGAAGACCACCCAGTTGAAGATGTTGGACGCGAGCAGGACCAGCGCGGTCGGGAACGCGGCGAGGAACCACAGCAGGAACCGCCGTTTCCAGCTCTTCTCGCGTGTGAAGACTAAAAGGCAGGGCAGGGCGAGCATCGGGTATGCCGAGGAACGCACCGCGCCGCCGAGCGCGATCAGGACGCCGCACCAGAACAGCGACGGCACATCTACGCCGGGCCGCGAAGCCAGTCGCGTCCACAGGATCATCGCCCATACGCAGAACAGCAGATACGGGATCTCCGTCATCGCGTATCCGGTCAGGGCGATGAAGAACGAACTGAGCAGAAGCACCGGAAACGTCAGGAGTCCGGCGAGTCCGCCGCATGCCAGGTCGCGCGCGCCGGCGGGTCCAGGACGCACCGCGCTCTGGCGGCAGGAGAGGAACATCACGGCGGCGAGTCCGGTGGCCGCGAGCCATGATCCGTAGACCGCGCCGTAGACGTCGCCGGCGAGCGCCTGAAACGGCGCGAGGAAGAGCAGGGGGAACCACGGCAGATAGCGCGACGGATGCAGGACGCCGTTCAGATAGAACCCGTATTTGCCTTCCCGGAGGAAGTTGTCGGCGCAGAAGGCGTTTTCGAGCGCGTCGGGGATCACGAGCCAGCATGTGCCGAATTTCGCCGGGACATAAAGTCCAAAAATGTCCAGAACGAGGACCAAAGCGGCGATGATGAAGACGGTACGCTGGAATTTTCGGTTCATTTTGTTGATAGTTGCTTGATTTCGAGAATGTTATTGCTTTTTATCCACATGTGGTTCCGTGCGGATGACGGCTTCCAATATACCACGTTGCGACAAAAAAAGCAAACAATCTTTTGAATTTTTCAAAAAATGATACAATAAAAGCGCACCCGACAGCGTTAAATATCTTGAAAAAGCTCAAATTATACCCCGACGCCCCAAACCAGGAGATCACGATGAAAAAATCTTCTAACTCGAATCCGCAGAAAAACAGTCCTCTGTACAACTTCGTGTTCATCATTGTCCTGCTTTTCACTGCACTGCCGTTCATCCTTTTCGCGCTGCTTCAGTTCGCGCCTCCGTCCTTCGGTTCCTCGAAGAAAACGGTCGCCGCTGTCGACAACTCGTCGAAGCGCATGACGGCGGAAGAACGCCGCGCGGCGCGTGAAGAAGCCCGCAAGGCAAGCGAAGCGGCGGCAGTCGCGCAGAGAAACAACGCGGCCGGTCCGGTCATGACGACCACGACGGTCACGGGCCCCGGCGGTTTCGGCGGTCCCGGCATGGACTTCGGTCCCGGCGGCATGGGCGGTTTCGGCGGCCCCGGCGGCTTCGGCGGCGGCATGGACTTCGGTCCCGGCGGCATGGGCGGCTTCGGCGGCCCCGGCGGCTTCGGCGGCGGCATGGACTTTGGTGGCGGCATGGGCGGCTTCGGTGGCGGCGGCATGGGCGGCTTCGGCGGCGGCATGGGCGGCTTCGGCGGCGGCATGGGCGGC
>ONQZ01000026.1 GCA_900320095.1 uncultured Lentisphaerota bacterium
ATCAAGAACTACAACAAGTTCACCGAGCAGCAGATGATCGACCTGTTCTATGCGCTGTCCTGTCCGGCAAACGTGCAGAACTACGTCTCGAACAAGCGCGTCTTCGAGGAGTTCCGTTCCAGATGGGGCGAAACGCCGCGTTCCACGCACTACACGCTCGACTACCGCATCGTCTGTACGGAATACGCTCTGCCGGGTGAAGGATGGCACAGCAGCTACGAGCCCAGAGTCGGGGATTCCTGTCAGCGCAAAATCGAGGACGTCTGTGCTGTAGCGTTCAGCCTCGGTTTCAAGGCAGGGATCATCCAGATGCCGGAAACCTGGGGGAAGCGTGGCACGGTCTACATGGACGACAACAAAACGGTCCTCTTCGCCTTCCGGTGCTACCTCAACAGCAATGTTCACATCAAGTTCAATATCGAGCTGATGAAGGCCCTGAATGTCGCCGTCGCCCGTAAGCTCGGATGGATTCGCAAACCGAGCGACATAGCACAGGAGTTCCCGCCCGAGATGGCAAAGGGTGCCGAGCGGTATTTCAACTGCTTCCGGCTGCTCGACGTCTCCAAGGTTCCGTTCCTGCTCGGTATGCAGACGACGGAATCCTGTTCCGGGGAAGAACAGGAAGAAATCGAATTGCCGATCTCCGTCTGAACTTAAAAACAATTCAACCGAGGCGGAGGCACAGCTGCCCCGCCTCATTCAAACTCAAACAAACCTCAAAAATCGCAAGGAGGGACCCTATGTCCAAAAACAAAAACGCAAACATTCCTGTACAGCCGGTCTACATCATGCGGCCGCAGCAGCCGCAGCAGAATGACAGCAGCATCTTCGACGGCCTCGGCAACATCGCTCTCAGCGTCCTCGCCGGGCTCGTCCTCGGCCAGATCGGTGGCGGGATCGGCTTCCCGCGCATCCCGAAGCTGTGACGGCAAAAAAACGCGGAATCAGCGAGAACGTCTTCTCAGATATCTCCTGCTCCCGCCCCTCAGAGGGCCCAGTGGTCCCTCTGAGGTCCAAATGGATATGCTTGATAAAGAAGCAAGGCGGGGGTGTTGAATCTAACAGCACTAAATGTATGTAAGAAGGTGTTAATTGTTGATGTCATGATCTTTTTTTTTCGGCTTCTATCTCTGAACCAAGCGGTGCATCCAAAGTTGCACAGCAAAGGTCCATGTATTCCATAATCTCAGTGTTTTTATACCTCACGGTCTTGTTTCCGACAGAACGGCGTTTGAACGGAAACACTCCTTCTTTTTCCAGGGCACGGAACTGACTGTAGCAAATCGAAAGCATTTCGGCGGCTTCCTGTGCCGTAATCAGTTTCGGGATAATCGCAGGTATGGGTTTGCCATGTTTGGCAACGTAGGACAGGTTCGTGACGATAGTATCATATTCTTTATTGCTGATTGCACCGCAGTCCATCAACGGGGAAAGCATCCGGGCGATGGTTCTGACCGTTTGCATTTTCAGGGGGGAGGTGTTGTACGGCATATTCAAAGCTCCATATGAGGGCAGGATTTGTTTGGCAAGGGAGAAGGCGGAACGATGTGCGCCTTCGCGCATAGAGTAAACACCTTATACAAATTTAAAAAAACCGTATAACGAACTTGCTTTTTATCCCCCGTTGCAGTATATTAGCCGTACAATCCGCAAGAGCAGACCTGGTCCGCAATGCCGCCAAGTCATGCTTGCTCCACCCAGTGATAGATAACTCTAAACGGTTCGCGCTTAATGATACACCGTAGATTGGCTTGATGAGATGGGAAAAATAAACGTTAAACCAGAAGCCAAAACAACAAAACAAATCCATTGGCAAAAAACTATTCCGCAAACAGAAACAACAAACCAACCGAGCGCATGGCCAAAACCTGTTCCGCCAGCGCCGATTAGTGATGTGTGGGATGTAGTCGGAGCCGACAATGTGCCTGAATGCCCAGTTGATCCTGTTGTCATCGTTGATAAGATGTCGATGCTTCTTTATGGCTTCTTCTTGAGGGACGATGAGGATAAAGCCTCGGAACTACTTCAAAAAGCAATGCTTAATATGCCTCCCGCAGGCACTCCGTACGCATCTTCTGATTTGGTTGCTCCCCCAAAACCCGGAAGAAAGAGCTTCGAAAAACTTAAATCTTATATCATCCAGCCCAGATACCTCTTCTCCAGTTTTTTTCGTGCAGTGTGTTTTAAGACAGACTATAGCAGCCAGGATCAATTTGAAGCTTTAGGGATTAAACAATCTGTTTACTCAAACTACAAACTGGATAAAGCATACAATATAATTCCTTTGCCTTTCACGGACTCTAATAGGGATACGTTTGTCCTTGAGTGTTCGAGTATTAACCAGCATGAAGAAGCATTTAAAAAATTTGTATTATCTGGTTTTCCGTATTATTGTGACAATTGGGCGCATGCATGTTTTCCCATATACGAATCCAATTCTTTGAGAATGCAGTTCATTCTTCGAGGAGAATCGCCTCAAAAATCCATGATGGTTGCAAAACACGTATCATACTTCAGAAACCAAGATGGTACTACCTTTCTGGGTAAACAGTACTTCCCTGTGATTTTCCTTCGGGATGATTTCAATGATGTTTACAGCGTTTTTGCTGGACTTCCGGGAAAAAAAGAAAAGTATCTTCCTTTGTACGACACTTATGGGCTAAAGAAAATAGAGAAGGCAGAAAGTGTTGTCATCTGCGGGACACTGGAGGATGCAGATGCCATGCAACGATATGCCGAAGACAACGGCGACAAGAAAAAAGCGTTTGTAGCGTTTGTTTGTGATCCGGGAAAGTATGACCAAGTCGACTTCTCTCCCCTAAAAAGTAAAAGGGTTGAATTCCTTATATCGAATCATAGCGGAAAGGCCATTGAGGAGGAGAGGAGTAGAGTTCGTGCCCTCTATAGATATCTAAAAGGAATGCCACAGAGACCTCGGATCAAGGAGTTCTTCTTCAGGGAAAGAATCGTTCAATACCCGGCAGATATTTTACAAAACTCAAATGATTACTATAACGCATACGCACACCAAAAATCGAGAGTCATTGAAAGGCACGAATATACGGAAGCCGAGTTCTTGGCGCTATTCGATCCTTGCCGTGCAAATAAGATCGACAATGTGTCCCCAACGAAGACTGATGAGGTAAAAAACGAGGACTCGTCATCGAAAAAAGAGTCTCGAAAATCAAGTCATCCAGGCAGGCCACAACACAGGAACCTTACCGCAGAAAAAACAATATTGAGACCGTTTATCCGAAGAGGGTGCACCACCGTCCTTGTCGGTGATCCTCAAATCGGTAAGAGTCGCTTTGCCATTGCTTTGGCGGCACAGGTCGCAGGAAGTAAGCAGGAATTCCTGAAAGAGCGTCTTTGGACACGCTGTCTTCCAGCCAAGGGTGAAAAGAGTGGCTTCAAGGTTGTGTATTGGGTCTTTGACGATGTCGAAAAAGATGACATCTCTCTCCAGCGTAATTTTTTTGCAAGAGGGTTGAGCAAAGACCAGGACAAGAACCTTTTTATTGAGCCTGCTCGTTTCATCAAGAAGCGTGATTGCGAGAATCTGAAAGAGGAATTAAATAAATACTCTTCTCGCGGGACTCCCAATAAACCTGTTGATTTTTTGATTGTTGATACCCTGCTTTCCTTCGCAAGAAGTCCAGCGAAGATATTTTCGGCTTTTGAAGAACTGGTCCAACTGAAGGACGAATTGCCTGGACTTGCGATCCTGGTACTCCACCACAACAGCAAGGAAGGTAACCCTTATGGCGGTATCCTTGCCACCAATATGCCACGTGTCATTATTGAGATGAAGCGAGATAACAGCAGCGTGTTGGATGACCTCGAAGTCCCGATCACAATCAATGTCATCAAACATAGCAACGAACACGCCGGAATCGATATCATTCCCTTCGAAATCAAGCTTGATGACGACCATTTCGTTGTAACCAACAATTCCGAATTGCCCCTCGAAATGGTCCAAAATCTTGTCATCCACGAATACAAACACAACCGCCTTGAATCGTATTCCAACACGGATATTGGGCGTCTTTTAGGTGTAGGTCGTGCAAAAATCGAAGAGAAATGGAGAGAAGATGGCGTAGAAGAAAAAACCCAGGTGTTTTGGGAGAGCCTCAAGAAAAAAATCAAGGATGGGGTAAAAGTATTAAATGAAGCGTCATCCAGAAAAAAGACCTTGACGAAAAACCGGGCTGTCGAAGCCGCCCAGACGTCAAATAAAAACGGGAAAACGAACTCTTAAAGGGGCTTAGAAGCCGGGAATAAACCGAAGTGGGAAATAGGATATGGACAGCATGAATTGCTAATGGCGAGAATTCCACCTCCATTTCTTATAGATTTTCGCCTCAAAATCCAATAAACAAAAAAATAATAAAGAAATCTGAGCTTGAATTATTGCAAAGAATTAATGATTGTATGCTTTATTTTATATGTTTTATGCTTTATATATATCATTTAATCTGTGTTTTTATTGAATAAAATGCTTTGTCTATTTATTTGTTTGCCTAATTTGAAACGAGATACCCTTGACATACTCGGTAGTTGTGCTATATTAGATGTGTCGGGTGGTTGGAAGAGCCAGTCGCGTTGACCAGCTCGCTGCCTGATGGCACATTGACACTCGAACTCCGCGCCGTTTCTTCGCATGGTTCCTCCTTGAAGGCACCATCGTTCCCTCCTCAGAAGACCTTTCCCCATTTTTTCCCCGCGGAAAGGGAAAAATGGCCCGCGTCTACCCCATTCTCTGTTTTCGCAGAGCATGGCTTTGCGGTGCTATAAAGCTCTATGAAAGAAACGGCAACAACGAAAATCGCCTCTTTTTGAGCTTGATTTATCTCCCTTGCCCCCTCACGCCGGGTGCACCACTTTCAGCTTGAATCGCCATTTTTCACACATCGTGAAAGATGGCTTTTTTGTTTTCACGGAACGCATCGTGGAAAGATCGTGGGAAAGAGTCTTTTCCGCCTGAAAAAAACAGGGGCCTTTCGGGCGTTTTCAAGGGACGATCTCCTCCGCCGGGAGAGTGCCGCGGGAGTTTATTTCAGAAAATAACGAAGAAAAAACATTTTTTCTCATGAATCAGCCTTGAAAAAAGCAATGAAAAGGCATATTATATGGGGAAAAAGATTCGCATCCGGCGATTCTTCCTCGAAAACAACCAATCACTCAATCAAAAAACGAATTGATAGAGGTTCCCCAAATGAAACACTCCAAACTGCTGATCGCGCTTGCTATGACAGGCGCCCTGTCCCTCGGCCTCACGGCGTACGCACAGACGTCGACGAAGCCGAAACACACCTTCGCAAACCCCCTCGACGTCCTCGTCGGACATGAGCGCGGCGTCCGCGGCGGCGAACCCGTCGTCCTCATCTACAAGGACGACTACTATCTGTTCGTCTCGCATCGCAGAGGCTACTGGTACTCCCCGGATTTCCAGAACTGGACCTACGTCGATGCTCCCAACTATCCCGCCGGCGTCGTCTCCGTCGTGGAGTTCCAGGGCGAGCTCATCGGCTGCTCGATGAACAACCGCAACGTCTACAAGGCGATCGATCCCAAGGCCGGCACCTGGGAGAAGATCGGCGAGCTCAGCAGCGACCGCTACGGCGACGCCAACCTGTTCGCCGACGGCGACCGCCTCTATCTGTATTTCGGCTGGTCCCAGATCATGCCGTTCCAGGTCGTCGAACTCGACACCAAGACCTTCAAGGAAAAGGCCGAACCGATCCCGCTGTTCTTCAGCGACATCAAGAACCACGGCTTCGAGGCGCGCAAGCCCGAGGACGTGATCTACTCCATCTTCGGCGGACGCCGCGATTACGGTCCCGAGGAGTTCCCCTGGATCGAAGGTCCCTGGATGACCAAGCACAACGGCAAATACTATCTGCAGTACGCCGCCATCGGACTTGAGTTCATCTCCTACTCCCACGGCGTGTACGTCTCCGACAGTCCCACCGGACCGTTCGTCTATTCCGAGCACAACCCGCTGACCTTCAAGACCAGCGGATTCGAGGTCGGCGCGGGTCACGGCAGCACCTTCCACGACAAGAAGGGCAACCTCTGGACCATCTGCATGATCCCCGCGCACTACGGCGAAAACGGACGCGGCTCCGAGCTCGCGATCTTCCCGACCGCCGTGGACAAGGACGGCGTGATGTATTCCGACACCGCCTACGGCGATTATCCGCAGTATTTCCCGAACGACCGCAAAGTCGGCGGCGCGGACAACTATACCGACTGGAAACTGCTCTCCTACAAGAAGCGCACCGAAGTCTCCTCCACTGCGGCCAACCATCCCGCGGTCAACGCCCTCGACGAGGACTTCCTCACCTGCTGGGCGGCCGAAACGAGCAATCCCGGCGAATACTTCATGGTCGACCTCGGCGGTGAAGCCAGCATCAACGCCATCCAGCTGAACTGGGACCAGGTCAGAGCTCCGCAGGCGACGACCGGCGGTAATCGTCCTGCCGGTCAGGGCGGCGCTCCCGCCGGTGGCATGGGCGGCTTCGGCGGCGGCATGGGCGGCTTCGGCGGCGGTGCTCCTGCTGGCAGCATGGGCGGCTTCGGCGGATTCGGCGGCGGTGCTCCCGGCACCGGCGCTGGCGCTGGTGCTGCTCCCGGCGGTGCTCCTGCCGGTGGCTTCGGCGGCTTTGGCGGATTCGGCGGCGGCGCTCCCGGCGCCGGTGCTGCTCCCGGTGGCGCTCCCGCCGGTGGTGCTCCTGCCGGCGGCTTCGGCGGATTTGGCGGCTTCGGCGGCGGCGCTCCTGCCGGCGCGGCTCCCGCCGGTGGTGCTCCTGCCGGTGGCCAGGGCGGCAATCGTCCTCGTCCCCAGGGCCAGGGCGGCGCTCCCGCGGGCGGCATGGGCGGCTTCGGCGGCGGCATGATGGGCGGCATGGGCGGTATGTTCGGCGGCGGTCGCACGACCGGCCCCGACACCCGTTACCAGTGCTACAAGGTCGAAGTCTCCACCGACGGCACCAACTGGACCACGGTCATCGACAAGCCGGAGAACAACCTCGAGCTCAAGCACGACTACAACGAGTTCGAAAAGCCGGTGAAGGCGCGTTATGTCAAGGTCACCAACATCGCGACCTATGACAACTCCCTCTTCGCCATCAAGGATCTCCGCATCTTCGGCACCACCGACAAGATGAAGACCACGAAGGTCACGGACTTCAAGGCCGTCCGCAACCCCGACGACCTCCGCGAGGCCAACCTCCTCTGGACGCCTGTCGAAGGCGCCGACGGATACGTGGTGCGCTACGGCATCGAGCCGAACAAGCTCTACAACAGCTACATCGTCTATGGCGACAACAAGCTCTACATGCACAGCCTGAACACCGCTCCCGAGAAGTATTACTTCGAGGTCGAGGCGTTCTCCAGCGGACTTCCGCAGTATCGCGAGAACCCCCTCGCCACCATCGGCACCGGTGCTGAACTCCAGCTCGGCGGCGGCCGTGGCGGCGGAATGGGCGGCTTCTCCAGCTACAATCAGGCCGGCAACACGATCGTAATGCTCAAGGAAGGCGTCGATGAATACGTGTTCGAAGACATCACGCCCGGCAACTGGAACCTCACCCACTCCTACGGTCCCAATCTCTGGAGAGGCGAGCTGACCGAGAAGGAACTCATTTCCAACGAGGACAATCCGAAGGCCACCCTTGACGTCCCGCTCACGAAGCTCGGCGTCGGCACCAAGGTCACCGGCACCCTCCGCATGAAGGTCATCCCGGGCAAGGAGAAAGGCAAGATCGTCGTCTACATCGACAAAAAATAACGGATAACGGGCAAACATAAGCCCGTACTGAATTCCGCCGGATATCGCCGTCCGCCTCACTGGATGGACGCGATGCCCGGCGGAATCTTTTTAAAACAGATCTCCCGTTCAGGATCAGTCTGTAATCTCAGTCAAAAGACATACAGACATACAGACAATACCAAAACGGAAACGGAAAAAGCTGGCTCATCCTCAAACAAACGGTCCGCATCAGGGATGCCATGCCTTGTGTTCAAGTTAGACCGGTTGCCGATGTTTTTCAAGTCCTGACGAAAACCGGCATTGAAAAACACCATGTCTGAGAAAACGGAAAAGCCCAAAAAAAGGCATGAGCCGGCCTCAATGAAACATCTTTTTCAGGCGGCGTTTGATCTTCGTGCTGATGTTGACCGGATGCAGCAGCAGGCGGCACACGGTCTTGTGCGCCGGATTCAGGCTGTACGGGAGCGGGCCGGGGAGCTTGAAGCCCTGTTTGACCGCCCAGTCGGCGACCGCCGTGTACGTGTCGAAATGCCGGAACGAGTTCGGCGTCCAGCCGATCCACGGTTTCGGGATCCCGACGAAATGCACGAAAAGCTCGTTGCGGTCCTTGTCCAGCCGGTACGTGTCCGACACGCGCGGCGCCTGCGGCCAGAAGCTCAAAACACTGTTCAGGACGGATTCATCGAGCTGGTGATAGTATTTCAGCGAACGGTCCTCCACGCCCTTGTTCCCGGCGGGCAGCACCTTCATCATCTGGCTGTGCCATTTCTCCAGGAACGGACGGGCGCTTTGATGCACGGACAGGCAGCACGCCGAACAGCTCCGGTGCGTGCGCGGCTCGGCGTTGCCGCCGATGTCCGCTTTCCACACGTCCAGGATCGCCTTCGGGATGCTCCGACCGTCCTCGCCGTATTCGTAGCCGCGGAATGCGCCGGGCTGTTCCTCCGGCGCCCTCATGCGCGCGTGGATTTCCTCAGGCGAAAGCGGCGGCAAGCGCTTCGAGCAGTTCCCCACGAAATACCCGTCGCTGTCCACCCACGTGATGTATTCGGTCCGCGCCTGGAGCATCACGAGCGGCTTGTAACAGGTCAGAGAATGGTCGATGTCCTTCAGCGTGTAGACGGTCACGTCGCCGAGCTGCTTCAGGATCTCCTCCGCCTCGGGCGTGAACTTGTGCGCCCCGACCAGCACGGGCTCGTCCATGCCCGATTTCCGCATGGATGCGATGAGCATGAAAAGCCCCCACAGATAATTGATGTCGCCGACCGTTACGACCGTGTTGTTTTTCATTATGGATGCTCCGTCAGATGTGATTCATGCTTTTTTCATCCCATACAATACAGCCTTTTCTCCGAAAAAGCAAGTCCCGCGTGTTTTTTTCGGCAAAAATGAGGCAAAAAAGGGATGTGCGGCAAAAAATCTACCAAATTTATCGCCTTTGCGCTTGACTTCTCCGTTTTCCGTGCTATATTAGTTCACATCAACTCGATTCCGGAGTCCCCTCCGGGATTTTTTCCGAACCAAATCACAACTTTTTTGATAGAGATTAAAAAAACAAACAACACAGCCAGGAGTCCGATCAAGTAATCCCCACGCTCACCAACTGCCTCGAACCGCACTGAACACAAAAACGAACCCACGAACACTTCCTCATCCGTTCGCATAAGGAGATACTACCATGGCCGACAACAAACAATACCGTATCGAAACTCTCGCCATCCACGCCGGACAGGTCCCCGACCCCACCACGCTCTCCCGCGCCGTCCCGGTCTACCGCACCACGGCCTACGCGTTCCGCAACTCCAAGCACGGCGCCGACCTCTTCGGCCTGCGCGAAACCGGCAACATCTACGCCCGCCTCATGAACCCGACCGAGGACGTGCTCGAACAGCGTCTGGCGGCGCTCGACGGCGGCAAGGCGGCCCTCGCGGTCTCCTCCGGCACGGCGGCGATCTACTTCACGATCACAAACATCGCGAAACAGGGCGACGAGATCGTGGCGGCGAACAACCTCTACGGCGGCACGTTCACGCAGTTCGACGCGATCCTGCCGCAGCAGGGCATCAAGGTGAACTTCACGCAGGTGAACGACTTCGACGCGGTCGAACGCGCGATCAACGAGCACACCCGCGCCATCTACACCGAGACCGTCGGCAACCCCGGCCTCGACATCGCCGACATCGAAGCCTACGCGAAGATCGCGCAGAAGCACCATCTCCCGCTCATCGTCGACTCCACCTTCACGCCGCCCACGCTGCTCCGTCCGATCGAACACGGCGCGAACATCGTGATCCACTCGCTCTCGAAGTGGATCGGCGGACACGGCACCGCCATCGGCGGCGCGGTCGTCGACGCGGGCAATTTCGACTGGACCGACCCGAAATTCGAGCTGTACAACCTGCCCGACCGCGGCTACCACGGACTGCGTTTCGCGCACGACCTCGGCCCGAACAATCCGCTGGCGTTCATCCTGCGCCTCCGCACGGTCGGACTCCGCAACCAGGGCCCCACGCTCGCCCCGGACGCCGCATGGATCTTCCTCCAGGGCCTCGAATCCCTCCCGCTCCGCACCGCGCGCCACAGCGAAAACGGTCTCGCGGTCGCGAACTTTCTGAAGAACCATCCGAAAGCCGCCTGGGTCAAGTATCCGGGATTCCAGCCGCTGGCGAAGAAGTATCTGCCGGACGGCGCGAACGGCATGGTCGTCTTCGGCGTGAAGGGCGGCGCGGAAGCCGCGCAGAAGCTCGTGGACAACGTCGCGCTCTTCACGATCATCGCGAACGTCGGCGACGCCAAGAGCCTCATCATCCATCCCGCCAGCACGACGCACTCGCAGCTGAGCGAGGAGGACCAGATCAAGGCCGGACTTCCGCCCGAGCTCATCCGCCTCTCCATCGGCCTCGAAAACGTCGACGACATCATCGGCGCGCTCGACGATGCGCTGAAGCTCATCTAAGGAGGGCAAGCCCTCCGCTTGGGCAGTGCGCTCAGCTTCGATTGCGCACAAGGACAAGTCCTTGACTGCGACAGTGCCCGGCTCCGCTCGGACACGAAAAAGATTAGGGTTAGGTGAAAAGGAAGCCCCCGGGCCTGCTGAAGGTTCCGGGGGCTGTTTTTTGTACTCTGCCGGGCGCACAAAAGAAAGCCTCCGGAACGGTACGAGTGCCATCCCGGAGACAAATCGAACGATCTTAAAGCCGTCTTCCGCTCAGTTTTCCAGTTTCTCCAAATATTCTTTTGCCAGTTCGAAACCCTGATCCGCGGCTTTGCGATACCATTTCAACGCTTCGGCATAGTCCTGTTCGACGCCTTCGCCGTTGTGATAGCATTGGCCGAGTTTGCATTGCGCCACGGCATTCCCCTGTTCGGCAGCCTTGCGGAACCATTTCACGGCCTCAGCCTTGTCCTGTTCAACGACCCTGCCTAACGAATAACAGGAACCAATTATAATTTGTGCCCCGGCATGCCCCTGTTCCGCGGCTTTGCGGTACCATTTCACTGCCTCGGCAAAGTCTTGTTCGACGCCCTTGCCGTCTTCATAGCAGATACCGAGTCTGACTTGCGCCTCGACATGGCCCTGTTCCGCGGCTTTGCGCCACCATTCCGCCGCCTTGGCATCGTCCTGTTCGACGCCATCGCCGTTTTCGTAGCAGATGCCGAGATTGTATTGCGCCTGGACATGGCCCTGTTCCGCTGCTTTGCGATACCATTTCACTGCTTCCGCATGGTCCTGTCCGACGCCCCTGCCGCCGACATAGGAGACAGCGAAATAGAATTGCGCCTCGGCATGGCCCTGTTCCGCTGCTTTGCGCCACCATTCCGCCGCCCTGGCGTCGTCCTGTTCGATGCCATCGCCGCCGTGATAGCAATGGCCGAGATTGTACTGCGCCTCGGCGAACCCTTGTTCGGCAGCCTCGCGCAACCTGTTCACCGCTTCGGCAAAACCTTGTTCGGCAGCCTTGCGGTACCATTTCACGGCTTCGTTTTTATCCTGTTTGACCCCTAAACCCTCGTCATAGGCAATGCCGAGAAGGCATTGCGCGTCGGCAAGTCCTTGTTCGGCGGCCTTGCGATACCATTTCACAGCCTCGGCATGGTCTTGTTCAACGCCTATGCCGTTGTCATAGCAATATCCGAGATTGTATTGCGCGTCGGCAAAATCCTGTTCGGCAGCCTTGCGATATAATTTCACCGCTTCGGCTTGGTCTTGTTCAACCCCCTTGCCTTTAACATAGCAGGTACCGAGATTCACTTGCGCCATGGCAAGACCTTGATCGGCAGCTTTGCGGTACCATTTCACTGCTTCCGCATGGTCCTGTTCGACGCCTTCGCCTTTTTCATAGCAGGTGCCGAGATTGTTTTGCGCCTTGCCAAAGCCTTGTTCGGCAGCCTTGCGATACCAATTCAACGCCTCGGCATCGTCCTGTTCAACGCCCCTGCCGTAGGAATAGCATTGGCCGAGACTGAATTGCGCGCCGGCAGAACCTTTTTCGGCAGCCTTGCGATACCATTTCAGCGCCTCGGCATAGTCTTGTTCAACGCCCCTGCCGTCTCCATAGTACTGGCCGAGGCTGGTTTGTGCCTCGGCATGCCCTTGATCCGCGGCTTTTCGGAACCATTTCACAGCCTCGGCATAGTCTTGTTTAACGCCCATGCCTTGTTCATAGCAGACACCGAGATTGTGTTGTGCCTGGGCATAGCCTTGATCCGCGGCTTTTCGGAACCATTTCGCCGCCTCGGCATCGTCATGTTTGACGCCTTCGCCGTTGTGATAGCAAAAGCCGAGAATGAACTGTGCGTCGGCAAGCCCTTGATCGGCAGCCTTGCGATACCAATTCACCGCCTCGGCATTGTCCTGTTCGACGCCCTTGCCGTTTCGATAGCAGACCCCGAGTTTGTATTGTGCCTCGGCAAGCCCTTGTTCCGCGGCTTTCCGGAACCATTTCACGGCCTCGGCATAGTCCTGTTCGATGCCCCTGCCGTAGTAATAGCATCCGCCGAGATTGCATTGCGCCTGGGCATATCCCTGCTCCGCAACTTTGCGATACCATTTCACCGCCTCGACATAGTCCTGTTCAACGCCATCGCCATTTTCATAGTTGGAGCCAAGAGGGTATTGTGCGTCGGCAAACCTCTGTTCGGCAGCTCTGGAGAACCATTTCAAGGCTTCAGCCTCGTCCTTTTCGACGCCTTCTCCGTTTTCATAGCAGAAACCGAGATTCCCTTGTGCCCCGGCAAGTCCCTGTTCGGCAGCTTTTCGAAACCATTTCACCGCCTCCCCGGCGTTTTTTTCTACTCCATCGCCCTTGAGATAGCAGCCGCCGAGATTGTTTTGAGCAAAGGCTTCGCCTTGTTCGGCAGCTTTTCGAAACCATTTCGCGGCCTCTTTTTCGTCTTTCTCAACACCATCGCCCATGAGATAGCAGGCGCCGAGATTGTTTTGAGCAATGGCAAGCCCTTGATCGGCAGCTTTTCGATACCAATTCACTGCCTCGGCATACTCCTGTTCGACGCCCCTGCCGTTTCGATAGCAGTTGCCGAGATTGTTTTGCGCCTCGGCAAAACCTTGTTCGGCGGCCTTGCGATTCCATTTCACCGCCTCGGCATAGTTTTGTTCAACGCCCCTGCCATAGTAATAGCAGTTGCCGAGATAGCATTGTGCCTTGGCATTGCCTTGATCCGCAGCTATACGGTACCATTTCACCGCCTCGGCATAGTCCTGTTCAACGCCCTTGCCGGTTTCATAGTAGAAGCCGAGATCGCATAACGCCTGGACATGGCCCTGTTCGGCGGCTTTGCGGGACCATTTCACCGCCTCGGCATAGTCCTGTTCGACGCCCGTGCCATGGTAATAGTATGCTGCGAGATTGTTTTGCGCCTGGGCATCGCCCTGTTCCGCGGCTTTTCGCCACCATTCCACCGCCTTGGCATCGTCTTTTTTGATGCCATCGCCGTAGTAATAGCAACTGGCGAGATTGAATTGCGCCTGGACATCGCCCTGTTCCGCGGCTTTGCGGAACCATTTCACCGCCTCAGCATAGTCCTGTTCAACGCCATCGCCTTTGTAATAGCAAAAGCCGAGAATGTTTTGTGCCGCGGCGATCTCGTATGCCGCGGCTTTGCGGAACCATTTCACCGCCTCGGCATAGTCCTGTTCAACGCCCTTGCCATAGTAATAACAGTTGCCGAGAAAGTATTGTGCCCCGGCTTCGCCCTGTTCGGCTGCTTTGCGGTACCATTTCGCCGCCTCGGCATCGTCCTTTTCGACGCCATCGCCTTTTTCATAGAGGACGCCGAGATCGCATTGCGCCTTGGGAAAACCTTGTTCGGCAGCCATGCGCATCCATTTCACCGCCTCGGCATAGTCCTGTTCAACGCCATCGCCATAGTAATAGCATGCTGCGAGATTGCATTGCGCCCTGGCTTCACCCTGTTCGGCAGCTTTCCGGATCTGGTTTATATCCTGGCCGGGATCATCTGATGTGCTGTCGGAGCATGCCGAAAACGAGGCGGCGAAAACGATGGAGAACAATAAAAGCACGCGGCTGAAAGGGTTCATGACAATCTCCTTGTGTGGTATATGGGCTTTTTGTAAGAATAATAATATATCGCTACTCAACAGAAACATCAAGAAAAAGCATAGAGTTTTTTCTGAAATATAGTTTTTTAGCAAAATAAAACTGTTTTTTTGGCTATCGGATACCGCTTCTCTTATTTCCTTTCTTTTTGGACAAGACATCCCTGGCGAAATCATGAAGCTCATCTGAGGAAGGCAAGCCCTCCACGGCAGAGCCCGGCTCCGCTCGGGCACGAAAAAAGTTAGGGTTAGGTGAAAAGGAAGCCCCCGGGCCTGCTGAAGGTTCCGGGGACTTTTTTTTCAGGAAGAACTGAATTTGTATTAAATCTTCTTTCCGACCATCTTTTCCGGACGGACGGCGGCGTCGAACGCGGCTTCGTCGATGAGTCCGCTGGCGAGCGCGGCTTCCTTCAGCGTCAGGCCCTTCTTGTGGGCGGTCTTCGCGATCGCGGCGGCGTTGTCGTAGCCGATGACGGGCGACAGCGCGGTCACGAGCATCAGGGACCGGTTCAGGAGTTCGCCGATGCGGACGGTGTCAGCGCGGAGGCCGTCGAGCGCGTATTTGGTGAACGAGCGGCAGGAATCCGCGATGAGGCGGATTTCGGTCAGCAGGTCAAAGATCATCACGGGCTTGAAGACGTTCAGCTCGAAATTGCCCTGCGTTCCGGCCATCGCGACCGCCGTGTCAAGCCCGATCACCTGCACGCAGACCATGGTCATCGCCTCGCACTGGGTCGGGTTCACCTTGCCGGGCATGATGGACGAGCCGGGCTCGTTTTCGGGGAGGATCAGCTCGCCGAGGCCGCAGCGCGGACCGCTGGCAAGCCACCGGATGTCGTTCGCCATCTTCATGAGGGCGCAGGCGAGCGTGCGGAGCGTCCCGCTGGCGGCGGCGATCGCATCGTGTCCGGCGAGGAGCGCGAACTTGTTGCGGCCGGAGACGAACGGCAGTCCGGTCAGGTCGGCGATCTCCTTCGCGGCGGCTTCGGCGAAGCCTTCCGGAGCGTTGAGGCCGGTCCCGACGGCGGTCCCGCCGAGCGCGAGCTCGAAGAGTTCCGGCAGGACGCCTTCGATGCGCGCGAGCGCGGCGTCGAGCTGGGCGCGGTAGCCGGAGAATTCCTGTCCGAGCGTGAGCGGCACGGCGTCCTGAAGGTGCGTCCGCCCGATCTTTACGATGCCGGCGAACTCGGCTTCCTTCTTCGCGACGGCGTCGCGGAGCTCGCGGACGGCGGGCAGAAGCGTCTGCACGAGGGCGCAGGCGGCGGCGATGTGCATGGCGGCCGGGAACGTGTCGTTGGACGACTGGGACTTGTTGACGTGGTCGTTCGGGTGGACGGGCTTCTTCGCGCCGCGTTCGCCGCCGAGCAATTCGTTCGCGCGGTTGGAAATGACCTCGTTCACGTTCATGTTGGACTGCGTGCCGCTGCCGGTCATCCAGACCTTCAGCGGGAATTCGCCGTCGAACTTCCCGGCGAGGATCTCGTCGCAGGCGGCGCAAATCGCGTCGGCCAGGGCGGGATCGAGCTTGCCGAGGCCGCGATTGGCAAGCGCGCAGGCCTTTTTCAGGACGGCGAATCCGCGGATCACCTCGCGCGGGATCAGGTCGTCCCCGATGTTGAAATGGATCAGGGAACGCTGCGTCTGCGCGCCCCAGTAGTGTTCGGCGGGGACGGCGATCGGCCCCATGCTGTCGGTTTCAATGCGCTCTGCCATGGTCGTGCGTAATCCTGTTCGGTTCGAGGCTGATGCGGGAAAGAGGAATCCGCCTCAGTCCTTCTTCTGTTCCATTCTGTCGATGTCTTTCTTGACGAATTCGACAACCTTCTCGAATTTCTGCACGTTGCCCTCGTCGATGTCCATCAGCGTCTGGTGGGCGTCGAGCACGTTCCGGGCATTGCTCTCCGCGGTGGTGGCGTTGGACGCAGCAGCAGAGTCGGCAGCGTCGCCGAACTCACCATTCTGGAACGCGAAGACTTTCTGCAACCCGAGGCCGCAGAGCAGTTTTTCGTTCTGTTCGGAGGCGTTCCAGATCTCGGCCGGGACGTTCTTCTTTTTCGCGTTCAGGCCGAGCATGGCGAGCATGCCCATGAACGTGCTGTCCATCCAGGTGCATTCCTCCAGGTCGATCTTCAGGCCCCCGAACGGTTCCGCGGCGAGCTTCTTCGCCAGCTCGCGGAGCGGCGGGGCGCAGACAAACGAGGCGTTGCCCTTCACGCGGATGAAGGTGACGGCGTTTTTCTCGGAAACAAATACTTCTCCTGCTTCCATGGTCTGGTCTCCTTATTTCTGTTCGGCGCCGTCCTTGACGAGCACGGCCTTGATGCGGCGGACGCCGCGGCTGGAGCTTTCCTCCTTCATGATCTTGAAGCCGCCGAGCGCGCCGGTATGCGTCGCGTGCGGACCGCCGCAGATCTCCTTGGAGAAATCGCCCATGCTGTAGACTTTCACGATGTCGCCGTACTTGTTGCCGAAGAGGCCGATGGCGCCCTCGGCGCGGGCGGCGTCGGGGGACATCTCGCGGCAGACGACCGGGAGGTCGGCCTTGATCTGCTCGTTGACGATGCGTTCGACCTCGGCGATCTGTTCCGGCGTCATCTTTTCGGGGTGGGAGAAGTCGAAGCGGAGGCGGACGCCGTCGATGTTGGACCCCTTCTGCGCCACGTGGTCGCCGAGCACGAGGCGGAGCGCCTTGTGGAGCAGGTGCGTGGCGGTGTGGAGTTCGGCGGACGCCTCGGAATGGTCGGCGAGGCCGCCCTTGTTCTGACCTTTTTCGGCGGTCTGGGAGTCGGCGATATGTTTCTGGCGGGCTTCCTCGTAGCCCTTCATGTCGACGGTGAAGTTCTTTTCCTTCGCCATTTCGACCGTGAGCTCAATCGGGAATCCGTAGGTCTCGTACAGGTTGAACGCGTTCTTGCCGGAGATGACCTTGTTCGTCACGAAGTCCGGCACGCGCGCCACCATCTTCTCGAATTCGCGGGTGCCGCGTTCGAGCGTGCGCTGGAACGTCTCCTCCTCGCGGTTGAGCTCGGAGAGGATGGTCTCGCGCTGGGCGTTCAGTTCGGGGTAGAACCCGCCCATGATGGAGATCACGACTTCGGCAATCTTCGCGGTGAACGCTTCCTTGATGCCGAGGTTGTTGCTGCCCTCGCGGATGGCGCGGCGGATGATGCGGCGGAGCACGTACTCGCGGCCGTTCTTGTCGGGCACGACGCCGTCGGCGATGATGAACACGGCGGCGCGGATATGGTCGGCCACGATGCGTTCGGGCGCGGTTCTGGGCGTGCCTTCCTCATGCGCCGCGCCGCGGATCTCGTCGAGCTTGGCGAAGATCGGGGTGAAGAGCTCGGTCTCGTAGCAGTTGTCCTTGCCCTGCAGGATCGCGGTCACGCGTTCGAGCCCCATGCCCGTATCGACGTTCTTCTGCGCCAGCGGGGTGAACGTGCCGTCCGCCTGCTTGAAATACTGCATGAAGACGTTGTTCCAGATCTCGACCCAGCGCTTGTCGGAGGGGTCGAAGACTTCCGGCGCAGGCTTCGGGCCGGTCCAGTAGAAGAACTCGGTATCGGGTCCGCACGGGCCGGTGATGCCGGCGGGACCCCACCAGTTGTCCTTTTTCGGGAGCCTGGCGATGCGCTTCTCGCTCACGCCGTGGTTGCGCCATTCGTTGTAGGCTTCCTCGTCGAACGGGGCGTCCTCGTCGCCCGCGAACACGGTGAAGCCGAGCATTTCGAGCGGGAATCCGAGGTAGTCGGGCGAGGTCAGGAATTCATAGCTGAACGCGATCGCCTCTTTCTTGAAGTAGTCGCCGAGGGACCAGTTGCCCAGCATCTCGAAGAACGTGAGGTGCACGGCGTCGCCCACGTCGTCGATATCGCCCGTGCGGATGCACTTCTGGACATCGGTGAGGCGGGTCCCCTGCGGATGCTTTTCGCCGAGGAGATACGGCACCAGCGGGTGCATCCCGGCGGTCGTGAAGAGCACGGTCGGATCGTTGTCCGGCACGAGGGAGGCGCTGCGGATGACCGCGTGTCCCTTGGACTGGAAGAATTGCAGGTACTTTTCGCGAAGTTGAGCGGCTGTGGTAATCATGTTATGGTAATCTCCATGTAAGTTGTCAAACTAAATAATAATTATACACCCGTTTCCGCCTTTTTACAAGTGGGAATACGGGTGTTTCAGCTTAAAAAAGTTTCTCAAAAAGCGGTTCAGAGGGCGACCGGACGCGGCGCGGCGTTTTCGGAGTACTCCACAGTCTTCACCGGGTTCCCCTCATAGCGCAGCGTGCCGTCCTGGTCCAGCGAGAACTTGTTCCGCGCGAAATCGTCGACCGTCTGAGGGAAGACGACCCAGTCGCCGTGCTCCTTCAGTATCTCCAGGTTGCGTTCCGCCGCCTGCATCAGCAGGTCGCCGCGGTATTCCGCCGGCTTCTTCCCCTGACGCGCCGCCTGGCACGCCCTGAGTTCGTCAACGGTCGCGCCCGCGAGGTCGACCGGAACCGGGGCGGAGATCCCGAGCACCGGACCGGAATCCATCTCCTTCGCGCCGCCGGTGAACGCCTGCGCGATGATGACGCTGCTGCGGAGGCTCGTGTGGCCGCGGAGCAGAGCCGTTTCGACCGGAAGCCGCTGGAGCCCCGCCAGATAACGCCGTCCGTCCTCCTCAAGCGTGAGGTCGCCGGGATGGACGTTCAGGCACGGCAGGACGCACGTGATGTTGGAAAGCGGCACGAATCCGGCGAGGATGCCGAACTGCACGCTGTAGGGCATGAGCAGGCGGATCAGCGCGCCGGTCCACTCCTCTCGCACCTGAAGGGCGCGTTCCGAGGTCAGCGCGATCTTTTCCAGGCCGCGTTCGCGGTAGAATTTCGCGATGTCGTGTTCGACCAGAGGCAGGCCGTACTGCGCCGCCAGGGCGCGGGCGCGGCTCGTTTCGGGTTTATCGGTGACCAGGACGCGCGGAGTCCAGCCTGAAAACGCGCCGGACCGCCACCCCTCAAGCAGCTTGGCGGCGTTCGTGCCGGTTCCGCTCAAAAACACGGCCGCGGCCGGTTTTTCCGGAAAAGTTTGAAAAAAAGTGGAAGACATGGCGTTCTTTCATTTGATTTTTGCGATTTTGTGTTTAAAATATAAACTGTGATTTTCGTTTCGCAAATCGTTTCACCGACTTTTTTCGTTTTTATTCAAAATTTTCTGCTGGAGACATGAAATGAAGCTTCCAAAATATTCCTCCCTATCCCTCTGCATGATCCTCTGCGCGCTCGCCGCTTCCTCGTTCGCCGCCGACGATGCGGCCGACAAACCGGCTCCGGTTGCTGTTCCTGCCGCCGAACAGGCGGATTACGCCGAAAAACAGGCCGAAGCGGCAAAAGCCGAAGCCGAAATTGTTAAGCACAAGTCCGACGCCGAGAAGGCGAAAGCAGAAGCCGCGCGCGAGGCGCTGAAAGCCGAAGTCGAGAAGGCAAAGGCGAAGAAAGAAGCCGAAGCCAAGGCCGCCGAAGAAAAGGCAAAAGCCGAGGCTGAAGCCAAGGCTGCCGAAGAAAAAGCCAAAGCCACGGCTGAAGAGAAAAAGAAAGCCGCCGAGGAAAAAGTCGCCACGGCGTTCGAGGAACGTTTCCCCGAGCTCGTCAAAGCCATCGCTGACGCCGATCTCTCCGCCGAAAAGAAGGCCGAAGTCGACGTCCTCTCCGCCAATCTCATGGCGAGCAGCGACGCGCTCGCCGAGGTCACCGCTCGCGAAGCCGCCGGAAAAGCCCAGCCCGCGGAAAAACTCGAGGCAGAGATCGAATGCCTCACGAACTACACGGCGATCCTCGCCGCCGTCCCCTCTTCTGAGAATGAAACGCTCCTCGCCGACAAGAGACTTGAACTCCAGTCCGCCCGCGAGGACCGCCTGATGCTCGCCCAGAAGGAATTCGAGGAGGGCAAGATCGACTCGGACCAGCTCCGCGAGCTCGAAGAGAAATATGTGAAGGCCGACGCCGTGACCGAGGCGGAACCCGTCAAGGCCGCAAAGAAGGAAAAGAAGGAGCCGTTCTGGGGTTACAAAAAGCACAAACCGCTCCCCTGCCTCGTGATCGTCGCGAACTACCGCATCCCGCGCAAGGTGATCGCCGAATACCTCCGCACCAAATACGACGTGCCGTACATCCTGCTCCCGTCCGATCCCGGCAAGCCGTCGAAGGACGATCAGGTCTACTTCAGCGGCGGGAAGAGGAATTCCGGCGAGCTGGAAGTCGCCCTGCCCGCGCCGCAGCTCTCGCAGTTCATCGCCTATCTCCGCCCCGAAACGGTCATCTTCCTCGGCGACGAATCGTACATCAACCCCGTGTACCGCCTCGCCGTCCCGGAAGGCGTCCGCAAGGTCGAGTTCAACGACTCCGAATGGAAAGTCAACACGGCGCGCCTCGACGAGTTCTTCCGCCGCACGCTGAAGACCGACATCTCCGACCACTATCTGGACTACCTGCAGGACCAGGGCAAACGTGACGCGGAGTGATCCACGATGTTCACGATCTTCCGCCTTTCCATGAACGCCTGCCGGGAGTGCCTGCGCGAACCGGTGTACTACCTGATGCTGCTGGCGGCGCTGATCATGATCGGGCTGTTCCCGTACTTCTCGATGTTCGTATTCCGCCAGCAGATCCGCCTGGTCTGCGACAGCTCCATGGCGACGACCATGCTGTTCGGGCTGTTCGCCGCGGTCCTCTGCTCGGCGCGCACGATCAGCCGCGAGATGAAGAACGGCACGGTCCTGCTTCTGATGTCGAAACCGGTGTCGCGCTTCGCCTTCGTGATCTCGAAGGTCTGCGGCATCCTGGTCTCGCTCACCATCTTCGTGCTCGTCTGTAACGCCGCCACATGGCTTTCCGTCCTGATCGCCATTGACCAGTTCCGCCTGAGCAAGCCGCTCGTCTGGTGCTATTTCGGCGCGATCTGCGCGGCCGCGCTGTTCGGCGGCGTCCGCAACTTCATCGGGCAGAAATCCTTCTCGTCGAACGCCGTCGCGGCCATGACCGTACTGTACCCGGTGATCGCCGTGGTCTCGCATATCGTCCGCATGAAGACGCTGTCCGACTATCAGCTGACGGACACGGAGACCTTTATGGCGGCGCGCGTTCTGGTCCCGGCACTGTGCATGCTGTTCTTCGCCGTCTGGATCATGGGCGTGATCAGCTCGGCGCTGGCGACCCGGACGGAGATCGTGGGGAACCTCATGGTGTGTCTGCTGCTTTTCCTGATCGGAATGATCCTGCACTATTTCGCGGCGCGGGTGTTCGGCACGGGCTCCGTGAGCGCCCTGCTCTGCACCTCGCTGGTGCCGAACTGGCAGCTCTTCTGGATGGCCGACGCGCTGTCGAACCGCGTGATCATCCCCGCCTCGTATTTCGTCTGGACCGCGGTCTACTCCGTCCTGTACTGCGCCGCATGGATCGGCTGGGCGTTCTTCCTGTTCCAGGACAGCGAACTCGCCCGCGACACGCGCTGACCCCGAAAACGGAGCACCCCCCCGGCATGATGATCGAAGCGGAACACCTTTTCAAGCGCTACGGCACGCGGCTCGTGGTCGACGACCTCTCGCTGCTCGTGAACGTCGGCGACGTGCTGGGATTCATCGGGCCGAACGGCGCGGGCAAGACCACGACCATGAAGATGATCAGCGGCGTCATGCCGCCCTACGCGGGAAAGGTCCGCATCGACGGCATCGACATCGAGGCGGAACCGCGCCTCGCGAAAGCCCGCATCGGATTCCTGCCCGAAAACGCCCCGCTCCACATGACCATGACCGTCCGCGCATTCCTCGCCTACACGGGCCGTCTGCACGGGTTCTCCGGGCGCGAACTCGCCCGCCGCGTGGACCGCGCCATCGAACGCTGCGCGCTGAAGGAGGTCGCCGGGCAGGAGATCGAATCCCTGTCGAAGGGCTACAAACGGCGCGTCTGTTTGGCGCAGTCCATCCTGCACGACCCGAAGGCGCTCATCATGGACGAGCCGACCGACGGGCTCGATCCGAACCAGAAACGCCAGATCCGCGAGCTGATCCTCTCGCTCAAAGAGGAGACCGCCGTCATCATCTCCACGCACATTCTGGAGGAGGTCGACGCCGTCTGCTCCCGCGTCTTCCTGCTCTGCAAAGGAAAAACATTATTCGACGGCACGAAGGACGAATTCCGGTCGAAGGCCGACGCGCTTCACACCGACCTCGCCGGGCTCTTCGCCGCCATGACGGAAGGAGAACAGGCATGACCGCGTCCCTCCGCCGCATCTTCGCCGTCGCCTCGCGCGAGTTTTTCGCGAGCCTCGCCTCGCCCGCCGCGTGGGTCTTCCTCGTGATCTTCCTCGTGATGGCGAACGTCTGCACGTTCGTCTTCAGCGACATCCTCGCGCTCGGCCAGGCGGAGCTCGGCCCGTTCTTCAACTGGATGCCGTGGCTGTTCATGTTCCTGATGCCCGCGCTCGGCATGCCGCTCTGGGCGGAGGAACGCCGCGTCGGCACGTTCGAGCTGACCTTGTCCTACCCGATCTCGCTCTGGGAGCTCGTCTTCGGCAAATACCTCGCCGGCATGGCGCTCGTCGCGACGGCGCTCGCCCTGACCCTGCCGGTCCCGGTGACCATCGCAATCCTCGGTCAGCCGGACGTCGGCGCGATCGTCTGCGGCTACGCCGGGGCGCTGCTCGTCGGGTCGGCGTTTCTCGCCGTTTCGAGTTTCTGCTCCGCGCTTTCGAAAAGCCAGACCGCCAGCTTCCTCCTCGCACTCCTGCTGTGCGCGCTGCTGATGTTCACCGGCTGGGACCGTGTGACCGGGCTGCTGTACCAGTGGCTCCCGGAAAGCGTCTGCCGCCTCGTCTCCTACTGTACGGTCGTGCCGCATTACCAGGCGTTCCAGCGCGGCCTCTTCGACACCTCCGAACTCACCTACAGCATCCTGATTACCCTGCTCTTCCTGTATTTCGCGCGGACCGTGCTGGCCTATGCGGCATCGGGCGGCGGCGGGCTCTTCCTCCCCGGCGCGCTCCGCGACCGCTACACGTGGAAGAACGTCCTGTCCATGGTGCTGTCGTTCGTGATCGCCGTCTACGTCTTCATCTGCCTCGCGCTTACTGCCGAGGCGTTCCGCATCCGCATCGACTGCACCGCCGACCGGGCGTATTCGCTCTCGCCGGAGGCGCGTTCGCTGGCGCGTTCGCTGGAACGACACGTGACCGTGCGCCTGTACGTCTCGCCGCCGGGCGCGGACACGCCGAAAGACTTGCTGGGCTACGCCGAACGCGTGAAATGGCTTCTGCGCGAGTTCAGCAAGGAGGCGGGCGGCAAGGTCACGCTCGAGATCATCACGCCCGGCCCGGACACCCGCGAGGAAGAGGCCGCCATCATCGAAGGGCTTCAGCCCGCGAAGAACGCCGGCGGCGACCGATTCTTCCTCGGCATGACCGTTTCCTCCGGTCAGCTCTGCCTCGCCGCGCCGTTCCTCTCCCCGAAAAATGAATCCATGCTCGAATACGAGCTCCTGCGGCGCGTGATGCACGCGCAGAACCCGAAACGCCCCGTGGTCGGCGTGATGAGCCCGTTCCCCGTGCTCGGACGCGCTCCGTCGCCCCAGACCGGGAGCTCCGGCGCGGCGGCATGGTATCTCTTCACCGAGCTGAACAAGGACTACACGCTGACGGAGCTGCCGACGGACCTGAAGGAGATCCCGGACGGGCTGGACGCCCTGCTGGTGGTGCATCCGCACGAGTTCGACCGGCGCACACTCGAAGCGATCGACGATTATCTGGTGAGGGGCGGTCGCATGGCGGTGTTCGTGGACCCGATGTCCGCCTACGCGCTCGCCTCGGCGCAGAAGGACTATACCTATGTGAACATGACCGACTCCACACTGGAGCCGCTCCTCACGAAATGGGGCGTGGCGTATTCTCCCTCGCGTCTCGCCGCCGACATGAATTTCAAGTACGACCAGCTGGACCGCAACGGCGTCCGGCGGACGATCCCGACCGCGCTCCTCATCAACGAGGCGGGCATCGACCGGGGCAATCCGGTCACGGGCGGCCTGACCTCGCTCCGCATGAACTACGCCGGGTTCTTCGACCTGCGGAATCCCCCGAAATCGCTGACGTTCGAGCCGCTGGTCTACACGACCGATTACTCCATGCCCGCGGACGTGGCGGACCAGCCGGAAAAGATCCTGGCGGACTTCGCCGCGCCGGGGAAGCATTCCGGCGACAAGCTCGATCTCCTCATGCACATCACCGGGCAGTTCCCGAGCGCGTACGACCCGGAGAAAACCGGCGGCAGGCCCGGCGAGGTCTACCTCTTCGGCGACGCCGACATGCTGTTCCACGACGCCTGCGTGGCGCAGGCGAAGGACGAGTTCGGGCAGACCATCGTGGTCCGCAGCAACGACAACATCACGCTCATGGAGAACGTGGTGGAATCCCTCTGCGGCGGCGGCCGGCTCTCCTCGCTCCGCAGCCGCGTCCCCATGTCCCGTCCGCTCACGCGCATCAACGAGAGCCAGATGCGTGCCGACCTCGCCTTCAAGGACCGCATCCTCGCGCTCGCCGAGGAGTCCATGCGGCTGGAAGACCGCGTGGAGTCCATCCGCAAACAGCTGATCGTGAGCGGCGGCGCGGCGCGCCTGACGCAGGACCAGCGCGACCTGCTGAACACGTATGAACAGAAGGACGCCGCGCTCAAACGCGAAATCCGCGAAATCCGCCTTCAGCTGAGGCAGGACCTCGACCGCATCAACAACACGGTCCGCCTCATCAACATCGTCCTGATCCCCGCGTTCGTCATCCTCTGCGGCATCGTCTGGAGCATCGCCCGCAAACTCAAATGGAAACGGCACATCTCATGAAAAAGCGCAGAGTCCTCATCATCCTGTTCCTCGCGGCCGTCACGGCGCTCGCCGTGGTGTCCGAACTGCGTCTTCGCCGCGAATCCGCCTCGAACGCCGCCTCCGCGCGCCTCGCCCTGCCGGAATTCCGTCCGGAGGACGTCCGCTCGCTCGAGATCACCTGGCGCACGCAGAAGAGCACGCTCGACTTCGTGCAGGACGGAGGATACTGGGCGGTGAAGGAACGCGCCGGGGCGCAGGCGGCGTCCGCGCAGGTCGCCGACCTGCTAGAGGGCCTCGCGAAAGCCGCGCCGCTGAAGGAACTGGAGATCTCCGGCATGAACGACCTGAAGGACCTGAACCTGGTCTCGCCGGAGGAGATCGCCGCGCCGGGCGCGGAATCCGGCCTGAAGAATTCCGAGGGCATTCTCGCCGTCCTCCGCGACGCAAACGGCGCCGAACTGCTCCGCATCATGTTCGGACGCGGCCACACGCGCCTCGCCGCCGACCGCATCGGCAACCTCGCCGTGCAGGGCTACGACGGGCGTTACATCCGCGTGTGGTACCCCGACAAATCCAGCCGCGTCTTCCTCATTTCGCGCGTCTTCGAGAAATGCGTGCCGAATCCGCGCCAGTGGATCGAGCCGCTGTTCCTCTCCAAGCCTGAGAATCCGGTGTACGCGCGCTTCCAGCGCAAACGCCCCGGCGCGGAGACCGCCTCGGTCGTCTGGTTCGTGAACTCGGGCAAAGACAACTTCGAGCTGCTCGTCCCCACGGGCGAGCTCGACATGGAGGCGTTCTCGCAGAAATATGCGGCGCTCGCCACGCCGTTCTCCGTCGACCTCGTGCACAATCCGCCGAAGGACCTGCAGTTCAACGACGCGTTCCAGACGGTCATGGGCGACGGATTCGCGTATCTGCTGGAATTCGCAAAAGTCGAGGTCGATACGCCCGCCGAAAATCCCGACGCCGACGTCTACGCCGGACGCATGACCGTCTCGTTCGCCCCCGAAAACGTGCACCGTCTCATCGGCGAGCCCGACGACGCGTTCGAGCACCGCAAGAAAAAGCTCGCGTCGCGCGCCGAATACGAAAAACGCACCGCGAACGGACGCGTCTTCCTGCTGAAGACCGGGCTGCTGGAGCTTCTGGCGCAGCCGCCCGTCAGGACATTGAGGACCGCCCCGCGCACCTCGTCCGAATCATCCCCTTCCGACGCGAAAAAGGAGGAATAACAACATGCCGAAATCCCTGCTCCAGTCTTTCCTCGCCGCCTGCGCCCTCCTCGTTTCCGTTTCCGTCATGGCGCAGACCGTCACGGACGTCCCGCTTTCCGACGCCGACGTCAAGATCAAATCCTCCGCGCAGAACGCCGCGCAGAAAGCGGCGCAGAAGACCGCGCAGTCCGCGGCATCCGATGCGGCGAAGAAGCTCCCGACCACCGAGGAGATCGCCGCCGAGCGCGCCCGCCTCGAACGCATGCGCGCCGCGCTGGCCGCCGAACGCGCCGCGCTGGAGCAGTACAAGGCCGACCTCGTCAAACGTCAGCAGGAAGCCGCCGCGGCCGAGGCAAAGGCGAAAGCCGACGCCGAAGCGAAAGCCAAGATCGAGAAAGCCATCGCGGAAAAGGCCGTCGGGTCCGCCGGATCCGTTCCGCCGCCCGCCAAGGACGACCCCGTTTCGATAAAAAACATGTCTCCGGAGGAGCTTCAGCGGCAACGCCAGCTGGCGATCGCACGCGCGAAGGCGATCGAAAAGGCGGTCGCCGCGCAGAAGGCCGCCGACGCGAAGAAGAAGGCCGCCGCGGCCGCTTCGACGCCGCAGACGACCTCGCCGAAGGACAAGGACGTCGCGACCATGAAGCTCCGCAGGATCACGCAGAACAAGGTCCGCTACGTGCATCTGCGCGATGTCGCCGTCAACTACGGCCTCACGTTCGCCTACACGAAAAACAAGGCGAACAAGGTCTCCGGCGCGGTCATCTACGACAAGACGCGCAAGGCGGTCTTCTCCGCCACCTACCGCGACGGCATCGTCAACGGCGTCCAGGTCTATTTCCTCTACTCGATGCTCATCAAAAACAGCGAACCGTACATCTCCGAGGTCGATTTCCTGACCTGCCTCGACCCGCTCCTGCGTTACAAGACCCCGGTCAAGCTCGGCATGAAGACCATCATGATCGACGCGGGACACGGCGGCTCCGACCCCGGCGCGATCAACGGCGCGCACAAGGAGAAAGTCTACACGCTGCAGATCGCGAAACGCCTCCAGACCCAGCTCGAAAAACTCGGGTTCCGCGTGATCATGACGCGCACCGGGGACACCTATCCCACGCTTCAGGAACGCGCCGCGCTGTGCAAGAAGTACAAGCCCGACCTCTTCATCTCCATCCACTGCAATTCCTCCACGAACAAGACCCCCGCCGGGATCGAGACCTACCGCGCGGTCCCCGTCGGCGGCACCGAGACGAAGGGCTCCAAGGTCAAGACCGAAAAGCAGTCCGCGAACGAGTTCGACGCCAACAACTCGCGCCTCGCCTACGAGATCCAGAAGGGCATGCTCGCGGCGACCGGAGGGACCGACCGCGGCACACGTCACCAGGCGATCTACGTGACCGGAAACGCGACCTGCCCGGCGGTCCTGGTCGAAGTCGGCTATCTCTCCAACGAGGCCGAAGTCAAGAAGATCGCCTCGCCGGACTACCAGAACAAGATCGTCTCCGGCATTCTCGCCGGACTCGCCGGGTACGGCTCCTTCCTCCGCTGAAGTTTCAAAGCGAAGCATCAATATGCTCTTCATTCAATGCCTGACGGATACGGACGCCGAACCGGGATTCGTGCCGGAATTCGGATTGTCGCTGCTGATTCAGACGGACGGACATACAATCCTGTTCGACACCGGCGCGGGCGCATCTCTCCTGCCGAACGCCGCCCGGGCGGGGATCGACCTGAACGCCGTCACGGCTCTGATCCTCTCGCACGGGCACTACGACCACACCGGAGGGCTCGCAGGACTCTCGGACCTGACGTGGCGGATCCCCGTGTTTGCCGGACGAAACGTCACCGCGCCGTGCTGGAGTCTGCATGATGACGGCACGAAACACCGGATCACGATGCCGCGGGCCTCACAGGATATTTTTGCTCAATGCAGCGTGCGTGTAATCAATTCGTTCCGGGAGATTGATCCCGGCGTCTTCCTGACCGGACCGATCCCGCGCGAATCGGGCGAGGACTGCGGCGGGCATTTCTTCTCGGATGAAGCCTGCACCATCCCGAATACCGTACCGGAGGAAACCGCGCTCCTGCTGCATCCCGGCGTGCTGGTCACGGGCTGCTGTCACGCCGGGATCGTCAACACGGTCGAAGCCTGCCGGAAAGCGCATCCCGAGATCCCGGTCCGGGTGATCGTCGGCGGGCTGCATCTCCGCCACGCGGACGAGGCGCGTCTGGCGAAGACGGCGGATTACCTCAACGGCCTCGGGCTCGAACGCATCATCCCGATGCACTGCACCGGAGCGGACGCCGTCCGGTATCTCCGGGATCAGTTGGAGTGCGAGGTGTGCGCGCTTCCGGCCGGACGCGCGATGCAGGTGGATATGAACCTGTAAAGGGAGTTCAGAACCCGAGGAGTTTCCCGATGCCGTTCAGCAGGACGGACAGGAAGCGGTCGAGGCCGCTGCCGAGGACTTCCTTCTCGTTTCGTCCGACCAGGTTCTGCGTGAGGAACGTGCCGCCGCAGAGCTTGTAGTCGAGGAGCGAGGTCATGCCGCGGAAATACGCCCAGAAGGTCTGCGTGCGGCAGAGGGAATACGCCGCGCCCGGCACGTAGCCGACGAGCACGCCGTCCTCGATCTTGTGGACCGCGGAGGATCCCGTCTCGATCCGCTGGACGTCGATGCCGCGTCCGCCGATGATGAAGATCGTGCCCGTGCCGTAGAACACGATATGGCGCAGGCGCATGGAAATGAGGTTGTGCAGTTTGAAGCTCCAGACCGTGCGGACCTCCACGTCGTCGGTCAGCCCGATCACGTGGCGCGGTGTCAGGACCAGACCCGGACCGCCGTTCAGCTCGATCTGCTGGATGTAGACCTCGTCGTCCCTCGGGGACGTGAGCTTGATCTGGCCGGGATTCTTCGCGCCCGGCTCGTTGCGGTACGCGAGCAGTTCCACGAGGTCGGCCGCGACGGACACGAGCGGCGCGCCCCAGCGCCACATGAACTTGGTCCGGCACGTCACGTCGCGCCGTTCCTTGCCCCAGTCGCCGCCCTGCGCCCGCAGGTAGAATTTCCGGCCTTCGGGGATCGTGAACGTGATGCTTCGCGCGGCGCGATGGAATACCGGTTCGCGCGCGCCGTCGTCCTTGACCTTGATGCGGATCGGCGGGCATTTTTCGACGAGCGCGGCGACGACGTAGTACATGAAGACGAGCCACATGGGCGGCGTGAGCAGCACGAAGCAGATGGTGAAGAGCAAAATGCGCAGGCCGTTCGTGTTCCATTCGTTCGAGACGGATTCCGTGAGGGACTGCGTCACGCTTTCGAGCTGGAAGACCAGCAGCTGGCGGTTTTTGTCGAGCCGGTCAATGGTGTCCTTGTACCGCGCGATCGTGGATTCCAGCGTGTCGATCTGAAGCTCAAGACGTTTCTGTTCGGCTGTGAGGCGGGCGTACTCGGACCAGTGGTCGATCGGATGCCGCCACGGGCTGGGCAGAGCGTCGATCTGTTCCAGGCATTCCCTCCTCTGCCGGCGCCAGTGGTCAAGCATGGAGAGACGGCTTTCGAGCGATTCCTTCGTCTTCGCGATCTCCTCCTCGGCCGACCGGATGCCGGCGAGGAGCGCGTCGCGCTGTTCGGCAAGCCTCAGCGCGTTGTCCTTCGCGACGCGAATCCCGGGCGAAAGCAGGCACAGGATCACGGTGATCGCGGCGATCGTGAGGATGTTCCGCAGGATCCATGCGATGATTTTTCCGATGAGTGCCATGACGTATCCGGGTTGAGGTGAGGACGGCGCGGGATGCCGGGAGATTTATGTGGATGTCAGAGTCTGCCGCAGGAGTTCTTTCGCTCGGTCCAGATCGGCAAGAAGGCCGGCGCGAACGGATGCGGCACACTGTTTGAACTCGTTCTGATGCGTCAGCGCCCATTCCACGGATTCGGTCAGACGCGGCAGGTCGAGGTCATCGGTGGTCCCGGCGGTCGTGAGGCCGAAGTGTGAGAGGAACTGCTCGATCTTGCTGCCGCGGGCGATGCCGACGCCGGGCACGAGGTTGTTCAGCCCCAGGATCAGCAGATGCAGACGGCTGCTGACGATCACGGAGCATTCCGCCGCAACGGCCTGGACTTCTTCGGGTTCGAGGAAACGGAGCGA
Organism: uncultured Lentisphaerota bacterium; assembly: GCA_900320095.1. GTDB lineage: Bacteria > Verrucomicrobiota > Lentisphaeria > Victivallales > UBA1829 > UBA1732. Next base: position 30,552 of record ONQZ01000026.1, read on the forward strand.
CAGAAAGCGATCCGGGTGCTTCGAGCGCTGTTTCAGCTCCTCCATCACGCGGAAATCCTTCTTCGGGTTCATCGGGATCGTCACGACGAGGAGCCCTGGATGCGTCTCGGCCATGCCGTCGAGCCAGCCGGTGAACTTGTCGAACTCGCGGATGCGGTTCTGTTCCGACACGCAGACCGCCATTCGCATTGACGCCGACCGGAAGAGGTTTCGTTCGGATTCGCTCCACGGGAGAGCCTCCGGCGCGCACTGTTTCTGAAGAATTGCGGTATCGGCTCCGGCGACGGCGTCCGGGAACGGCGCACACAGGCGGAGCACCTCCAGCGACTTCGGATCGCGCAGGACGATCAGATCGCAGCGTCCAAGCGTTTGCGCCAGATGCTGCCGAATACAACGCACGCTCCGTTCGACCCAGCGTTTTTCCCAGTCAAAGCCGAAGCATTTTCTGAGCATATCCGCCAGCTTTTTCTTTTTTCCGCGGAGCGTGAAATAATACGGATTGAAGACGTCGTTCATCCCGACGCTCCATACGATCGTACGAACGCCTTTCGCCTGGGCTGTTTCGAGCAGGGTGCACGCCATTTCCGGGTAATCGGACAATCCGGTGGCCCCCGCCCAGATGTAGAAATCGACGCCGTCCAGCACTTCGCCGAGGCGTTCCGCTGGCACAGTGGGATCGAATCCGTACAGAGGCACCGTTTTCAGGCCGAACTTGCGTTCCGTCCCGGCACGGTCGCCCGTGCTCACGATGAGTTCCGCATCCGGGCGAATCTCGCGCACAAGACCGATGACGGAGGCCAGAATCGCCTCGTCGCCGATATTGTCGCATCCGAACGGCACGCCGCCCAACAGTATTTTCATCGTGAGTTATCCTTTCCTTTTCAACGGTGTGCATCCTCATTTACCGTTGAGCAAACGCAGGACTGTCCGTTTGCAGGCGCGCAACAGTTTGCGGAGAGGAGACGCCTTGCCGTAGTTGATCTTCGGTGCGATCTCCGCCCAATTCATCTTATAAAATGTATCACGCATCGGCTGACGCGGCGCCGGATTCCGGAGCTGGCCGTTTCCCTGGCGTGCCTCTTCAGGCGTCCGTTCCTCCAGAAACAGCTTGTCCTGCACGGATTGAAGCAGTTTCCGGCCTTTTTCCGTGTTGACGAGGATCAGGGAACAGCCTTTCGACGGGTCGCCGTCGAAAGGGGTGTTTTTCCCGAGGCCCCAGAAATCCGCGAGCGTCAGGTCTCCGGTCCGCTCCATGCTGGCGTACGGGCACGCATAACAGGCTTCATTGTAGTCGCAGCCGGAGAGGAACGCACGGAGGAATTCGTTGTTCGTATCGTCGGAACGCCATTTAATGTCGTCCTGTTCCGAGATGCGGATGTAAAAATCGCCCCAGCCTTTGAGGTCGCGGAACGCAATGACGGAACGGTCGGGATCCGGGGAAAGATGATGCCGTTCCAGGTAGCTCCGGAATATCTTCTGACTCGGGATGCCGTGGCAGACCAAGTCGCAGGTGACGAGGTTATCGTACGGACGCCCCAGATACGTCAGCAGTCCGGCGACCTGGCACGGCGTGGCGGTGAACAGAACGGTCCTGCCACTTGCCAGTGTATCTTTGATCTTCCGGTAGATGCCGTCCGTAAAGCATTGAACATATTTCGAACCGCGGAACCGAACCGTTCCGCCCGGCTGCTCGCAGAGTTCGTGTTTCAACACCATATCGCGGTCAAAACGGCATCCGCTGATCACGCCGCCGTTTCCGAGCACATATTCGCCGAGAACGGAATAAACTCCGCCGGAGGAGCTGGACGTGCGGACGGAATCATCCGTCGACCAGGCGGCAAACGCTCTTTCCGGGCTTCTTTTTTCCGGCGGATTCAGCACGTGGCAGGCCTTTCCGCACGCATCGCAGCCGATACAGCGGGATTCATCAATGGACGGGAAAAGGAACCCCTCTTCGGAGAGGTTCATCGAAATACAGGAGACCGGGCACGCATCCGCGCATGCCCCGCATCCGGTACAATGTTTCCGGTCGGCGATCTTCATTGGATACCCCCGTTCCCGGATTGCCGCAGGGATGGGGCGTCCTTTGTGGCCGGGAGTTTCCGGGCATGTTTTTGTCTGGCCTTCTGCAACTTGATCCTCTGCTGTTCGATCCTCTTCTGTTCCGCCTGTTTCTGACTCCGCGCATAGGCGGCCTTGATGCTTTTCCGGTTGACGGCGATCACACCGACCAAGGCATACAGGATCATTTGTCCGGCAAAGTTATTAAACTGTTTCAAGCTCCATTCCAGGGTAGAGTGCCAGTAATTGCAGGACAGTCCGGCGAACACCCCAATTGCAATACCGGAACATGGTTTTTTTCTGAGGACAAAAAGACTGATAATGTCGGAGAAATAATAATACAGGAACCAAAGGATCAAAGTGCCAAGTCCCCACCAGCCGCATTCGGCAGCAACCAGCAGATAGATCGTCTCGACAATTCCGCCATACTGGGGCGCATCGTTTTCCCGGTAATAATCCTGAACATAGTCATATTTTGCCCCGGAATACTCGGAATAATTGTTCGCGCCGAATCCGAGGCGGAAATCGTTTGCCATACGTTTTGAGGCAATGGCCAGAACGATTCGCGTATTCTTGGATGCCTCCGGCGCTTTGGTAAACCGCTGAATGATACGGGGAAGCGCATACCCCACAACTGACAGCATCACCAGCATGCCGAC
>ONQZ01000036.1 GCA_900320095.1 uncultured Lentisphaerota bacterium
CGACCCGACCTGCCTCATCGACGACGACGGCACCGCCTGGCTCTGCTGGGGCAACGGCAACTGCTATCTCGCCAAGCTCAAAGACAACATGCTTGAGCTAGACGGCGAGATCACTGACCTGAAAATGCAGAGCTACGAGGAAGGCCCCTGGCTCTATAAGCGCAACGGCCTCTACTACTGCATCTACGCGTCCCGCACCTACGGAGACGAGGCGAACCACAAGAACCCGCAGGGCAACGAGGTCATCGCCTACGCCACCGCCGAAAAGATCACCGGCCCGTGGACTTACCGCGGACAGGTCACCGGCTCCGCGCGCAACAGCTTCACCATCCATCCCGCCGTGGTCGATTTCAAGGGACGCACGTTCCTCTTCTACCACAACGCCGCGCTCTCCATCAACGGCGAAGGCGGCGCGCTCGGCCGCCGCGCGGTCTGCGTCGACGAGATGTTCTTCAACGAAGACGGCACGATCAAGCCCGTCCGCCAGACAAACGAAGGCATTCAGGAACCGGTCAAATAATCGGATTTGACCTCACTTCCGCGCAAAACAGCGCAAACGATTCAGCCGCCCTGCCGGTCAAACGGCCGGGCGGCTTTTGCATGGTCCGAAGAAGAGGGAGAAGGGGAAAACCCGTGTCCGGGCACAAAAAAGCGGACGCATCGGAAACGCGTTCGCATCGGACTCAAAAGTGGCTGCCCGTCCAGGACTCGAACCTAGACTAAATGAACCAGAATCACTTGTGCTACCATTACACCAACGGGCAGTGAATGAGATATTAATATAGCCGCATTCGCGGAAAATGCAAATCGAAAACGCGGACAACACCGAAAAAACATGAAAAAAAGAGGGCAAAGAGACCGGTTCAGCTCCGGCGGTCCGGTACGGTCCAGGCGGCTTGCATTCGTTCGGAATCTCAGGATAATAACGGAGTAAACGTAAATGGCAGTTGACTTTAGGCGCGTCCGCGTGTATATTATATGCTCCATGTTTTTTTGAGAAAGGACATTGCTCATGGAAACGAAACCGAAAAAAACATTCCGCTGCGACATCGCGTTCGACGAATGCAAGGGCTGCTCCCGCTGCGTCGAAGCGTGTCCGCGTTCCCTCCTCAAACTCGGCGACGCCATCAACATGATGGGGTTCCCCGCCGCCGTCTACGCCGGCGAAGGCTGCATCGGCTGCGGCGCATGCTACTACAGCTGCCCGGAACCCGGCGCGATCACGATCGTCGAGATCACGGAAGACTGAAAGGAGTATCATAGTATGAACCGAACCAACCGCGTGCTTCTGAAAGGCAACGAGGCGGCCGTGTACGGCGCCCTGCTCGCCGGATGCGAATGCTACTTCGGATACCCGATCACGCCCGCCAGCGAGATCGCCCACGCCTCCGCCCGTCTGTTCCCCGCCATGGGCAGAGTCTTCATCCAGGCTGAATGCGAGATCGCCTCCATCAACATGGTGATGGGCGCGTCCGCCGCCGGCAAACGCGTGATGACCGCGTCCAGCGGCCTCGGCATCAGCCTCAAACAGGAAGGCGTCTCCTACATCGCCACCGCGGAACTGCCCTGCGTCATCGTCGACGTGATGCGCGGCGGCCCCGGCCTCGGCAACATCTCCCCCGAACAGGCGGATTACAACCAGGTCGTGAAGGGCGGCGGACACGGCGGCTACCGCTGCATCGTGCTCTCCCCCGGCTCCGTGCAGGAGATGTGCGACCTGACCATGCTCGCGTTCGACCTCGCCGACAAATACCGCACTCCGGTCTACGTCCTCACCGACGGCATGATCGGCCAGATGATGGAAAAGCTTGAGCTGCCGGAACCCCGTCCGCGCCGCATGCCGCCCGCCTGGTCGCTCGACCGGAACGTCAGCGCCGACAACTGGATCAGCTCCATCTACATGGACCCGGTCGACCTTGAGGAGACGAACCGCCGCCTGAACCGCAAGTACGACGAGATCCGCGAAAAAGAACAGCTCGTCGAGGAGTTCATGATGGACGACGCGGAATACGCGTTCGTCGCGTACGGCATCGCCTCGCGCATGGCGCGTTCCGCCGTGGACGAGCTCCGCAAGCAGGGCGTGAAGATCGGCCTCGTCCGTCCGAAAACCCTCTTCCCGTTCCCTGAAAACGCGCTCCGCAAAGCCGTCAAAAACGGCGTGAAGCAGTTCTTCTCCGTCGAAATGAGCAACGGCCAGATGATCGACGACGTCCGCCTCGCCATCGAGTGCGCGCGCCCCGTCGCCCTCATCAACCGCATGGGCGGCAACGTGCCGACCGTGGAAGAAATCGTGAACCGCACGATGGATGTGATCAAAGGAGGAAAGTGAACATGAGCGAGAAAATCAAACTCGGCCGTCCCGCGGGATTCTTCGACGTCTTCGAACGCCGCCCCGGCGCCATCAAGAAAAATATGCACTACTGCCCCGGCTGCGGCCACGGCGTCCTTCACAAACTCATCGCGGAAGCCATCGCCGACCTCGGCATCACCCACCGCGTGGTCCTCGCCGCCCCCGTCGGCTGCGCCGTCTTCGCCTACTACTACTTCAAGTGCCGTTCCATCCAGTGCGCCCACGGCCGCGCGCCCGCCGTCGCGACCGGCCTCACCCGGTCCAACCCGGACGACGTGATCATCTCCTATCAGGGCGACGGCGACCTCGCCTCCATCGGGTTCAACCACATCCTGCAGGCGGCGAACCGCGGCGAGAACATGACCGTGTTCTTCGTGAACAACGCGATCTACGGCATGACCGGCGGCCAGATGGCGCCGACCACGCTGCCCGGCCAGAAGACGCAGACCAGCCCGCTCGGACGCGACGTCCTGGAGACCGGCTATCCGATCCGTGTCTGCGAAATGATTTCGCAGTTTGACGCGCCCGTGTACGTGGAACGCTGCGCGCTCACCAGCTTCAAGAACATCATGGCCGCCCGCCGCGCCGTCCGCAAGGCGCTGCAGAACAGCATGGACAAGAAGGGCTTCTCCCTCGTCGAATTCCTCTCCGGCTGCCCGGTCAACCTGAAGATGAACGCCCACGACATGAGCGAGTTCATCGAGACGAAGATGACGAAGTTCTTCCCGCTGGGCGTCTACCTGGACCGCGCCGCCGAGCGCGAACCGATCGTCCGCGCCGAAATGAACTATGACGCCGACAAGATCAAGAGCCTGCTCTATCCCGAAGAGATCCAGAGCGAGCTCGGCGACTACAAGTGCTCCTCGCCCGTCTTCGACAAGGAATGCCGCGTGAAGATCAGCGGATTCGGCGGACAGGGCGTGCTCTCGCTCGGCTACATCCTCGCCATCCTCGGCAAGCAGCGCAATTTCAACGTCTCCTGGCTGCCGTCCTACGGCCCGGAAATGCGCGGCGGCACCGCCAACTGCTCCGTCGTCTTCTCCAAGTCGCACATCGGCTCGCCCGAAGCCGCCGAAAACTGCGACATGCTCGTCTGCATGAACCAGCCGTCCGTCGAGAAGTTCCTGCCCATCCTGAAGGCAGGCGGCGTCCTCGTCTACGACTCCTCGACCGTGAAGCTCCCTGAAGGCGCGGCGAAGGACCACTACGTGTACGGCCTGCCCGCGTCCGACCTGGCGAACCACCTCGGCGACCTCCGCGCCGCCAACACGGTCATGCTCGGCGCCATCGCGGCCGTCATGGCGGACAACTTCCTGGACGACGCGGACAAGGCGAACCTCGACACCGCCATGATCGAAGCCGTCCGCGAGATGTTCGCGAAGAAGGCGAAAGCCGCCGACATCAACATCGAGGCGTACAAGACCGGCAAGGAGAAGATCGAGTTCAAGTCCGTCCCGAAGGCCTGAGCTCAGAACCGAACCATACCACTCCCCCTCATCATTCACGATCCCACGAGATGAAAGCGAGGCGTCCATGAACAGAATCTACTACTTTTCATCGACCGGCAACACCCTGGCGGCCGCGCGCGAATTCGCGGCGAAGCTCGGCGACACGGAGCTCCTCTCCATCGCCGACCTCGACCGTGCCGAAGAGGTCGATCTCTCCGGCGCGGACACCGTCGGCATCTTCTTCCCCGTGTACTGCTTCGGCCTGCCGGGGATCGTCCAGAAATTCATCTCCCGGATCGTGAAGGGGAGCGGCAAATACGTCTACTCGCTGTGCACCTGCGGCGGCATGAAAGGCTCCGCGGCGTACATCCTGGAGGCGCTGCTGAAGGAACGCGGCATCAAGCTCGCGATCTCGTTCAGCCTGACCATGCCGTCCAACTACATCCCGCGCTCCATCCCGGCCTCCGAAAACCGCATGGAGAAACTCTTCGCGAAGGCGTCCCGCGACATCGTATACGCGGTGCACGCCGTGAAGAAACGCAAGACCGAGGCGCTCCTGCACGTGTTCCCGTTCGACGTCTTCGGCGATGCCGTGGCGCAGAAGGCGGTCGCGTTCCTCTCGAACTACGACCGCTATTTCTGGGTCACCGACAAATGCGATTCCTGCGGCCTCTGCGAGAAGATATGCCCGGACTCCAACATCATCATGATGAACGGCATCCCCACCTGGCACGGACACTGCGAGCACTGCCTCGGCTGTCTCCAGTGGTGCCCGAAGGAGGCCATCCAGTTCCGCAAGGTCACGCTGAAATACAAACGCTACCACCATCCCGCCGTCAAGGCCGAGGACATGATCCTGAAGATCTGCCGCTGAAGAAAGGAGCCGCCCCATGAACAACGACCTTATTCAAACGATCATGACGCGCACGAGCATCCGCGCGTTCCAGGACAAGCCCGTTTCCGACGAGATCGTCGAACAGCTCCTGAAGGCCGCGACGGCGGCTCCCTCCGCGAAGAACTCCCAGCCGTGGTCGTTCGTCGTCATCCGCGACCGCGCCCTGCTTGAAAAGCTCGGCGACAGCCTGCCCAACGCGAAGATGACCGCCACCGCGCCCGTCGCGCTCGTGATCTGCGGCGTGCTCGACAAGGCGCTCCCCGGCGAGGCGCGCGAATACTGGATCCAGGACGCCGCCGCCGCGACCGAAAACTTCCTGCTCGCCGTTCATGCGCTCGGACTCGGCGCGGTCTGGACCGGCGTGCATCCCATCTCCGAACGCATCCGCATCATCAAGGACGCCCTGCGCCTCCCCGAGGGCATCGAACCGTTCTGCCTGATTCCGTTCGGCTACCCCGCCGTCCCGGCGTCCGTGAAAGACAAGTGGGATCCGTCTGCCGTTCATCAGGACACCTGGTGATCCCGACTTTTTCTTTTCTTCCGTTCTGCCCGATCCCGGCGTTTTTTTCTTACTTCATTTGATTTTTTATTCGAATGAAAGTATATTAAAACAGTCGGCTATTCCGCCGTATCTTTTCAATAAAACAGGAGGTTTCCATGTTGTTCCGAAAATTGATCGCCGTCACGTTCACCGCTTTCGCGGTGCTCAGCTCGTTCGCCGCCGATGCACCTGAAAAGATATCCGTCGAGCCGGAGCGCATTCTCGTGGCGTATTATTCCTGGAGCGAATCCGGCAATACGAAGTACGCCGCCGAACAGATTCGGAAGGCGTCAGGCGGCGAACTGCTCGAGATCAAGCCGAAGAACGCCTATCCGAAGGACTACAACGCGTGTCTGGCGCAGGCGCAGAAGGAAATCCGCGACGGCGTCCGCGTCGAGCTCGCGAACGAACCCGTCGATTTCAAGAAGTACGACGTCATCTTCATCGGCTCCCCGAACTGGTTCGGCACGATCGCGCCGCCCGCGGCGAGCTTCCTCGCCTCCGCCGATCTCGCGGGCAAGACCGTGATCCCGTTCTTCACCTACGGCAGCGGCGGCATGCAGAACTGCGAACGTGATGCGAAAAAGCTGGCGGAAAAAGCAAAAGCCGTGCTTCCTGCGAAAGCGTTCCGCGGCGCGAGCGTCCGTGAGGCGGACAAGGAGATCGCCGACTGGGTCAAATCCATGGTCACCGGCTACAAAAAGGAGGAGGCATCCGGTTTCTACGGATTCGAACTCAAGTCGTGGGACGGCAAGGATGTCAAGACCTCCGATTTCAAGGGCAAGGTCGTGCTCGTGGTGAACACCGCCACGCGCTGCGGATTCACGCCGCAGTACGAACGCCTCGAAAAGCTCTACAAGGAATATCATGACAAGGGCTTCGAGCTCATCGACATCCCCTGCAACCAGTTCGGCGGGCAGGCGCCCGGCAGCGACGAGGAGATCAACACCTTCTGCACCTCGCGCTACAGCACCACGTTCCCGCGGATGACGAAGTGCGACGTGAACGGCGACAGGCAGATCCCGCTGTACAAGTTCCTGAAGGCGGAAACGAACAAGGCGGACATCCGCTGGAACTTCACGAAGTTCCTCGTCGGTCGCGACGGCAAGGTCGTGAAGCGTTTTGAGTCCGGCGAGAGTCTGGACGAGCTCGAAAAGCTCATCAAGTCCCAGCTGGAACAGAAATAAGCGGTCCCGTACCGCGTTTCCCGGCGAAAAAACGATGGTCCGATGAACGAATCCGGGCTGTACAGGGAGCTTGGGGCGCTGACAAAAAACAGGGGCGACTGGGAAAGGAACATCCCGTATGTCGCCTCGCTTCTTCCCTCCGGCTCCGTGAAGATCCGGGCAAAGGCGCTCTGGCTGCTCGGCGAGATGGGGCTGAAACATCCCGCCTCCATTCGCGGCTGTGTGCCCGCTGTCGCCTCGTTTCTCGACAGCCCGGAGTCTCTTCTGCGCGAACGCGCGGTCAACGCGCTCGGCAGGATCGGACGGGGCGACTTTCATCTGGTCGAACCATACTGGACCGGCCTGTTCCGTTTCGCCGGAGACGAAGAGGCGAAGGTCAGGCTGAGCTTCATCTGGGCGTCGGAGAATATTGCGTCAAACACACCGGACCCGTATCGGGACCGCATGCCCGTATTTGCCGAGCTGCTGCATGACCGCGACGACCGGGTCCGGATGGAAGCGCCGGAGATGTTCCGCGTGCTCGGCAAGCGCAGACCGGAGTTCGTCCGGCCTTATATCGAGCTGCTGCGCACGGTTTCGAAAACCGACGGCAACCGGGTCGTCAGGATCCATTGTCTGGGGGCGATCAGGGCGGCCGGCGGGGAACAGACCGACCGCGAGCCGTGACGTGCCGTATCCGCGGACACCTTTGCCATTTTCCGGTTCGCCCTGCTTTCGACATAAGAAAAAAGGTTTATAATGAACACATCCTGCCTCGAACGCGAAAAAATGATATGCTTATGTAGTGTAAAGCCTAAAGTATTCAAAATATGAAAAGACTTTTTTTCTTTCGTTCCCGTTTTCGTCGGGCATTTCGTCAAATCGGGTGTTTTTTTCATCATTCCTGTACAACCGACTATTCTTTAAGCTGATTTTACGGGTCTGAAAACGGTCTGTTTATCAAATAATCCATGCATTGTATTAAATAATGCATTTCTATTTTTTCGGCACCGCTGTATATTAATAAGACAAATGCCACATGGGGTGGCTATGTCGTTCAAAACAACATAAAAACATCCGGCTGTGCCCCGCGAAATGCCCCGTTCCCGTCCGGCACGGCCAGAATGAAACAACCCGAGGCGAACCCATGAAAAAACAGTTCTTAGCAGTCACATCCTGTCGTAAACTCCTCTTTATCGCGGACCGGATCCGTTCCACGTCCGTCGGCGTGTTCGGCCTCGACGGCGATTATTCCTTCGCACAGTTTCCGATCGTGAAATACTTCCTGGAGAATCCGGATTCCGTGCCGCAGATCAAGCGTCTCTCCGAGTACTCCGGCCTCAGCTCCGGCGCGATCTCCCAGGCGGTCGACCTGTACGTCGCGAGCGGCATCCTGGAACGCAAGTCGATCCCGGAGAACCGCCGCAGCACCGGCGTGATGCTTTCCGCGAAGGGCAAAGCCCAGCGCAACGCCACGGTGGCGCTGCTCGCCAAGCGTTTCGCCGCCTTCGAATCCTCGCTTGATCCGGACACGCTCGCGAAATTCCGCGAAGTGCTCGGTTTCCTCTACCAGTCCAGGACCGGTTCCGAGCATCTCACCGCGAAGCACGTCGCCGACCTCTGCAAGCTCCCCGCCGAACGGATCCCGATCCCGGCCGGCGAGACCGTGCCCGCCAAGCTGCCCACCTGGCTGCTCCTGATCCATTTCGTCGACGCCCTCCGCTTCCCCGTGATGCATTTCCACTACGCGTCCCGTTCCGGCCGCACCACGCTCGGCAAGCTCCGCATCCTGAACTACCTCTTCGCCATCCACGGCCGCAAGACCCTCCCGATGATCAAGGACTTCGCGGATCGCTTCCACTTGCCGTCCGCCGCCGTCACGCAGACGCTGAACGCTCTGTTCGCCGACGGTCTGGTCAACCGCATCCCCGGCCCGAAGGACCGCCGCGTGACGCTGATCAACCTCACGGACAAGGGCGAACATCTCTACCGCGTCTGCACGGCCTCCTACGTGCGCTTCATGAAGGAAGTCTTCGAAAAGCTCCCGCAGGACCAGGTCGATGCCTTCGTCGCCGCGCTCGAAGCCATGGCGACCTTCCTCGCCAAGGAACGCTTCGTCTCTCCGTACGCCGTCTCGGTCGAATCGCTCTATCCCCCGATCTCCGAGGCCGAAACCGCCGACATCGACGTCGAAGAAGCGGCCGAGATCGAAAAGACCAAGCTCGACTGAGCATCACGACGTTCAGGTCCGGAGCGGCGTTCCGTTTTTTCTCCGCTCCGGCATATTCGCCTTCCTGTGCCCGGATTTCCTGAATTCAGCCGGAATCCGGGCTTTTCGTCTCTTATTCGCCTGTCTCCGCTTGACTTTTGCACGAAAACGCTGTATAATACAGAACGACAGCCATCTTTCCACAACCCCCACACAACCCCAAAGGAACACCATGAAACACCTCAAACTTTTCGCCTGCGCGGCGGCTGCGCTCGCCGTCCTCTGCGGCTGCGCCAGCACCGGCGCGTCCACCGCCTCCACCCGGACCAGCTTCCCCGACAACGCGTTCAAGGAGATCCCGCAGGAATACATGAGCGTCTGCGACAAGGGCGGCGTCATCAAAAACTTCACGTACAAGACGCGCGACAACCAGACCGCCGGCAGCCCCGAGTTCGAGAAATCCGGCCTCGTGTACCTGCCCTACGGCTATGACGAGAAGGACACGTCCACCCGTTACAACGTGCTGTATCTGATGCACGGCGGCGGCGACAATCCCGGCTGGTACTTCGGCGGCGAAGGCCAGAACACCCGCCTCAAAAACGTGATCGACCACCTGATCGCGAACGGCGAGATGAAGCCGCTCATCATCTGCGCGCTCTCCTACTACACGCAGTACAGCAACGACGCCACGAAGAACTGCATCGACTTCCACTACGAGCTCGACAAGGACGTGATCCCGGTCTTCGAGAAGCAGTACCACACCTACGCCAGGGACATCTCGCAGGATGCGCTTGACGCCTCCAGATGGCACCGCGGCTTCGGCGGATTCTCGATGGGCGCCTGCGCCACCTGGTCCGTCTTCGAGCACTGCCTCGGCGAAATGGGCTACTTCATCCCGATGAGCGGCGACTGCTGGGCCGTCGGACGCGGCAAGTCCGCCGAATCCGCCAAATACCTTGCCGATTCGGTCGTCAAAAACGGCAAGACCGCGAACGACTTCTACATCTACTCCGGCTGCGGCCGCAACGATGTCGCGGAGCCGAACATGACTCCGATGATCAACGAGATGAAGAAGTATCCCGAGATCTTCAAGTATTGCGACAACTTCAAGGACGGCAACCTCTACCAGATGGTCTACGAACGCGGCGGACACGACATCAACTCCGTCATGCGCGTGATGTACAACGGCCTGCCGAAAATGTTCGACTGAGTTCCCGTTTCATAGATCCTGCAAGCCCGTCCGCCGGCTCCGGTTCCCGTCCGGCGGGCGTTTGAAACAGCAACACGGGAATCTCCGTCGGACGGCATGCCGCCGGTGATTCCTTCTCTAAAGTTCTACCCCCTGATGAGTACTACGACTGACGCGGATTCCATCCGCCTGAAAAGGGACTGGCGGATCAAGTTCGCGCTTCTGGCGGCGGGCGTGCTCCTGGCCGTCGCCTCGTGCATCAACGCCCCGGCCTATGCGTATGAGGACGGATGCATCATCCTGCAGCACCTCGGCACCGTGGTCCTGCTTTTCCCCCTGGCGCTGGAGCTGAAGCACCAGCGGATGAGCGTGGCCGCCTGTGCCGGGCTTTTCCTGTTCACCTGCGTTCACATCGTGGGGGCCAGATACCTTTACTCCAACGTCCCGTACGACAAATGGGCGAAAACCGTCCTGAACCTCGACATCGACCTTGAGGGACAATGGGAGATCAAGGCCGTGGGGACGGGCGTGATCCACGGAAACAAGTTCGACCGGATGGTGCATTTCTCCTTCGGGCTGCTCCTGTTCCCGTTCATCTACCAGCTGACAAAACATCTGCTGAAGGACCTCAAGCCCGTTTATGCGCTCCTGTTCGCCTGGCTTGCCATTCAGTCGGCAAGCATGATATACGAGCTGTTCGAATGGTTCCTCTCCCTCGTCCTGAGCCCGGAAAACGCCGAAAACTACAACGGACAGCAGGGGGACATGTGGGACGCCCAGAAAGACATGGCGCTGGCGCTGGGCGGATCCACGATCACCGCGCTCTGGATCTTTGTTTCCGGAAAGATGTGGCGGCGAGCACGGCCCGCCGGATCTTCCGGGAAGGAAAAAGACGGGACGGACAGCACCTCTCTCTAGTCCGGGCCGCGGGTACGGCATCAGCGGACAACGGACAGCGCTGCTGGCCCGGGTTCAGGGCCTGGATTTCCGGAGTCCGTACCGGATCAATTGAAGCGGTTTTTTCGTGCAGCGCAGATACAGTTTGTGGGGAAACTGGCGCGAATCCGGGAGTGTTTTCGGCGTCATGGCCTCATTGAGGAGCCTGCGGAACGTCTCGCGGTGCACCTTCATTTTCTCCAGGGTGGCAGCGCGGATCTTTTCCGGTTCGGGAGCGTGTTCAGCGAATTCCTGAACAGCCTCCGCGACCGCTTCGGGCGTATCGGGAATCGTTTTTACCGCAAAATCGGGGAACATCTCATCACGTCCGCCGAGGCTGGGCGTGTTGACGACCGGAATGCCGCAGAGGAGATACTCAATGCTTGCAAACATGGCCCCCTCGGCTTTTGACAGACAGAGCCCGCAATGTGCTGTAGCGATTTCCGCAGGGATGTTTTTTGCATCGACGTGCGAAGACCACACAGCATGTTTTAGCTGATGATGAACGACTTCATCCGTAAAGGATTGTTCTTTCTCTTTCCATGCCGGATGCCCGATCAGGTGCAATGATTTGACCTGCGATGCCAGATAATGCCGCTTGAACGGTGTAATGCGGGCAATATAAACGGCATCATTTTTTTTGGGAAGCTGTAAAATTGGATAACGCTTTTCTTCAACGAACGCATTATGATTACACAGGACAGCATGAAGCCCCAATCCGGATAAAACGCGCACTTCGTTTTCGGAATTTGTCAGAAGCGTGATCTTCAAACGAGTGCACTGTGCCAGAACGGCTTTGATATCACGGGCAAGAGGTTTCGAATTTTCCGGCGTTTCATGTTCCCAGCCGAACTGTAGAAAGACATGTATTGTTTTTGCTTGGCTTTTGGAAAAACAATCCAAAAAAGCCTGCGAATTATGTAAGAATTCCTGTTCAAATGAGACCAGAACCAAGGGATCCCGACAGAACACGGTACATGGCAGAAACAGGTCCTGTATATACCTCTGATAGTTTTTTTTCAGTCGTTGCAGGATTTGACGAATCATGCCAAATTCATTTCTCAAATAAAAAAACTCGGATTAAAAATCTGTTATAATATATCATTCCTCCACCGATTTTCAAACGCTATTATAAAAAAACGGGAATAATCCGACTGGATACAATCTGCTGATTCGGACGGATATCGTTCATGTTTTCTTCCAAAAACATACAGTGCGCAAAGTAAAAAAGCTGAAAAAAGCCTGTCAAATCGGTTGTATTTGAACCTTCGGACTGTATATTATTAGAGAATCATATAGGGGTAGTGTGCCCTTTTTTTCAAAAAAAACCGCCCGAGTATCGAATACAGAACGCATCATGCCGGAATCCGAACCTGAAAAAAAGACCGTCCCCGCCGGGACGCCGGACGCTTCCGGGGCCGACAAGCGGAACTCCGAGCCGGACAAAAAAACGTCCGGTTCTTCCGCCGCGCCCAAGAAGAAGCAACCGGTCCCGCGCCGCGCGAAATGGACGATCGCTCTGCTGATCCTTCTGTGTCTGATCCTGCTTGGCGCACTGGTCGAGCTGGCATGCCTGCCGCATTTCCTCGAACAGGACATCAACAAGATCCTTCAGCCGCTCGCCGAGGGCGGCGGCGTGGAGTTCCGTATCAAGACCATCAGCCTGACCTCGGCGGAAGTCGCCTGCAAAGTCAAAGACACCACCCGCGACGGCAGGCCGCTGAACGTCGGCAGCATCGGTTCTCTCTCCATCCGCTATTCTCCGCTCGAGCTTATGCGCAATCGCGCCATCGAATCCATCAAGATCGAAAACTGCAACGTTACTGTCGATTATTCCGACGGCTCGTTCAGGATTCCCGCCTACGACCTCTTCGCTAAGTCGTTCCAGTCCGGCGAAAAGAAGGAGAAGGAAGATTCCGCCCCCGTGGACGACCTCAACGCCGTGATCCCGGTGAAGGTCGGAAAGATATCCCTCTCAGGCAGCCTGGCCGCCGTGGCGCGCGGCGAGGACGCCGTAGACAACGTGCACATCCCGTACGCCGTCACGGTCACGCCCGACGCGGAACAAGGCTGGAACAGGCTCGATTGCTCACTCATGGTCCATTTCTCGACCAACGGCATCCGGTGCAAGGCGGCTTATCTGCACCGGGAAAAGAAGGTCGAGCTGAACCTCGACGATTTCTCCCTCGCCACGTCCGCCATGCCCGGCACGGTCCGCAGCGCCCTGCCGCGCGGGCTCCGCGCCGGCGTCTCCCTGAGCGCAAAGGCGGAGATCGACCTGAACAGCCTGAACTTGGAGGAGCTTGATAATTCGTCCCTCGACCTCAACGGCGAACTCACGTTCGGCTACCGCACGCCGCAGGGACTCCGCATCGACTCCGCCGCGCCGTTCTCGCTGAAGACGGTCCCGCGTGTGATCCCGACCGTGAAGCCCATGAAGCCGCCCAAAACGGAGCAGGACATCGTGTTCACGCTCGGCACGCTGAAAGGCGAATACGACGGGATCCCGTTCGAGCTTGACAAGCTCAATGCGACCGTCTCGCTTTCGAAACGCATCGTCGGCGGCGGATTCCAGTTTACCGTCGCCGAGTCCGAGCCCGCGCAGTTCCGCTTCAGCGGTATCATGGACGAAGAGAAGAAATTTTTTGAGATCCAACTTGAAAACCACCCGATCCTCAAGGCAAAATACAAGGGCATCGACGTCTCCGCCGGCTTCGGCCCCTTCCTGGCCTGCCTGGACATGCGGCGCGACGGAATGGCCGTCCAATCCCGCTTCAGCATCGCGCCCGCTGTGGAATTCGACGGCGGCGCGTTTGCTCCCGGGCTCAAGGGGCTGACCGCGTCCTTCCGGCGGGGAGAGATCACGGGCGAGTTCAATATGAACGGCGAACAGATGATGGGTTCCCTCAAAATCATCGCCGGAGACCTTCGCGCGGAATACAACGGCATGACCGTCTCCCTCAGGCCGGAAAAGATCGATATGGGCTTCCTCAAGGTCGAGGAGCTTCAGGGCGCGACCATCCGCCTCACGGACGGAGAACTTGATTTCGAGAAGGAGGGCATGAAGGTCTCCTTCAAGCCCGAATCCTTCAAGGCAGACGTCAGGCTGACCGACGGCATCGAAAAGGCATCCGCCGAACTCAAAGGCGGAAAGCTCCTCGCCGAGCTCGATGGCATGACCTGCAAGGCGGACACGCTTTCATTTGACGCCAAATCGGAGGACGGACAAACATACAAGGCCGACGGGAAGATCGCCGGTTTCCAGTTCAAGCAGGACGCCGCCAACCTCTCCTACGACGCGCCGAAACTCGGTTTGAACGCGGCGTTCGACGTCGGCGGGGGCGTCCTATCCGGCGCGGTCACCTGCCCCGATTCCAAGCTCGCCATGCCCGAACTCAAGCTCCTCGCGCAGAACCTCCACTGGGATTTCCCGTTCGACTACGCGCTCGCCGAGGCGGAAGAGAACAACGCGGAAAAAGACGCGCCCGCCGAGCCGCGCACGGGCAGGATTTCGCTCGGCGACTTCGAGTTCAACGGCGCTCAGGCGGCCTCGCTCGACGGCACGGTCCAGTGGGACGACGCCGCGAAGACGTTCCGCCTGAAAACGGACGCGAAACTTTTCTCCATTGACGGGCAGATTTACGCGAACGTCGCGCTCGGCGGAGGCGCCGGAGTCGAGGTCGAATGCGGCCTGACCGTTCCGGAACAGCAGGCCGACCTCTCGAAGGACCTCGCCAGGTTCCTGCCGCAGTTCGAGGAGATCTCCTGCACGGGCAAGCTCTCCGCCGAGGCCGTGTACAAAATCCTGCCGAAGACTACCACCGGACACGCGAAGTTCCGCATCGCCGACGCTGACCTCTTCATCCCCGAGCAGAAACTCGAGGTGCGCGGCATCGGCCTCGGATTCGAGGTGCCGGAGATATCCATCCTCAAATCCGCGCCCGGCCAGACGCTTTCCTTCAAGTCCGTCAAGTACGACAGGATCGAGACCGGGGCGGGGCTCGCCACGTTCCGCATGGAGGCTCCGGACACCTGGCAGGTCGAAAACGCCCGCCTCGACTGGTGCAACGGCCATATCCGCCTCGGCGGCATTACGTACCGCATCGGCCAGACCACCACCGAGGCCGTGCTCTACTGCGACCGCCTGGAGATGCCGGTCTTCCTCACGCAGATCGGGCTCGGCGAGATCAACGGCAGCGGCTCCATCAACGGCACCATCCCGGTCGTGCTCGTGCAGAAGACCGATGCGTTCGGCAAGTCGAAGATCGACAACATCTACTTCGAGGACGCGTTCCTCTTCTCCACCCCCGGCGAGGACGGCGTGATCAAAGGCGACCTCGACGAAGCGCTGACGAACGCCGGCACCGGCATCGAAATGGAGCTCGCGAAGGACGCGCTGAAGGACTTCTCCTACTCCTGGGTTCGCATGCGCCTGCAGTCCGTCGGCCCCGAAAAGGAGAACATGAAGCTCTCGCTTTCGCTCGACGGCAAACCGAACCGCGCGCTGTACTATGCGTTCGACGAGAACACCGCCTCGTTCATGAAGTCCAACACCCCCTGCGTCTTCCAGGGCATCCGCCTGGACACGAACGTGAATATGTACGGGAAGGCGATGGAGCTCGCCGACTATTTCCAGAAGATCTTCTCCAAAGCGGAGTGACGATACCCCACGAACCCTTAACCTGTCAACTCAAACAGCAGCACATAACAAACCAACAACACAACAGAAAGGAATCCGACATGAAAACATTCCTGCCAATCCTCGCCGCCGCGGCCGTCCTGCTCGGCATCGGCACGTCGGCCTGCATCCGGACCGACAACACGGTCGACGTCAAGCCGATCGAGATCAAGCCCGTGCACATCACGCTCGACATCAACATCCGCATCGAAAAAGCCCTCGACGACTTCTTCGGCGACCTCGACGCACTTTGATCCGAACCGCATTCCCAGGAGACTTTACCATGAAAAAACTGCTCGCTCTCTCCATCGCAGCCCTCACGCTCGCGTTCGCCGTCCCGCAGGCGCTTTCCGCCGCTGACGACGCCGCCACCATCAAGAAAAACATGGCGGAACGCAAGCCGAAGATCGAAACCCTCAAGAAGGCCGGCACCGTCGGCGAAAACAAGACCGGCTACCTCGAAGTCATGAAGGACAAGGACGGCAAGGAAGTCAAGATCGAAGACGCCGACAAGAAGATGGTCGACGCCGAAAACGCCGACCGCAAGGCCGTTTACACCGCCATCGCCAAGAAGGAAGGCTCCACCGTCGACAAGGTCGGCGAACTCCGCGCCAAACAGATCCGTTCCAAGGCAAACGAAGGCGACTACATCCAGGGCGAAGACGGCAAGTGGGTCAAGGCCCCGAAACCCGCCCCCGCCGAGGAAAAGAAATAAGCCTTTTTCCTTCGGCTTTATGCCGAATCCACCGGGGCGCGGCGCCTCGTTTCCCGTCGCGCCCCGAGTTTTTTTCCTTTCCATGAGTTATCAGCCGCCATTTCATATTTCAGCGGATGCAGTCAACATGATTGCAGAGATCGCCGCGCTCGTGGAACGGTGCACGATCCGTCCAGGGAGCGCCGAGTCGCTGAAACTCCGCCGCGCGAATCAGGTCAGGACGATTCAGGCGTCTCTGGCGATCGAGGGCAATACGCTGTCCGAGGAACAGGTCTCGGAAATCCTGAACGGGAAACGCGTTACCGCGCCTCTTCGGCAGATTCAGGAGGTCAGGAACGCGATCTCGGTCTACGACATCGCGGAGCAACTGAACCCGTATTCCGTGGACGACCTGCTCCGGGCACACGGGATAATGATGGCAGCTTTGATGGATCACCCCGGCGAATTCCGCCGGGGCGGCGTGGGCGTCGTGAAAAAGAGCGAAGTTATTCATCTGGCACCGCCCGCCCACCTGGTGCCGCAGCATGTAAAGGAGCTTTTCGCCTGGCTCAAGACGTCAACCGACCATCCGCTGATCCTCAGCTGTGTATTCCACTACGAATTCGAGTTCATCCATCCTTTCCCGGACGGCAACGGACGCATCGGGCGGCTGTGGCAGTCCCTGATCCTCGCAAAATGGGATCCCGTCTTCCTGCAGCTTCCCGTGGAAACGATGGTCTACAACAATCAGGACAAATACTATCAGGCGATCAACAAAAGCACGGAAGCGAATGATTCCGGCATCTTCATCGACTTCATGCTCCGCGAAATTCTGAACGCCCTGCACAGGCATGTGACTGCACAAAAGAACGCCGATGATCCAGCAGAGGCTATCTTCCAATATATCAAGGACAATCCCGGAATCCGGACGGGAATGCTCGCCGAAAAGCTTTCCATCAGCCGCAGAACAGCGGAACGCCATCTGCAGTCGCTGAAGAAAGCGGAAAGAATCGAATTCCGCGGTGCCCCGCGAAACGGCGGATATTATCCGAAATGAGCCGTTTGGCGGTGTAAATGGCGGTGTAAATGGCGGTGTAACGCGGGTATGAAGAACTATAAGATACTGGATGCGAATGCGATCAAGCTGATCGCGATCATCGCCATGACGATCGACCATATCGCGTGGGCGATCTACCCCGGGTATGCACTGAACTGGAAACCGGAGCTGATGCACATCATCGGGCGCATCACGATGCCGACGATGTGCTTCTTCATCGCGGAGGGTTTCTTCCATACGCGGAACGTCAACAAATACACGGCGCGCATGTTCCTCTTCGCGCTGATCTCGCATTTCGCGTACGTCTCGGAGTGGAACGGGTTCGGCGACTGGCGACCGTTCGTGCCGCTCTACTACAGCGGGATCTGGGAAGCGATCCGGTTCCGCGACATCTCGTTTCTGAACGCCTTCTGCTGGCACAGCCAGACGAGCGTGATCTGGACGCTGGCGTGGGGGCTGGTGATGCTCCGCGTGGAGTATTCGGAGCGCATCCGGAGCGCGTGGTTGAAAACACTCCTGATCTGCCTGATCTGCGTGGTGAGTTTCCCCGGCGACTGGAGCTGCACGGCATCGGTGCTGGTACTGAGTTTCGGGACGAACCGCGGGCACTGGCTGAAGCAGACGCTGTGGCTGATCATCTATGTGGGCGTGTTCGGATTCCTGTTCCCGCCGGTCAACGTGACGTACGCGTTCCTGCAGCTATCCGTGGTGCTGGCGATCCCGATCCTGCTGCTGTACAACGGCAAACGCGGTCCGAATCCGACGTTCAACGCGTTCATGAAGTGGTTCTTCTACGTCTACTACCCGCTGCACTTGCTGATCCTCGGACTACTCAGATCGTACCATCTGCTCCCGACGATCTATTTCCCTTAGTCCAAATCCCCCTCTGAAAACAGGCACGAAAAAACTCCGAGTCAGGCTATCAACCCGACCCGGAGTATTCTTTTGCTCAGATGAGCAGGAATGAAGTTTCGATCACTTCTCGATGAACTTGATCCAGTCGATGTACATCAGGAGGCCGCTGCGCATGTTCACGACGAGGTCATGCGTGCCGGTCAGCTGCGAGAGGACGGGGGACTTGATCTCCTGCCATTCGCCGCCGCCCTTGCCGGGGATGTCGACCGTGGCGATGACCGGGCCTTCGAGGGAGTCGGCATGGATCTCGACGCGGCCGCCGACGTTGGACTGGCAGCGGACGAGCACGGAATCAAGCTCTTTTTCGCCGAAGTCGACGCGGTCGTACTCGACCCAGATCGGATTGCGGGAGCTGTCGTTGTTGCGGAAGACGGTCTTCCAGCCTTCGAACGGGGATTCGGTGCGGAGGAACTCGATCCAGGCGTGGTTCTGGTCGGCGATCTTGGAGTAGCGGTCAAGCTCGATCTTGCTG
Source organism: uncultured Lentisphaerota bacterium (assembly GCA_900320095.1). GTDB lineage: Bacteria > Verrucomicrobiota > Lentisphaeria > Victivallales > UBA1829 > UBA1732. The sequence continues at coordinate 18,551 of ONQZ01000036.1, forward strand.
GTGGCCTTGGTGACGCCGACGCCGCGCTTGGTGGGGGTCACGAGGTTGATGGTGCCGTCCTCGTTGAACGTGATCTCGTCGATGCAGACGGAGCGGTTCTTGTCGAAGTTCGGGGAGTAGTCGTTGTGGTGGTAGAAGAGATACCATTTGCCCTTGAACTCGACGACGGAGTGGTGGTTGGTCCAGCACTGCGGATTCTGCTCCATGATCTTGCCGCGGTACTTGAAGGGGCCGAACGGGTTGTCGCCGGTGCAGTAGCAGAGGCATTCGTGGTTTTCGTCGACCCAGGGGAAGGTGAAGTAGTAGATGCCGTTGCGCTTGAACATGAACGGGCCTTCCTTGAGGCCGCGGTTCGGGGTGTCGTGCTGGATGGTCTTCGCTTCGCCGTCGAACTCCTTCATGTTGTCTTTCAGCTTGGCGATGCGCATGCCCTGTCCGGACCAGATGAGGTAGCACGCGCCGTCGTCGTCGATGAAGATGCACGGGTCGATGCCGCCCGCGCCCTGGATGGGCTGTTCCTCGCAGCGGAACGGGCCGTACGGGGTGTCGGCGGTGGCGAGGCCGATGCGGTTGTCGGCGGGGAAGTAGAAGTAGTACTTGCCGTCCTTCACGTTGCAGTCCGGCGCCCACATGCTGTAGGAGTGGCGGTTCACCCACGGGACGTAGTTCTGGTCCACGATCACGCCGTGGTCGACCCAGTCGACGAGGTTGTCGGAGGAGTACACATGGTAGTCCGCCATGCAGAACCAGTCCTTGCGGCTGAAGTCATACGGCGCGGGGATGTCGTGCGAGGGGTAGACGTACACGCGGCCGTTGAAGACGTGCGCGGAGGGGTCGGCGCAGTAGGCGCTGTTGATGATGGGGTTCTGGGCATACGCCAGAGCGCCGGCGGACAGCGTAAGGGCCGCCGCGAGGACAGTTTTCGTGAAACTCATGGTTGTTCTTTCCTATTTGAGTTGTTGAGGGTAGTGCGAGCGTGGCGGACGTTTTTTCACCGTCCGTTGCTGTACTATATCACGCAAGCGCGCGAAATCAAGCGGGAAGACGGATTTTTCTGAAACAAAATCGCAAAAAACGACGCCGCGGGGCAGGGGACGCGGGGAGGAAAAAACGGGGTGGGGGCGCGGAGAAAAAACGTTTTGCGGCTTGACAATCCGCCAAACGGTGATACAGTAACCTCATCACGCACACGGCACGATCCGCCAATCCCAGAACCAACGAAGCCGAAAAGGAGATGCCATGAAAACTCTGCTTGTCGCCGGTCATCCGGACCTTTCGCAATCCGTCGCAAACGCCGCGATCCTGGAGGAGGTCGCCGCCGCCTTGCCCGACATCACGGTCCGCAAACTGTGCGAGGTCGCGCCGGACGGCAGATTCGATATTGCGGCGGAACAGGCCGCGCTCGCCGAAGCCGACCTGATCGTCTGGCAGTTTCCGTTCCACTGGTACGCCATGCCGTGGTTCATGAAGAAATGGTTGGACGAGGTGTTCGTGCACGGATTCGCGCACGGAACAGGTGCGAAACTTGGCGGAAAAAAACTGCTGGTGTCGGTCACGACCGGCGCGCCCGAAGCGGCGTACACCGGCGGGCCCGGTTCCATCGGCGATATTCATGATTTCGTCGCGGCGTTCGAATCCATCGCCCGCGTGTGCAAACTGGAGTATATGGGGGCGATGTGGGTGAACGGCATGAGCTACGCCGCCGACGCGGAGGGAATCGCGCGGCAGAAGGCAAAAGCGAAGGAATACGCCACACACCTGATCGCCCGCATCAGCGAAATCCGCGGCTGAGGCGGGGCGCTTCAAAAACGCCGGGCATGAGGGCAAAAAAATGGTCGGGGCAACAGGACTCGAACCTGCGACCTCATGCTCCCAAAGCACGCGCTCTACCAGACTGAGCTATACCCCGACGTTCCGAAAATGAGGAAATAATACTTTACCGCCGAATCCGTGAAAAAGCAAGCGAAAACGGGAAAAAAGATGCCCGAACCGCCGCTTTCCGCTTGCTTTTCCGGCGGAGACGGTGTATCTTGATTTTACCACAATTCGAATCCATCCCCCCAGCATAACGTCCGCCATGAAAAACCTTGACCCGAAGATTCCTCCGACCCCGTGTTTCGTCGTCGACCTCGCCGCCCTGCGCCGCAACCTGGAAATCCTGAACGACGTCCGGCGGCACGCCGGGGTGAAGATCCTGCTCGCGCAGAAGGCGTTCTCCATGTTCGCCGTGTACCCGGTGATCAGCGCTGTGCTGGACGGCACGTGCGCGAGCTCGCCGCACGAGGCGCGCCTGGGGCACGAGGAATTCGGCAAGGAGACGCACGGATTCGCGGCGGCGTACTCGGAATCCGACCTGCGCGAGATGCTCCGGTACTGCACCACGGTCGTGTTCAACTCGTTCAGCCAGTGGCGGCGTTACCGCGCCCTCACGGCGGAGGCGGCGGACCGCGTGAAGTTCGGGCTGCGCGTGAACCCGGAGCACGGCGAGGCGGTGCGCGAGATCTATTCGCCGTGCGCGCCGAAATCGCGCCTCGGGATCAAGCGGGCGGCGTTCACAGGGGAATCCCTGGACGGCATCAGCGGGCTGCATTTCCACACGCTGTGCGAACAGGATTCGGACGCGCTGGAACGCACCATGGAAGCGTTCGAAGCGCGTTTCGGCGACCTGCTGGGCGGCATGCAATGGGTGAATTTCGGCGGCGGACACCACATCACGCGTCCGGGCTACGACATCGAGCGTCTCGTACGCATCCTGACCGAGTTCCGCGCGCGGTATCCGCACCTGACCGTGTACCTGGAGCCGGGCGAGGCGGTCGTGCTGAACGCCGGTTCGCTCTTCGGAACCGTGCTGGACATCGTGCACAACGACGGCGAGATCGCGGTGCTAGACGTGTCGGCGGAGGCGCACATGCCGGACGTGATCGAAATGCCGTACACGCCGCCTGTGGCGGGGGCGGACGAACCGGGCGTGCATCCGTACGAATACCGTCTGGCGGGGCATTCGTGCCTCGCTGGCGACGTGATCGGGGATTATTCGTTCCCCGCGCCGCTGAAGGTCGGCGACCGCGTGGAATTCCTGGACATGGCGCTGTACACGATGGTGAAGACGAATACGTTCAACGGCCTCGCCCTGCCCTCGATCGCGACGTTCGACCCGGACACCGGCGAGTTCAAACTGATCAAATCGTTCGGCTACGACGACTTCAAAAACCGTCTGTCGTAAGCTTAGCTCGCGCCGGTCATCAATGCTTCTCAAACGCGAAGAGCCAGGCGAGCCCGGTTACAAGCGCCAGGATGCCGGCTACGATCAGGAGCACTTCGATCACGGCAAGCGCTTGTTTGAGGAAGAGGGCGCGTTTTTCCTTCCGAATGTTTTCCGGACGAAACCGGACGTTGTATTTGCGTAGAAATTCAAGGGCGTTATCCGAATCCTTTTCCAGCTCGACTTCCTCGTGATTGAAGAAGTAGACCGGCGGATCGTCTTTCTCCGCGTCCCCCCGGCGATAACAGAAGAGATCGCTGTCGCAATATCTGCCGATAATCAGGACTTTTTCGTCCAGGTCCGGAAGCTCGTCCGGATCAAGATTCGTCGAGATCAGGTCCTCTTCCGGATCGTCGTCCTCGTCCTCCGAATCGTATTTCGCCGGATCCCACCGTGCAGGGAAAAGCCGGATCTCGTCCGAAAGGACCGCACCGTTTGAAAATGCTAGAAACTCTTTCCAGACGCGGGGGACTGGAATGCCGAGCGTGGACTCCACGTGCCGCAGCAGATCCCCAGAAGCGCCCTCGTTGAGCTTGTTGTCGCCGTTTCTCAGGAAATCGTATGTCATAAGGTTTCCGTCCCCGAATCCGCGCTTTCCGCCGGGATGCCGCTCTGCCGCTTGAGGAGTTCGGTACCGATAAAGACCGCCGTCGGACCGTCCGCGCCGCCGATGATGGCGACGCCCGGCCCCGTTCCGGCGTCCGCCGGGGCGGCTTCCTCCTCCGGCTTTTCCGTTTCATCCGGCTCCGGCAGTTCCGGCAAATCCGACGATCCTTCCAGTTCGGCGGAAATCGCGCAGATACGTTTTGAAAGATGATGAAGCCTCACACGTTCTGCCTTTACCTCGACGGAAAGCCAAGCCGCAAGCCCCGCATTCGATGCAAGCGCCGCGTCCGGCGGGATCGTCTTATGCCATTCGGTGAGCAGACGGCGGTATGCCGATGCCTGATAAGCATAGCCGTTGCCCCATGCGATCTGCCAGATCCCGGTCAGGAAGACGACGAGCGCCGCGATCGTCATCATGATGCAGTCGGCGGGATGGCGTTTTTCGCGGCGGCCCGGCCCGAACATCATCAGGTTCGCGCCGGCGAACAGGAAACAGCCGCCCAGCAGCCAGACGTAGCGGAACCGGAGATTCTTATCCGGTTCATGGATTTGATATTCGTCGGTCGTAGCGGCGGCATCCATGCGGGCGATCGCTTCAGAGAGCGTCCCGGTCTGTTTCAGCGTCTCGACGAAAGCCTCGCAATAGCGCTGCTCCCGCGCCGCGGATCCGGTGGCGTTGCCGCCGATGACAAGCCCGGCGATGCCGACCATGGTGGTGCAGTAGCAGGTGAGGATGGCGAGCAGGATCACGATACCCCACCAGCGCGTTCCCGGATTGCGGACGGCGCGGATGAACAGGTAGAAGATGAAAACGGGGAAAATGACGAGGATGGCGAGCGTCACGAAAACAGACACGATACTGCTCATGGCAAGGGTGCGGCCTTATTGTTTCGCCGCGGCGGGCGCGGGACAGACGTCCAGCAGGATCCGTTTCCACTCGGATGCCGTCTTCGCGTTGCCCATCAGGTCGCGCACCTTGCGGAAGCCGTCGCCGTAGACGGAATCCGTGTTCTGTTCGATGCGCCACGGGACGCGGTCCAGTTTTTCCGTTCTGGCGTACAGCCAGGCGACGAATTCGGCGAACCCTTCGCGGATCTGCGGATCGTCGATGTGCGGCAGATTCTCCTGCATCCAGTCGTGGGCGAGCTCGTGCGCGCCGACGCCGCGGAAGAAGTCCGGCGGCTGGCCCCTCAGGATCAGGATGCGGAATTCATCCTTGCTGCGGATGGGGCGGTTGAAGAAGGTGAGCGTGTTCCGGTGGAAGATGAAGAGGCCGAGCTCGTGTTCGCCGTCGCCGGAGGATTCCTTCTTGAGCTCCTCGCGAGTGCAGAGGTCGAATTTGATCGTGTGATCCGTGCCCATTTTGAACTTGTCGGCGAGCTTCTGGCGGAGCGCGGTCATGATCTTTTCCGCCTCGGACTGCGTGAAAATGGCGTCGCGGGCGCATTCGCGGCAGAGACTGCGGCCGTCGCCGAGGTCCTTGGAAAATTTGTCGAGCGGCATCTGGCAGCTGGAACACGCCGGAAGCTCCCGGCAGTAGTCGCAGAGGAAGATGTCGGTGCCGAGGATGACGCCCTTCGGTTCGCGCCGGTGGCAGTGGACGCACTCGCGGAACGTGGTCTCCAGGCAGGCTTTCGAGCAGTAGTTTTTGCCGTTGCTGGTGAATCCCTGCTTGAAGCGTTTGCCGCAGACGTCGCAGACCGGGAGAAGCGATTCGGCGTACTGGTTGAAACACTTCTCGCTGCAGAAATTCTTGTCCTCGGACTTCAGGAACGATGCGTTGGAAGAGATCTTTTTGCCGCACCAGTCGCAGGTCATGACGTTCCGCGCCGCGAACAGACCGCCGCTAAGCAGAACGGAAAGAAAAAATGTCAGAAACAGGGTGAAAAAACGGGACATCATGGTGCTCTGAAACTCCGTTGCCAGTTCATATCAGACAAGAATATAGCACGGGGAACGGGGAATGTCAAACGCACGGGATGACTTTTTTACGGTTTTATGGGAAAACGGTGCCGGAAGAACGGCTCATTTCCCGTTTTTCTTCCCCTTCAGCGGGAACTCTTTCAGCAGGACGGCTTTCCACTCGGAGGCCGTTTTCGCGTCGCCCATCATCGCGCTGACTTTTCGGAAGCCGCCGCCGTACACGTCGTCGGTGCGGCGCTCGGTATACTCCATCATGCGCTTGTTGCCCTCGACTTTCGAGAACGACCAGGCGACGAATTCGGCGAAGCCCTCGCGAATCTCCGGTTTGTCCATCAGGTGCGGCAGCTCCTCGCTCATCCAGTCGTGCGCGAGCTCGTGCGCGCCGACCGAACGAAACACGTCGCGCGGGAGCCCGGTCAGGATGCGGATCGTGTACTGCGGCTTGTTGCGAATCGTCTTCGGGTCGAACCAGCCGAGCTCGTTGTGTTCGCCGTCGGCCTCCAGATTGAGGTCCCTGCGGCTGCCGATCTCGTAGATGATCTTGTGTTTGGTGGTCATTTTGAATTTCGCATTGAGCACCTGCCGGACGTCCTTCATGACCTTTTCCGCTTCGGCCTTGTCCTTGATGCAGTCTTTGGCGCAGTCCCGGCAGAGATGGTCCCCGCCGGCGGTTTCCACTTCGGACGGCAGCTGGCAGTAGTCGCAACGGGGGAGCATCGCGCACTCGTAGCAGAGCGGGACCTGTTTTCCGGCGGCGTTTTTCGCCTGGACCGACACGAATTTCTCCTTCTGGCAATGCGCGCATTTCGCCGTGGACGGGGCTTTTTTCTGGGCGGGAAGAAGCGCCGGAGAGAAAGCCGTTACGACGGCGGCAAGGAGGAAAAGAAAAACACGTTTCGGCATAGGATACCCCTGGAATGATAAGAGATTCTGTTAGGAATATAGCACCGCTGACGCGGAAAGTCAAACGAAACCTGTTGTTTTTTTCGGAGGATCCCGGTCCGCAATCGGGCAAAGCGAACATTGAATCCTTTCCGATTTTATCGTGACAGCATGTTTTGATCGTTTTCCCGATGCGGAGACCGTGAACCGACGTAATCTTTCAAGGAGAAAAGGTTCTTTATCCGTGATGCATTTTTGTCTTTTTCGTGACAAGGTGTCCTGTTTGTCTCGCTCCGATGCCGGTTTTGTCTGTATTTGTCTTCCGGAATGCTCAACTTTACCTTATTTTTCAGAAAAATGATTGTTTCGATTTGCAATAATATTTGACAGGGTGTATATTATCGTATTACCACATCCTCCCACCCGTAAAACGGAGTTCAAAAACATGGCTAATTCCGAACCTGCAATCCTCAGAAAAGCAGTCTCGCGCCTTTACGATGCATTCCGCGAATCGGTCGAAAGCATCGGAAGCGTGTCCCCCGTGGACATCAGTGTCCGCCAGCATCAGACCATGTCCCTGGTCTGCCGCCTCACCGAGGAAAAACCGAACGGCGTCACGCTGAAAGAACTTGCGGAAGCCATGAAGCTCGCGCCCGCGACCGTGTCCGAACTCGTCGAATCCCTCGTGAAAAAGGATTTCCTTCAGCGCGTGCAGAATCCCGAAGACCGCCGCGCGGTCCAGATCACGCTCACGCCGCACGGCCAGACCCTGCTCGACGAAAGCATCAAGCATGTCGAAGGGCTCTGCGAAAAGCTCCTGAACGGGCTTTCCGCCGCCGAACGCTCCGCCATGCTCGGCGCCCTGACCAAGATCACGAACAAGCTCTGAGCGCAGTTCGCCGAGGCGATCCCGCCGGGCGCAAGCCCGCGGAATCCCTGCACGGACCGCATCCCCGAATCCGCCCGGAATCTCCCGGCGGATGCTGGCAGACATCCTTCCTGAAGCAACTCTTTTTCCGGGTGCAAAAGTTTTTCTTCTGCCTCCGGTCCGATTCGTTTTCCTTGCGATGTTTCCGAAGCTCCCTCACAATCGTTGAATGAGCTCGGTTTTCCTTGCGGGCGATCG
>ONQZ01000024.1 GCA_900320095.1 uncultured Lentisphaerota bacterium
AAAAAAAAAAGCCCTGAGCCGTCCGGCAAAAAACTGTGACGCCACGATCCTGCTCCCCGTCTACCGGGCGAATCCCGACTACCTCCGGACCACGCTCGACTCCGTGATCCGCGTCGCGGAGACGCAGGGCCGCACCGAGGTTATCCTCTTCAACGACTCTTCGCCCGACGATTCCCAGCGCATCATCGACGAGTACGCGGACCGCTATCCTAAGATCGTCCGCAAGATGCGCTCCGAACACAACCTCGGCGTCGGCAGCGCTCGCACGGAGATGTGCAAGGCCGCGCACGGTCGCTACATCCTCTCGTTCGACCAGGACGACATCATGCTCCCGTTCGACCTCGGCGGCGTGATCGCCATGATGGACGACAATCCGCAATACGGCGCCAGCTTCTCCAGAAAGTATCTCTTCAACAGCAAGGGGCTCACCGGCGAAGTCCACGGCGGCTGCCTTTCCGAGTTCAACGCCTTCTTCGCCCCGAGGATCAACATCAATGCCATGGTCATCCGCGCCAACACCCTGGCAGTGCACGACTACTTCAAACCCGTCCCGAACTGCGCCATCAACGACGACGTCTTCCTCATGATCCGGCTCGGCGCTGACACGGATTACCACTACGACGAGGCAAATCCGCGTGCGCTCTACCGCGTCCACGACAAACAGAACTCCCGCCTCTTCCACCATGAAGACCAGAATCCATTCCGCTGGATGGCGGATTACATGACGAAACAGGACCCCGCCCTTTACAAGCGCATCCTCGCGAACGATCCCCCGGAACTCACACCCGGAAACAGACACTGGGTCCTCGGGCTCATGGGCGCGGCGATCTTCCTCCGCCAGAAGGAAACGGACCTCGTCCTCCCGATCGTCAAAAAGGCGTGCGAGATCGCCCCGGACGACTACGGCGCGTGGGAACACAGGCTCCTGCTCCTCGCAATCGCGAACCGTTTCGACGAGTTCACGGAGACGTTCCATGCCGCCGTAGAACGATTCAAAGGGAAATCCCCCTCGATCGAGATCCAGTTCATCGCCGCGATGGGCAAGTATTACCGTGCCCGGCGCACCCCGCTCCCGAAAGACATCCGGGAACGTTATGCGGAGCTTTCCAAACTGGACAGCGCACCGCCGAAGATCGTACTGGACAACCTGCCGAACACGGCAAGCCGTGCCAAGTAGTGCCCGGCTACGCTCGGGCACGAAAATAACTCCTCATCTCCCGTGCCGTCGCGTAGCACGGCACTACTGCCGTCAAGGGCTTGCCCTTGTGCCCGGCTCCGCTCGGGCACGGAGCAATCTGTAAAAATGTCCTCCTCGGTTCTTGGTGATCGGGGAGGACAATTTGTTATTGATAAAAACTGATATACGGTGCTGTCAGAAGGCGAACGCGTCGGCGTTTTCGAGCAGTTTCGCACCGGCGGCGCAGGCGTCGCAGAAACACCATTTTCCGCCGTCCGCCTTGATCTTGTGCGCCAGCGCGGCGAATTCCTTCGCCTTCGCTTCGCCGAAATACTGCACGGCGCGCGGCGATTCGAAGAACGGGATCACCTGGTCGATCGTGCAGACGTCTTCCTTCAGTTCCGTCAGCAGGGCGTCCGCGGCGGCCTTTTCGCCGGCGGTCCCGACTGCGTCGATCCACGCCTGCGCGACGGTCTTGAGGTCCTGACAGCACGACGGCGCCGCGATCATTGCCTTTGCGGTTTCGATGAGTTCCTGTTTCGTCATTTCGGGGGGATTCCTTTCATTGTTAAATGGTATTGGATGGGAAAACAAATCTTTGTTTACGGTTTGACCGGCGCGGGGGCGGGATACTCCAGTTCGTCCAGTACGAATCCGAGCGCCTTCGCGCGGCTCAGAATGCCGTCGAGCTGTGCCTTGTCCATGGTCGGCTTGCGCGCGAGCACCCACAGGTAATCCCGGCTCCCGGCGGTCACGAGCGCGTAGCTGTAATCCGGCGCGAGCTCGATCACGCGGTAGTCGGAGTAGAACGGCCAGAAGAACGACACGCGGAGTTCGCCGGTCTGCGGCTTCGCGTCCGGGTGTTTGAGCTTGGCTTTTCCGGTGATGGACTTCGGCTTGCCGTCCTTCACGCCGCTGTTCACGACATTGACCGTGCCGTCGGCGTTCAGCGTGTATTCCGCCTTCACCTCGTCCATGTCACGCTCGAAATACTGCGGCAGGCGCGCGATCTCGTACCACGTGCCCATGTAGCGGTCCGGCTCGAAATTTTGCACCGCCGCGATGTCCGACGTGGTCGCGCATCCGGTCAGCGCCGCCGCGACCGACGAGATGATCCCGGTGATCAGATGATGTTTCATGGCATTCACCTCATTCTGGTTGATGGTCCGGGCAGCGGCGTCCGAACAGACGCGATTCCCCCTGCCCTCGCCATAACATACCACGGCAAGCGCGAAAATGCAAACGGGAAGCGGCTTTTTCTTTCAAAAACGCGGACGGAACCGGAGCGAATGCGCGCGCGTTGATTTGATTGTCCGCGATGGGGCGGTCACCACCTGCCGGACGCGCCGCCGCCTCCGAACGATCCGCCGCCTCCGCCCGACGAGTGCGAGCTGGAGCTGGAATACGAACGGGACGACCCGGACGAACGGGACGAGCCGGACGAACCGCCGCCGGAACCGGAATACGTGCGGACGATGGTCGGGTCGAAGATGACCAGATGCGGCACGGACGTGCCGACGATGCGTCCCCAGTAGGCCAGCAGGATGGCGATCAGGCACCCGAAGACGCCGACCGCGCCCCACATGGAATCCATGGGATTCAGGATGCGCGGGTCGTGTTCGGGCTGGGTGTATGCGATGCCCGGATACTCGCGCACCTCCGGCACGTAGACGGTCTTCGGCGCGGCCTGCGGATCGACGGTCACGCCGTCCGGACGGACGCCCGTCACGTAGAACTCGATCCCCTGCACGACCTTGATCGCCGCCTCGGCGTACTTCTCCGCCTGAAGCTCCGGCACGATCAGTCGGAGCAGGTCGCCCGCGCGGGCGTCGTTGACCGGGCCTTCCCAGCCGTAGCCGATCTCCAGGCGCGACCTGTGGTCGTTGATCGCGAGCACGAGCAGCGCGCCGTTGTCCACGCCCGCCTTGCCGATCTTCCATTTCGAGGCGGTCTCGAGCCCGAAATCCTCAATGGTCGACATCCCGATGGTCGGGACCGTCAGCACCATCATCTCGCCGCCGGTCTGCGCCTCAAGATGGCTGATCGCGGCCGCGAGCTTCGCCGTGCCGTCCTCGCCGAACACCTCGGCCTTGTCGACGATCCGCCAGCCGTCGAGCGGCGCGGCGGGGATCAGTTCGCTTTCGGGGCGCTCCACGTCCTTCTCTGGCGGATCGCTCACGCTCGAGCTGACGAACCCGAGCGCGAAGAGGATGCCGAGCACGGCGGCGGCGATCCGCAGGAATTTCTTGCGCAGGATGCCGTCATCGTCGAACTCGTTGGTATCGGTCAGGACCAGACGCGGATTCTTCGCGTGTTTCCGTTTGTATTCCGTCAGGATCTCCGGGCCTTTCTTCAGGTCGCGGGCGCGCTGGCTCTTGCCGGTTTTGAGCGAGATCACCGCCACGAGGGCGCAAATTCCCAGGAAGACGATCGCGTAGCGCATCGGAGCCCCCTGATCGCCGCGGCTCACGATCCGCGAATACAGGATGCCAGCGTATCCTTTGCCTTTGTTCTTCTCGGCATACGCTCTCATCCCGACGGATTCTTCGTCCTCGCCGTCGAACGCATCTTCATCCTCGGCGTCGAGCGCGACCTCCGCCGCCTTCTCCTCCGCCTCCATCTGCTTTTCGATCTCCTCGTCGGTCATGTTGGCGGGGTTCTTCGCCGGAGTCGGACCCGCCTGCCGCGCGGCCTGCGCACCGGCGTTTTCAGCACCGGCGGGGATTTTCGCCGCCGTCAGAAGCGAATGCTTCAGGCGTTCCAGCAGCGCGACCGCCCGCGCGCCGCGTTCCAGGACTCTGTATTTTGCGATCTCCTTGTCGACCGTATTGTGATCCCAGTCCGCCAGACGCCAGCCGTCGCCGATCAGGCCGAACCGGATCGAGGTGCCGCGAACGTCCTGCACCAGCAGCACACCCTTCCCCGGCGCCCATTCCGCCGCGATCTGTTCGAACACGTCCTTCGGCTCCGCGAAACGTTCGTCGAAGAACATCAGCGCCACGCCGCAGTCCGCCAGCTTCGCGATCTCGCCCGCGAGCGATTCGAGCTTCGTCTGGTCCGACTCCGGCAGCACGCCCTCCGGGTCGTAGACCGTGACGGCGCCCTCCGGGATCCCGAACGACGTCGCCACCTCGCCCATGGAGTGATAGTACCCCGTCGCGAGCGCCGCGGCGATGAGGAAGAAGATGCCGAAGATCCAGAAGCATCCGAGGCGCGGCAGACGCACGGACGGCTTCGGCGGCGAGGCGAAGACAGCCTCATATTTCTCGATGGGGTCGATTGCTTTTTTGGCAGGGGCGGAGGGTTCGGGAGTCGTTTGTTTGGACATGATGCTCTGCGAGGGGTTGGATATGGTTATTGTAACTGAAAAACAGGGGGGATTCCGGCGGATGGACGAACATACAAAAACCTCGGACATCCGACCGCATTTTCTAATATAGTCTCCCTCGCGCGGGAAAACAAGCCTCGAACGGAAAAAACACGTTATTTTGTGCGTGCAGAAAATGGAAACTCACGGCTCGCGTCGTGCCGCCGGATGAACTTCCACACGTTCTGAGGCGTGGTCCGGACGCCGTGTTCCGCCAGGTGTTCCGCGATGGCACGCGCGCTGTTCCGGTCCCGCCACATGGTCAGGATCATGTCCCGAAACGGCAGAAGGGCGCTTCGTCCCGGACCGCGTCTGGGGCCCGCCGCACGCCGCGAAAGTCCGCCCGCGGCAAAGAGCTGTTCCGGGCTGTAATGCCAGTATTTGCTCGATTCGCGTTCCAGCTCGCGGTACGTTTTCGAACGGTAAAACTCCAGGAGCGCCTTTTTCGGCGGCACGGCGCGTTTTTCCGCGATCAGCATGGCGACTCCCGCCGCCTTGCCGGGGATCAGAAGCCGGACATTGTTCTGCGTTATTTGAGCGGACATGGCACCACCTCGCTTCCCGCGTACCGCAAAAGGGAGAGCGCCCTCTCCGTGTGGAACAGAGCCTGATCGGTCAGCTTACGTGTTTTTAAACGGCTGATCAGCTCGGCGAAGTCGATGAAGTCGCTTTCGTAAAGCGCGAAACTGGCATACACCTGATCGTTGGCGACGGGGCCGAAAACCAGGTCGAAATCGTGTTCATAGTCCGGGTTGCGGCGGTTCGCCTCCACGAAACGCGCCCATTCCGCGTCGGCTTTTCGGAAAACGCGGATCCGAAGTCCCGCGGTTTGCAGGAAATCGTCGGGGACCTCGTAGACGGAGACGATGCCGCCCGTCTTCCGTTCGCGGTCGCACTTCGTCTTCACGAAACGCCGCGCCTGCCGAATGCTCGTGGTCGTATAAAATCCCGCGCCGAAATCGCCGACATGGTCGCTGACGATGATCCGGGGCGTTTTGATCTCGGCCAGTCCGCCGTGATACAGCTTCATGCCTTCGCCCTCCTGGCATCCAGAAACCCGCCGATGTCACGCAGGATCGCCTCCCGGCTGAAGGAATGCAGAACATCGTAATGCTCCAGCAGGTAGTCCGTCACGCCGTATCGTTCGAACAGCTCGGCGACGGATCGCCCGTCCATGCCGTGAAGCGTTTTGTACTCCTCGATGCAGAACGACACAAAGACAAGTTTCTTTTCCGGTTCGGTCATAATCGTTTCTCCGTAAGAGATAATATACCACCGAAAGCTGAGATGTCAAGAGTTGATAAAATAAACTCTTGATATTTTTCCTGTTCAACAGTCAATCCCGGAATGCGTCCCGAATCCATTCCATGACCATGCACACGTATTCGTCGATGATATTCCTCGTGCCGAAACACCGCGTGAGACGGTGCAGAAAGAGATAAATGACCAAAAGCGCGATGACAGTATAAAGAATCCATCGGCAAAAAAACTCGTAGAGATTTATGATAAACTCGATCATAGCACCTTCGCCACGATGGATTGACAGTTATTCGTTTTCAGGACGTTTTCGAGGTCAGGACGATGTAGAACGGCAGTTTATCCGCCCCGGAATCGTGGTCGCGCAATAGAATCTTAGTCAGGTGTTCCGGCGCGGGATTCGGGCGCACGAAAAGCTTCAGGATGGAACAGAACACATTGTTCTTCGGCTTTTCGGCGACTTCATCGGCGTGCTTCAGCGCCCGCTGGTATTCGGCGTCCGTCGGAAGCGCGAACGCATACCCGTCCGGCAAACTCGCCTTGAAGAAATCGTTCAGGATTGCGCAGTAGGCTTCCGCATCCGCCGCGAACACCTCGACCGGGGCCTTATCGCATTTCTCCTCATCGGCCTGTTTTTCGGACCGGTTGAGGTCAATCAACTGGTAAAAACGGTTTTTGGCGACCGGGAAACGGCTGATCCAGAACGGACGGGAACCATTTGCATCCGCGAGGACACGTTTCATCTGGATCCCGTATCCCATCGACGGCATAACGACAACGAAATCCTGCACATCAAGCCCGATTTTCTCGGGCGCTTTCACCTCGGAAGCATCTTCCAGGCGGCAGGTCATGAATTGCGTCGGCTTTTCCCCGTGGATCCGGTCGGCAAGCATCTGCCCCAGCGTTCTGTCGTCGTTCCACCGATCGGAGATCAAAAGTTTGTTCAAAAAAGCCGGAATGCTGTTTGCGCAGAACTCGACGACCGTCTCGTACGTCTCGACGATCCAGAAACGCTCCGGGTCCTTTTTGTCGATCGCCAGAATATATTCCGCCTCACCGCAGTCCCCGGCAAACGCAAACAGATCGACAGAGGCGCGGTCGAAGCCGGGGAATGCATCTTTCCAGTCCTCGCCGGGCTCCTTGTCCCATTGTTCGGCGGGATACAGCTCCTTCCATTCTTCCGGGGTACGGATTTCCTTGAGGTCGGCAATATCCTCCATGTAGAACATGTGCGGCCAGCTGTCGCAACCGTCGAGCTCCACGCCGTTCCATTTTGCAACGAAACGTTTGAACTTGGACGGGAACCGCAGATTCAGCTTCTTTTCGGCTTCCGCGATCTGTTCGTCGGAGATCGGTTTCGGTCCTCCGGTCACCAGACATTCAAACAGTTTTTCGGCTTTCATTTCCTGCTCCTTGGTCAATAGAAGGATAAATGTCTCTGTTACAATATAGCGCAAACCATGCGGATTTCAAGTCTCAAAAAGATGTTTATTCTTTTTTTTATGAGCATTCCATATCCCCAACCCGTGACAGATCGTCACGACTTGACTTCCTTCAGCGCGAGCGGACGGCGTTGACCATGTAGACGCCGAGGACGATCAGGACCGCGCCGACGGTCTGAAGGAGCGTGAGCGGTTCGCGGAGCATCAGCGTACCGGTCAGGACGGACACCAGCGTCGCCACGCCGATGAACGACGCCGCGCGGTTCACGCCGAGCTTCTCAATGGCGGCGTTCGAGAGCCAGAACGCAAACACGGAACATCCGATCCCGAGGTAGAGCACGGCGATCAGGAAACCCCGGTTCCGGAACGGCAGGGCGACGAGCGTGCCGACGTTCCCGTCGTGGACGGCTTCGGCCAGTGCCAGCGCCGTGAACAGCGCCGCGCCGGAAATCTGCATGGCGTACGCCAGCTCCGCACTCGTGTAGACGGACGCCTTGTCCACGCAGACGAGGTACAGCGAATAGGAGATCACGCCGAGCGACATGAAGAGGTAACCGGGCACGGACAGGCTGGCCGTCATGCCCACGGCGGTCACGCAGATCACCATGCCGACGAGCGTGGTCACGATCCCGGCGACCTGGAGCCGCGACGGCCGGTTTTTCAGGATCACGGCGGAGGCGATCACGGAGACGACCGGGATGCTGGCGACGAAGATGCCGCATTCCGTGGACGTGGTCCGGCTGATGCCGAGCGTCTCGCCCAGAAAATACACGCACGGACAGAGCAGGATCACGCGGAGGAGCGGCATCAGCGGCTTGCCCCGGAAACGCACCTTGATGAGTCCGGCGGCGATGCAGAGCGTCATCACGGCGGCGGCGATCAGGAACCGCCAGCCGAGGATGAAAAAGACGCCCGCCGTATTCGTGGACTGCTTGGTGAAGGCATAGCTCATGCCGTGCAGGATCTCGGCCCCGGCGGCACAGAGGCATCCCGTAACGAGGGCGTTTTTCGTGACTTCTTTGACTGACATGGACGGCTTTCTCCCCATCAAAAAACGGACGGGGTTATCCTAATAATGTACACCGTTCCGCCCATTTTTGCAAGCGGGAAGCGGGCGGATGCCGCGCATTGTTCAGCCTTCCATGATGTGCAGGGCGCGGATTTCGCGGTCGACGATGCCGGATTGCACGACGAACGCGTGCGGCTCCAAATAAACGTCCTCACAATCGCTCAATCCCTGCGCGCGCAGTTCGGACGCGATGACCGCGCAGACCGCTTCGATCCGTTCCAGCGTTGCCTCGCCGGATTCGCGCGCAGTCAGCAACTCGGTCAGTTTTCCAGACTGCTCGCCGAGTTTCGGCAGGTCCCGCATCGCGCGGAACACCCATTTGTAGTACGGCGCGAACCGCCGGTTCAGCAGGAACACCATCCGCGCGGCGTTCCGCACAAACTCGTCCAGCGCGAGCGCCGCCGCCCCGGGTTCGCCGTGCCGCAGACACCGCATGTAGTTGTACTGCCCGCTCTGCGCCATAAAGACGGCGCGCGCGGCGATCTTCTTCCGGCGCACGTCCTCCGGCATGCCGTTCAGGATCGTGTCGCGGATGCCCGAAAACACGCCGAGGCCGTCGCGGAACACCGCGCCGTTCGTCGCCTCGGCGAACGCGTGGTCCGGGGTATAGAGCCATTGCCGCCAGTCCTGCGGCGCGCCGGGGAACCCGAGATGCCGCCGGTAGAAATCCTCGATCGTGACCACGCCGTCCTCGGCGTCGCCGAGCTCGCTGCTGCCCGTGTCCGCGCCCTCGTCGGGGGGAAATTCCTTCCGCAGCCGGGCGTATGCGCGCTCCAGCCGGAACCCGAATTCGCGTTCGTCCGCCTCGGTGATCCAGAGCTGGAACCCGGTGAAATAATCGTGGTCGCGCGACACAGCGTCGTCGTAGCCGAAACACTCCGAACCGTGCCCGGCGCGTCCGACGGCGATCCGCGAGACGACATCGCCGAACTCGCGTTCCAGCATCGGCGCGCCCGCCGATTCGTACCACCGCCGCGCCGCGTCAATGCCCCGCATAGTACTCATCCGCGCGCCAGTTGAGTTCCTCCTCGACCTCCGGGAATCCGAGCGGACCGAACGCCGAGGCGCATTTGCGGCAGGTGTGGGCGTAGTAGCCGTCGCGCACCGCCGCCGGGTCGTCGAAACACGACACGGCGAGCTCGAGTTCGGACGCGACCCGCGGGTCGGAGCGGTCCTCCGCCGCGTACATCTGCGCCAGATTCACGTGCGTGACCGCCGCGTCCATCAGGTTTCCGCACGCCTTCAGCACGTCCAGCGCCTTGCGGTAATACGCCTCGGCGTACTTCACGTCGTGTTTCGCCGCGTACGCCGCCGCCATGTTGTTGAGCAGTCCGGCAAACCGCCAGTCGTTCGCGTCGAGGTGCGCCCCGTAGCACCGGAACGCCTCCTTGTAGTAGTTCAGCGCGCCGTCGACGTCGCCGAACGCCTGCAGTGCGGTCGCGCCGTTGATGAGGATTGTCCCGGCGGTGACGCTGCCCGCGATCCCGATCTGCCCTAGCAGAGCGAATCCGTCGCGCACCGCCATCAGGCCGCGTTCGCGGTCGCCGACCATCCGGTAATGCCCCATGAGCTCGCTCAGGATGCCGAGTTCGCCCTCGCGGTCACCGATGCGCCGCGCCTCCTCAAGCCATTTGCGAAGATGTTCGCCGAGCCCGACCATATTTTCCGCGTTGAACAGCCGGTCGCACTCTTCGATGACCTCGCGCATCGGGATGCGCTTCTGTGCGTTCCGGTGCGGCGTCGCGCCGTGGCCGTGGTCATGATCGCAGCAGTCGTCGTGGTCGCAGCCGCAGTCGTCGCCGTGGTCGTGCTCGCACTCGCAGCCGTTTCCGTGCGTGTATTCCGCGCCGGGACCGCTGCCGTGATGGTGTTCATGCCTGCATCCGCAGGGTTCCTCCAGCGGGCAGCGCGGCTCCAGATAATCTTCGGGGTCGATCGTCATAGTTCGGTTCTCCTTGTTCGTGGTCCGCAAAACAATACCACAGGTTTCCGCGTTTGTCAACCCCGCGCAGGGAAAAACCGGAGAAATCGGTCAGCGCGGCACTCGGATCAGCGAACGCCCGATATGTTTCCGGCTGAAGCTGATGAACTCGTGGATGAAACGCTGGTCGCCGTCCGCCGTATAGATGAAGTCCACGCGCCGCAGGATCTCGCCTTCACTGAACGCCCCCGACCGGAGCACGCCCGCCTTGACCTCGTTTTCCACGGCGAGTTCAGACAGCACTGAGATGCCGCCGCCCGCCTGAACCAGAATCTTCACAGCGTCGAGCGAACACACCTCCGTGATCTTCGCCGGGTCGATCTCCGGTAAACCGTGTTCGCGCACGAAACGTTCCAGTTCCGCGCGTCCGCCGGAACCCGATTCATCGAGGACGAACGTCCCGCCGCCCCGGATGAAGTCGCCCAGCGAAAACGTCCTGCGCTTGAGGTAGCCCGGCGCGAAAACCGGGGTCAGACGGTCCATACAGTACGGTTCGGAGAGGAAATAGGCGCGGTCGTACGGCGCGTCGGTCAGCGCAAGCGCGAGTTCGCCAGCCGCGAGCATCCGGTGAAGCACCTCCGGACGTTCGATCTTCAGGTGCAGCGCGCGGTTCGGATGCGCCTTCTGGTACACGGCGTTCATGCCGATCAGCAGAAAACTCCCGACGGTCGCCGTCCCGCCGATGAAATACGACCGGCTCCGTTCGTTCGCGCTTCGCAGTTTCCGCAGGATGTCCGCCTCCACGGCAAAAAGGTGTTCGCACTCGTCGCGCAGGACCTCGCCCGCGGGCGTCAGCCGCACGGAGCGTCCCGTGCGATGAAAAAGCTGTACGCCGAGACGCCGCTCCAGATTCGCGATCTGTTTCGTGACGTTCGGCTGGGTCATCCCGCTCATCGCGGCGACCTCGGTGAAATTGCACACGGCGGCCGCCGTACGGAAGAGTTTCAGGCTTCGTTCGATCATATTTCACCTCAAAAAATGGTTTTATGAAATCATTCGCCGCATATACTATACACCGATAACTTTTCTTTATCAAACTATGCCGAACGATTATTTTCAATTTTGATTCGCGCGGAATATATTATATTGGCCTTTTGAACATCCCCCCACCCTTTTTCAGGAGCCGCACATGAATCCCGATCCCCTCATCCACCCGCTCATCCTCAAAGCGTATGCCGTCCTGGACGGACAGCCGATCAGCCGCGCCGACGCGCTCGCCATCGCAGAAACCGTCCACGGCGCCGACCTGCTCGACCTCGTCTCCCTCGCGAACAAGGTCCGGCTGAAATTCGCACCAGCTCTCCACAGCTGTTCCATCATCAACGCGAAGTCCGGCAAATGCCGCGAGAACTGCCGGTTCTGCGCCCAGAGCGCCGCACACCACACCGGGATCGACACCTATCCCATCCTCGCGCCGGAAGCCGTGCTGGAAGCCGCCGGGAAAGCCTACGCCGAAGGCGTCCGCACGTTCGGCTACGTGACCAGCGGACGCGGCTGGGAGAAGCCCGACCGCGATTTTCAGGTCATCCTCGACACGATGGACCTCCTGCACGCGAAATACCCGGACATGCGCCTCTGCGCCTCGCTCGGTATCCTCTCCGAGGAATGCGTGAAGCTCCTCGCGGAACACCATGTATGGCGCTACAACATGAACCTGCAGACCAGTCCGGCGCGCTACGCCGACCTCATCGCCACCACGCACACCATCGAACAGAAGCTCGACACCATCCGCCTGATGAAGAAGTACGGCATCACGAACTGCACGGGCGGCATCTTCGGACTCGGCGAGACGTGGGCGGACCGCGTGGACATGGCGTTCGCGATCCGCGAGCTGGACGTGGAGGGCACGCCGCTGAACATCCTCCTGCCGATCCCCGGCACGCCGCTCGAACACCAGGCGCACGTGACGCCCGCGGACGCCGCGAAGATCTTCGCCATCTTCCGCCTCGTCAACCCGGCGAAGACGCTCAAATTCTGCGCCGGACGCGAGACGGTCATGAAGGATTTCCAGGGGCTGCTGATGCTCTCCGGGCTGAACAGCCTCATGACGGGCGGCTATCTGACCACGCGCGGACGCGAGATCGAACAGGACCGGGCGTTCGCCGCCGCGCTCGGCGGCTTCGGCGGAGCGGACTGACCGTGGCGCATTACATCTACTTCGTTTCCGGGATCGACACCGGAGTCGGCAAGACGGTCGCGACCGGAGTCATGGCGCGCTGGCTGCTCCAAAGAAAAAACTCCGTTGCCACGGTCAAGCTCGTGCAGACCGGATGCCGCGGCTTCTCCGAGGATCTTGATGCGCACCGCGCGATCATGGGCGTGCCACCGCTTCCCGAAGACGCCGCCGGACTGACCACGCCGCAGATCTTCGACTTCCCCGCCTCGCCGCACCTGGCGGCCGCGCTCGAACGCCGCACGGTCGACACGGGCCGCATCTCCGAATGTGTCCGGAAGGTCTCCGAACAATACGACGTCACGCTGGTCGAGGGCGCGGGCGGTCTCGCCGTCCCGCTCACGGAGGACTTCCTGACGGTCGACTTCGCCGCCGCGGAACTCTGGCCGGTCATTCTGGTGTGTTCCGGCAAGCTCGGCGCGCTGAACCACGCGCTGCTTTCGATCGAGGCGCTGAAGCACCGGGACATGGACCTCGCCGGAGTCGTGTACAATTACTGCGCCGAAGCCGATCCGGTCATCGACAAAGACACGCCGCGCATGATCGGACGCGCCATGCGTCAGGCGGGATATCCGCCCGCGCTCGTCCGCCTCGGCAAATGGGATGTTACTTCAAACAATGTTCAACTCCCGGATTTCTCGCCCATTTTTCAGGAGGCGCTGCATGGATTGCACCGTTGATCGCGCCAATATCTGGCATCCGTACGCGTCCGCCGTCACGCCCCCGCCCGTGCTGGGCGCGTCCGCCTCGGACGGCGCATTTATCACGCTCGACGACGGCACGCGCCTCGTCGACGGCATTTCCTCATGGTGGTGCGCGGCGCACGGACACAGCCGGCCCGAAGTCGTGGAGGCGATCCGGCGTCAGGCGCGGGAGCTCCCGCATGTGATGTTCGCCGGGTTCACGCACAAGCCCGCCATGGAACTCGCCGAACGCCTCAACGCGCTCATGCCGCGCGGCCTCAATCATTATTTCTACGCCGACTCCGGTTCCATCGCGGTCGAATGTGCCCTGAAAATGGCGATCCAGTATCAGGCCGCGACCGGACACCCGGAACGCTGCCGCATCGCCGCGCTGAAGGGCGGCTACCACGGCGACACCGTGGGCGCGATGGCGGTCAGCGACCCCGGGGGGATGCACCGCGTCTTTCACGGGATCCTGCCGCGGCAGTTCTTCGCGGAACGCCCCTCATGCCGGTTCGGCGGCGACTGGGACGAGGCGGATTTCTCCTCAATGGAAACGCTGCTGGACGAGCATGGCGACGAACTCGCCGCGGTCATCGTCGAACCCATCTTCCAGGGGGCGAACGCGATGTGGTTCTATCACCCGGAATACCTCCGAAAGCTTCGCGCCGCCTGCTCGGCGCGCGGCATCCTGCTGATCTTCGACGAGATCGCCACAGGATTCGGGCGCACGGGCAGGCTGTTCGCCTCGGAATACGCGGGCGTCACGCCCGACATCATGACGATCGGCAAGGCGCTGACCGCCGGGACGATTTCGCTCGCCGTCGCCGCCGCGTCCGACCGGGTCGCCGCCCCGATCCAGGTGTTTCTGCACGGCCCGACCTTCATGGCGAATCCGCTCGCCTGCGCCGCCGCGTGCGCCTCGCTCGACCTGCTCGGAGCCTACGACTGGAAATCCGAGGTCGCCCGCATCGAAACGCATCTGAAAGCCGCCCTCGCCCCCTGCCGCGACTGCCCGAACGTCCGGGACGTCCGCGTCCTCGGCGCGGTCGGCGTGCTGGAGGTCGGCCGCATCCCGTCCCCCGAAACGACTCAGCGGATCGTGCTGGAAACGGGCGTCTGGCTGCGTCCGTACGACCGCTTCATCTACACCATGCCGCCGTTCGTCACGGACAACGCCGCGCTGGACCGCATCGCGTCCGCCATGAGGAGCCTTGCCGATGCCGTCTGACCTGTTCTCCCTCAAAATGCGCGCTTCGTGCGGCGGACGGCACATTTCCGGCGCGGAAAAAATCCTGCCGGAATCCGGCGTCCCGGCACATCTGCAATCGCTTCTCGAACGCGCCATGCACCACGCCAACGGCGAACCGGATTTCGTTAATTTCAAGCTCGAACGCCTCAGCGCGGATTCCATCCTGCATCTGGACGCCCTGCCCGTGCGGTCACTCACGACCGACTCGCCGGAAGCCGGACTGGAGCTGATGCGCGGACTTCTCGGTTCGCTCGGGATCGACCGCGCCGCGGAGATCGTCGAACTGCTCCGGAAAACGCACGGCATGCGCGGCGCGATCCTGCTGGATGCCGACACCCTCGAACGCCTTGAACCCGACCCGGAACGCGGCGTGCGCGCGACGATGATGGACGCGGCGGAATCCGGCTCGGTCATACAGCATTCTTCGTGCAAGAACCATTACGCCGAGGCGATGGTGCTGGCGGCGAAAGTCGCGAACGCACCGGGGATCGCTGCCGAGCTCTGCATTTCCGACGATCCCGACTACGTGACCGGATACATCGCCTCGAAATCGCTCGGCTACGTGCGGATCGCGCCGCTGAAACTGCAGGGTTCTCTCTTCGGCGGACGCATTTTTCTTTATCGGGGCAAACGCGAAGACGTCGCACGGACAATTGAGTTCCTGGAACAACAGCCTGTCCTGGTGCACGGCATCCCGCCGAAGCCGGTGGACGAGGGAAGGAAAGACACGCCGGCGCAAACTTCCACTCCGCAGGAACGCATCAGCCTCGCGCTTCGGTCACTTCGCGAACGCAGCCTCCACAGAACGGAAGAGGTCTTCGAATCGCCCGCCTCCGCGCACGTGACGCTTCACGGTCGCGACACGCTGATGTTCGCATCCAACGATTATCTCGACCTCGCGAACGACCCGCGCCTGAAAGAGGCCGCCGTCGACGCGGTGAAACGATTCGGGACCGGGACGGGCGGCTCCCGCCTCACGACCGGCACACAGACGATTCACAGGGATCTCGAACGCGCCCTCGCCGAGTTCAAGGGCACGGAGGACGCGATCGCGTTCGCCACGGGATTCGCCGCGAATTCCGGCGTGATCCCGGCGCTGTGCTCCCGGTCCGACGCGATTTTCAGCGATGAGCTGAACCACGCCAGCATCATCGACGGCTGCCGACTCAGCGGCGCGCGGATCATAGTTTATCGTCACAACGACATGCGCGACCTGGAACGGAAGATCGTCTCCAATACGCCCTGCTCCGGGCTCGTCGTCTCCGATGCCGTGTTCAGCATGGACGGCGACCTCCTGAACCTGCCGGACTTCCTCGATATCGCACACCGTTACAACCTCTTTTCCATGATCGACGAGGCGCACGCAACAGGCGTTGTCGGTCCCGGCGGACACGGCATCCTGTCGCTGTTCCCCGGCTTCGATCTTCGCCCGGAAATCCTCATGGGCACACTCAGCAAGGCGCTCGGTTCCGAAGGCGGCTTCATCTGCGCCACACGCGAGATGACCGACTATCTGCGGAACAAGGCGCGTTCGTACATCTTTTCGACCGCCCCCGCCCCGGCATCGGCAGGTGCCGCGCTCGCCGCACTCGGGATCATCAGGACGGAACCCGAACGCGTCGCCCGGCTTCAGCACAACGTCGCGTTCTTCCTGGAACAGCTTCACAGGCTCGGCGTCAATGCTCAAACCGAGTCCGCCATCGTCCCAATCGTCGTCGGGGACAGCGCCCGCGCGCTCGCCGCGGCGGAATCCATGCGGCGGGACGGCATTTTCGTCTCCGCGATCCGGTATCCGAGCGTGCCGGAGGGGACGGCGCGCCTGCGCCTGACCGTCATGGCATCGCACACGGAATCCGACCTCGTCCAATGCGCTGAATCCCTCTCAAAAGCCCTGGCGAAAACCAGATAAATCTTCCGTCCGGACAAAAAGAAAGGCGGGGTCCGCGGACTCCGCCCCGTTTTCAGAAACAAGAGACGCCGGTCATTTCTTCCGGTTCTGTTTCGCTTCCTTTTCCTTGAACTTGAGGTACGTGCTGTCCATCCGGTCGACCTCATACGGCGTGATATTGAGCGAGATGTCGCGCAGCGTCAGCGTGGTTGCCGGATCGGTGATGAACATAAGGCGGACACTCCGCGCTTTTCCGTTCTCGTTGGCAAGGAAATACATGCGATAACGGTAGTTTTTGAACGGCTTGTCGCCGCTGACGGGCATGAGATTGAATCCCTGATGACGCTCGCCGATGATATTCCGGTCGGCATCGAAGAACTCCACGCCGAGCGAGAACGAGCCTTTTCCGGCCGCGTCCGCCACGACGTCGATGATGGAGTCGTCCTCCACCGGATAGAACCCGGTGTAGTAATAGATGGCAGGCTTTTCGCCGGTTTTGATCGTGAAAAGATTGGCTCGTTCGTCGTATTCGTCGCTGCTCTCGTCCAGGCCGAGATACGGTTTCACCTCAAACGTCAGCGGTCTCGCGAAGAAACCGTCCTCGCGGAAACGCCAGCCGTTCGGGGCGACCGCGTCCTTCTCCGTATAGAACCGGCTGGTGTACAACGGCTTCGGTTCCGGATCATGGGCGCAGGAGCAGAGGAAACCAAGCAGGATGACGGAAAGCAGGAAATATTTCATGTCGGGAATCCTTTCGTATAATCGGATCGCTTGTCATGGAGGAAAATTCATCTAAAAATTTAACTCTGAAACAGGAGAAATGCAAGCGGTTTTTCAAAAAAAAGTCTCCCGGACTTGAAAAAACACAATTCCGGCATATCTTATTTACAGTAAAAAACAGCAAACGACACCCCGCGCCGCCCCGGAAACAAGCGGGCCGCGGGCTTCAACTTTGGATAGAATATGCCGGAAAAACTCAAACTTTCGATCGTGATCCCCGTTTACAACGAGGAACGGTACATCGACGCCATCCTCGAACGGGTCTGCGCCGTTCGCTTCCAGGAAGGCGTCGAGCTGGAATACATCGCCGTCGACGACCATTCCACGGACAACACATGGGAACGCCTTCAGGCGTGGGAAGCGCGCGGATTCAAGCTCAAACGCCACGAAGTCAATGGCGGCAAGGGAGCCGCGCTCCATACCGGATTCGCCATGGCGACCGGCGACGTCGTCACGGTCCAGGACGCCGATTTCGAGTACAGCCCGGAGGAACTCCCCTCCGTCCTCCAGCCCATCCTCGACGGCAAAGCGGACGTCGTTTTCGGCGCGCGCACGTCCATCCTGCGCACCGGAGCCCAGCAGGTCATGCTCTACTGGCACTCGAAGATCAACGAATTCCTCACACGCTTCTGCAACATGTTCTCCAACCTCGCGCTCTCCGACATGGAGTGCTGCTACAAGATGGTCCGCCGCGAACTCCTACAGAAGATAAAACTGAACGAAAACCGTTTCGGATTCGAGCCGGAATTCACGCTCAAGATCGCCCGTCTGCATCCGCGCGCCTGGCAGGTCCCAGTCTCCTACGCGCCGCGCAGCTACGAGGAGGGCAAGAAGATCAACTGGAAGGACGGGGTCTCCGCGCTCCGCTGCATCATCCAGTACGGGCTTTTCCGCCTCTGACCCATCCGCGATCATTTTCACAGCCTCAAACAAACCAATCAACATACAAGGAAACCCGACATGAAACCAACCGGCCGTCTTCTCCGCCGTCTCCTCGCCTCGCTCGCAGTCGCGTCCGCGGCAGTGTTCCTCTCCGTCTCCGCGTCCTCCTGCGCCTGCTGCTCCTCCGATTCCGGCTCCGACCTCATCCCCGAGGTCACCGAGGACAATTTCGGCGCGTACCTGATGGTCTCGTTCCGCGAGCAGTACCACGACATCTTCTTCGCGCTCAGCAGCGACGGCTACACGTTCACCGACGTGAACGGCAACAAGCCCGTGCTCCTCGGCATCGACCTCGCCGAACAGAAGGGCATCCGCGATCCACACATCTTCCGCGGGCCCGACGGCTTCTACATGGCGGCGACCGACCTGCACATCCACGCCCAGCGGCAGGGTCTGCGCGCCACCCAGTGGCAGCGCGACGCCCAGAAATACGGCTGGGGCAACAACCGCAGTCTCGTCCTCATGAAGTCGAAGGACCTCATCAACTGGACCAGCACCCACTTCGACGTCGCGGCGGCGTTCCCCGAGCTCGGCGACATCAGCCAGGCGTGGGCCCCGGAAACCGCCTACGACCCCGAAACGGGCAGGATTTTCGTCTATTTCACGCTCGGACTCAAGGGCGGCGAAGTGAAGCAGCTCTACTACGCCTACACGGACAAGGATTTCACGCAGCTCGTGACCGTGCCGAAGCTCCTCGGATTCGATCCCGACCTGGGCGACCACTCCTACATCGACGGCGACCTCTCCTACGCCAACGGCAAGTACCATCTCTTCGACTACGACAGCGGCATCAAGCACGCCGAATCCGACCATCTGCTCTACGGATACAAGTACGTCAACGACGAAAACTGCGCGAAGACAGGCGGCGCGGTCGAGGCCCCGAACGTCTGGCGGCGCATCGGCACCGACAAGTACGTCCTCATGTTCGACAACTACTCGTTCCCCAACGAAATGGCGTTCAGCGAGACCACCGACTTCCGCGAGTTCACGAACCTCGGCCGATTCAATCAGGGCGTCATGAAGACCACGAACTTCTCCGGCGCCAAGCACGGCGCGGTCATCATGCTGACCAAGGACGAAGCCGAGGCCTTCGCCAGATACTGCGGCATCGAAAAGTACTGATCGGACTGCATCATCCGGCATATCTCCGTACGGAGACGGTTTTCCCGGCCGTCTCCATATTTTTTGATGTTCACGCGCGCATACTGCTTGATTTTTGAAGACCTTTATGCTATATTAGTGTTTTGTTTTGAAATAATCCTGACTCAAAGCGGAGACTTTCTTTCCGCTTTCGGCACATAAGGAACCGTACTGCCATTATGATCAAAAGCATCCTGCTGACCGGCGTGGGCGGACAGGGCATCCTGTTCGCGGCGGGCATCATCGCGTCCGCCGCCGAAGCCGCCGGATTCAACGTCACGACCAACGAGATCCACGGCATGGCGCAGCGCGGCGGCAGCGTGACCGCCCAGGTCCGCTACGGCGAAGGCTCGTTCGCCCCGCTCGCCGTTTCCGGCGGCATCGACGTGATCGCCGCCATGGAGCACATCGAGGCGATCCGCTACGCCCACTGGCTGAAGCCCGGCGGGCTCGCCGTCGTCGCGAAATTGAGCGTGATCCCGGTGACCGTGACCAACGGCGCCTGCACCTACCCCGCCGACGTGGAGGAACGCCTCCACGCAGTCTTCCCGCGCCTCGTCTACCTCGACTGCGCCGCGCTCGCGCTGGAGCTGGGCAACGCCCGTCTCGCGAACACGATCCTCACGGGCGCGCTTTCCAAGGGCCTCCCCGAAATCTCCGAGGACCACTGGCGCAGCGGGCTGCTCGCCCGCGTCAAAAAGGGATTCGAAGAAGCAAATCTAACCGCATTCTGGAAAGGAAGAATGTTATGTTCCGATATTTGAACGAAGAAGCCGAGACGCTCTCCCGCGCCCAGATCATCGAACTCCAGAACAAACGCCTGAAGGAGATCGTCGCACACACGGCGAAGAACTCCCCCTGGTCCGCGGCGCGCTACAAAGCCGCCGGGATCGACCCCGCGAACTTCCGCGGCCTCGCCGACCTCCACAAGCTCCCCTTCTGCTCCAAGAAGGATTTCCGCGAACAGTATCCGCTCGGAATGTCCTGCGTCCCGCGCAATCAGCTCGCCGAGATGCACATGTCCAGCGGCTCCACCGGCACCCCGGTCGTGATGCCCTACACGCTCGCCGACCTCAAGCAATGGGCGACCTGCATGGGCCGCTGCTACGTCATGGCGGGCGCGAATCCCGGCGACACCTGCCAGATCACGCCCGGCTTCGGCCTCTTCAACGGCGGATTCGGCTGCTACCACGGCGCGCGCGAGGCCGGGCTCTTCATCGTCCCGACCGGCGCAGGCAACACCGTCCGCCAGATCAAGCTCGCGCGCGACTTCCAGACCCGCGTGATGGTCGCCGTCGTGTCCTACTCCATCCGCATCATGGAGATCCTCGCCGAGACCAACCAGTCCCTGCCCGACCTGAAGATCGGCATCTTCGGCGCGGAATCCTTCTCCCCCGGCATGAAGAAGCGCATCCGCGACGGGCTAGGCATCGACGCGTTCGACATCTACGGCATGACCGAGACCGGCGGCATCGGCAGCGGCATGGACTGCCCCGCCCACGAAGGCATCCACATGTGGGAGGACCAGTACATCGTCGAAGTCGTCGACCACGACACCGGCGAGCCCGTGCCCGACGGAGAGTTCGGCGAGATCACGATCACCAGTCTCACACGCGAAGCGCTCCCCGTGATCCGCTTCAAGACCGGCGACCGCGGCCGCATCCTGACCCGCGAAAAATGCGTCTGCGGACGCACCCACCTGCGCCTCGACACCATCAGCGGACGCCTCGACGACATGCTCATCATCTCCGGGGTGAACTTCTTCCCGAACCAGGTCGAACAGTCCCTGCTGAAGGTCCCGGGCGTGCTCCCGAACTACCAGATCATCATCCGCGACGACCACGGCATCAAGAGCCTCCGCGTGAACGTCGAGGCCGAACCCGGCGTGACCGGATACATGGTCGAAAAACAGCTCAAGGAAGACCTCGGGTTCTCCCCCGAAGGCGACATCTACAAGCCCGGCGAACTCCCGCGCACCGAAGGCAAGGCGAAGCGCATCTTCTACGAGACCGTCGGCGAAGAGAACAAGAACGAAGGAGGCAAATGATGGACAGCATCGTGACAGGCGAAATTCTCGGCTACATGGAACATTCCTCCTGGATCCGCAGAATGTTCGAGGCGGGCATCGAACTCAAGAAGAAATACGGCGACGACCAGGTCTACGATTTCAGCCTCGGCAACCCGGACATGCCCCCGCCGCCCGAAGTGAAGGCAGCGCTCCTCGATTTCGCGCAGACCGCCGACCGCCCCTACTCCATCGGCTACATGCCGAACGCCGGATTCCCGGACACCCGCGCCGCGCTCGCGCGCAAGGTCTCGCAGGAACAGTCCGCCCAGATCGACGCCTCGCACGTCGTCGTGACCTGCGGCGCGGCGGGCGGCCTGAACGCCGTGTTCCGCGCCACGCTCGAGCCCGGCTGCGAAGTCCTCTGCCCGGCCCCCTACTTCGTCGAATACGGCTTCTACGTCTCGAACTTCGGCGGCAAGCTCCGCCCGGTCCCGTCCCACCCGGAGGATTTCTCGCTCGACATCGAGGGATTCCGCGCCGCGCTCAGCGACAAAACGCGCGCCGTCATCATCAACTCTCCGAACAACCCGACCGGCCGCATCTACAACCGCGAGGAGCTTTCCGCGCTCGCCGACGCGCTCCGCGAACAGTCCGAGAAGAACGGCCGTCCGATCCTGCTCATCTCCGACGAGCCGTACCGTTTCCTCAATTTCGAGCACGTCGAGATCCCGTCGCTCTTCTCGCTCTACAACGACTCCATCGTGGTCGGCTCCTTCTCGAAAAATCTCTCGCTCGCGGGCGAACGCGTCGGCTACGTCGCCGCCGCCCCGGACTTCCACGGCGTGAAGGAGTTCATCGCCGCCGTCACCATGACGAACCGCATCCTCGGATTCGTGAACGCACCCGCGATCGGCCAGCGCGTCCTGAACCGCTGCATCGACTGCGAGGTCGACCCCGTCCTCTACGGACGCCGCCGCGACATGATGGCGGACGTCCTGCGCGAGGCGGGATTCGAGTTCTATCTGCCGCCCGGAGCGTTCTATTTCTTCCCGAAGACGCCCATCGCGGACGACGTCGAATTCGTGCGCATCCTCCAGAGCGAACGCATCCTCGCCGTCCCCGGCGTCGGATTCGGCATGGCGGGCTTCATCCGCCTCGCCTTCTGCGTGCCGGAACGCACCATCACCGAGTCGCTCCCGTCCTTCAAGCGCGCCATGGCGGCGGCACGGAGGTAATCCGCCATGCGTCTGCTCCTCACCGGAAACGAGGCGATCGCACGCGGTGCGTGGGAAGGCGGCGTGACGGCCGCGTTCGGCTACCCCGGCACACCGTCCACCGAGATCCTCGAAAACCTCGTCAAGTACGACGGCGTCTACTGCGAGTGGAGCCCGAACGAGAAGGTCGCCCTTGAGGCGGCCGCCGGGGCATCCATCGCCGGTGCGCGCTGCATCGTCACCATGAAGCTCGTCGGGCTGAACGTCGCCGCCGACCCGCTGATGACGCTTTCCTATGTCGGCGTCCGCGGCGGGCTCGTAGTCGTCGTGGCGGACGATCCCGGCCAGCATTCCTCCCAGACGGAGCAGGACACGCGCCATTACGCCCGTCTCGCGAAAGTCCCCATCCTCGACCCCGCCGACGCCGTCGACGCACGCGCCTTCATGCTGGAGGCGTTCGAGCTCTCCGAAAAATACGGCTGCCCGGTCATCCTCCGCACCACCACCTGCGTCGGGCACTCACGCGCGCTGGTCGAATGTGGCGAGCCGCGCCCGAAAAACGTCACCGAGTTCAAAAAGGAGCCGTCCCGTTTCGTGCCGCTCCCGCTCTGGGGCCGCAAGCTCCGCGTGAAGGTCGAGGAACGCATGGACGCGCAGTCCGCCGACGCCTCGTCGCACGCCTCGCTGAACCATGTGATCCCCGGCGCCGCCGCCGACCTCGGCATCATCACCTGCGGCATCACCGCGCTCTACTGCCGCGAGCTCATGCCGGAAGCCCCGGTCCTGAAGCTCGGCTGGCCCTGGCCCTTCCCCGACTCCATGATCCGCGAGTTCGCCGCCTCCGTCAAGCGCGTCGTCGTCATCGAGGAAGGCGACCCGATCCTCGAGGAACACGTCCGTTCGCTCGGCATCGCGTGTTCCGGCAAATCCGACGTCGTGCCGCGCTGCGGCGAGCTCACGCCGGACCGCATCTTTGAGATCCGCGAAAGACTCCGCGGCACGAACAACGAGCTCCCGAAGCCCTTCCCGCAGGCCGACGGCCTCCCAATGCGGCCTCCGGTCTTCTGTCCCGGCTGCCCCCACCGCGCGCTCTTCTACGCGCTCACCAAGTTCGACGTGATCGTGACGGGCGACATCGGCTGCTACAGCCTCGCGGTCTTCCCGCCGCTCGAACGCACCGACGTGCTCATCTGCATGGGCGGCGGCTTCACGCTCGCGCACGGCCTCGACAAAGCCGGCGAAAAGAAGAAGGTCGTCGGCGTGCTCGGCGACTCCACGTTCTTCCACTCCGGCATCACCGGCCTGCTCGACGTCGTCTACAACAAAGGCACCTCCACGCTCATCGTCGTCGACAACTCCAGCACCGCCATGACCGGGCATCAGGACCACCCCGGCACCGGACGCACCATCTCCGGCGAGCCCGCGCCCGCCGCGTCCATCGAAGCCATCGCGCGCGCCTGCGGCATGAAACGCGTCACGGTCTGCGATCCGTTCGACCAGGAGAAACTGCACAAAGTCCTCGCGGAGGAGATCGCCGCGGACGAGCCCTCGCTCATCATCTCGAAGGCGCCCTGCCCGCTCCAGATTCGCCGCCGTCTCGGAACCGTCCGCGCCATCGACGCCGCCAAGTGCAGGAACTGCAAGGCGTGCCTCAAGTGCGGCTGCCCGGCCATCGTGGTCACGGCGGACGGCAAGCCCGCCATCGACCCGCAGCTGTGTTCCGGCTGCCGCCTCTGCGAATCCGTCTGCAAGTTCGGCGCCATCGCGCCCGTCGCGGTGCCCGGACAGGAAGGCTGACACATGAAGATACTGAACCGCGAAACCATCGCTTCCGGCGGCTGGATCTCCCTCCAGAAGATCACCTACCTCGGCCACGACGGCAAGACGCGAACCTGGGAATCCGCCTCCCGCGTCCATTCCCAGGGCGCCGTCATGATGATCCCCGTCACGAAACCCGGCGACAAGCTCATCGTCATCCGGCAGTTCCGCCCCCCGACCGGCCGCCTCGTCTACGAGTTCCCCGCCGGGCTCATCAACCCCGATGAAGACCCGAAAGTCGCCGCCGTGCGCGAACTGAAGGAGGAGACCGGCTATGTCGGCACGGTCGACTACTGCTCGCCGCGCGTCTTCACCTCGCCCGGGCTCTCCTCCGAGTTCGTGCATCTCGTGAGGATGACCGTCGACCTCGAGGCGCAGACCGACCTCGCCACGCACTTCGACGAATCCGAGTACATCGAAACGTTCCTCGTCGCACAGGACGAGCTCGCGGATTTCATCCGCAAGGCCGAGGCCGAAGGCTGCGGCGTGGATACGAAGATGTACATGTGGGCGATTTCGCAGGGAGGATTCTGACCCCGCCGCACCGCCGTTTCGCATCAAAAACGTGTTTTTTTTGGTGAAAAAAGCGTTTTTCGCTTGCCATTTCCGGATTTGATGCTATATTCTTAGCAATATTTTTTTCAAACCAGCATACTTTTAACCAGGAATCTTCAATCATGGGCAATCTGAGAAAAAAACGCCGTCGCAAAATCGCTCAGCACAAACGCAAAAAACTGCTGAAGGCCATGCGGCATAAAAACAAGTAAGCGGAAACCCCGCTTCTTGTACCCCGGCGGACGTCCGGGACGAATGGAACGCGCCCCGCGGTGCCCCTCCGGCACTTCCGGCGCGTTTCTTATTTCCGTACACTTTACTTTTCATTACCTCCGGTTTTCGGCATGACTCCTTTCCTCACATCCAGACTCCGCACCCTCACGGCGGCGCTTCTCGCGCTTGCCGCCGCGCCCGCGCTCTTCGCGCAGGGCGACACGGAGTCCGACTGGCTGCCGAACACCACGCTCTTCTTCGACGAGCTGCTTCCCTCGGCGGCGGCGCAGGACGAAGCGGACACGCTGGCGGACCTGGCGAGGATCTTCGACAATTCCCTCCTCCTGAACCAGTTCACGGACGCGGACATCGACAAGTTCTTCGAGATGGCGGCGAAACACCCCGACAACGAGGCGTTCTTCTCCCCGCTCGTCCAGGCCGTCGTCCAGCCCTCGTTCCACGACAAGGTCCTGCCGCGCTTGCTGAAACTCGCCGACGACAATCCCGATTCGCGCGAGCTCAACCTCACCTGCGGCGAAATCCTCGTGCAGGACAAGCGCATCGACGACGCCGTCGGGTATTTCGAGCGCGCCTTCGAGGCCGTCCGCAAGGACCCCGATCCGCCCTCCGAACGCCGCCGCGAGTACAACTTCAACATCGCGTCCAAGCTCGTCCTCGTCTACTCGGACAAGGCGTTCGACAGGAAGCGCCGCGAGGATCCCGCGCTCGCCGACGACGTCCAGAACTATCAGGACAAGCTCCGTGCACTTCGCGCCGAACTCGCCTCCATGCGCGTCTTCGACGCCTCCCCCCAGGTCCAGTCCTCGCTGATCGTCTCCTGCGCCGGGGACATGGAGACCGCCGACGCGAAATCCCCCCTCGCGACCTCCGTGCTCGTCCCGTTCAACCGCACCGCGTGGGCGCTCCGCGACGAGATGTACCGTCTCGCCCGGACCTCGCTGACCTGCCTGCTGGACCGCAAGAAAGAGGTCGAGGACCCCGTTTTCCCCGAGCCGTTCCGCATCCTCTGCGACCTCGGCTACAAGTCGCAGGTCATGGCGGCCGCGCTCGCCCGCCTGGCGGAAGCCCCCGGCGACACCGAAGCGCTGTTCACCGTGGCGGTCCTCGCCGACGAACTGGACGAACCGCTCCTCGGCGCGCGCGCCTGGGACCGCATTTTCGCCGTCGTGAAATCCCCTACCCCGAGCATGTTCGCCGTCTGCGCCGAACTCCAGACCGCGGCGAAACTCTACGACGACGCCGAGCGCACCTACCGCATCCTCGGCACGTTCCTGGAGTCGCCCGACCTCGTCAACACAAAGCTCGGCCAGCTCGAATTCAACCGCGGACATTATAAAAAGGCGCTCGAACTCCTCAAGCGCGCCCCGCTCGACACGGAACGCCTCCTCGTCGAGACCGACTGCTACATGCGCCTCCGGAACTACGACAAGGCGCTCGAACGCATCCGCAACGCCGCGCGCATCACCCCCGCCCTGCTCGAGGGCCGCCGATTCCGCCTCATCAGCGCGAACATCGCAGACAAGGCGAACAACATGCAGTACGTCGAACAGATGCTCGCCCCGCTCCTCACCAGCCGTCCGCCCGCGCCTCCGTCCGAAGACGTCCCCGAGGCCGAGATATACAACTCCCTCGGCTACATCTTCGCCGACCACGACTACAAGCTTCCCGAAGCCCTCCAATACCTTCTAAAAGCCGTCGAGCTCGATCCGAAGAACGGCGCAATCGCCGACAGCTATGCGTGGATCCTCTTCAAGCTGAAACGTTATGAAGAGGCCAAAAAGGAAATCCTGCGCGCCATCGAACTCCTCGGTGACGACGTCGACGCCACCATCACGGACCACGCCGGAGACATCTTCAACGCACTCGGCGACAAGGCCGCCGCCCGTTCATACTGGGAAAAGGCCCTGAACCTTGACGGCGACGTGGATTTCGACGCCATCGAACGCAAGCTCGAATCCGCCCGGTAATCACCTCATCCTCTTTCCGGTCACGCTGGAACAGATCAAAGGGATCCAGATAAACGGGGCCCTGCAATCGTTTAAGCGCAGGTAATCTTTTCCGGACGGCGCGTGATCATGCCGGTGAAGAATCCGGCAAGGGCATTCAAGATCCCGGCGGAGGCTTTCCTGCCGGCGCACCCCATCGCCTCGGACGCGAACACCTCGGCGTCGGCGAAATGCAGCAGGAGCTTCAGGGGCGTGACGGATTCGCCGCCATGCCGACCGCAGGCATCGTCCGCCGCGATGCACAGTTCGTCCACGCACGCCGCGACCGGGACCAGAAGCGGCGCGAAGGCAAGTTCCGTAACGGGCGTTTCCAGCATGGATTCGCGCAGAAGCGGGAAGAAGCGGAGTTCCACGCGGAGCGCCGGGAAGACGCGCAGGTCGACCGGCTGGGCCTTCACCGCGCGGCATTGCGGATCGAGCAGGCGCGCGGACGCGGCGGAGATCCGGCTGATGAACTCCTCCGGCGGCAGGATGAATCCCTTGTCGTTCCAGCCGGGTTCGGGGAGCGACAGCTTCACCGGGCCGACGGCGTCGAGCGAATCCGCGAAATGCTTCGCGAGCTCGAGGACGAGGTCGGTGGAGGAGGCGTCCGCGCCGATGGAGCGGAGCGTGTTGGAGACCTTCCGCGCGACCGCCGCGAGGCGTTCCCCGCCCAGAGAAAGACGTTCGCTCAAAAGAGACGCGATCCGGGCGTCCTGGAAATGCTCCGATTCGTCGTCGATGCGCTTCGTGCGCCCGTAGGCCGCGGCGGCATCGTTCAGTCCGACCGACTGGAGGATGTTCGCGATCATGGCGTCGACCGCGGACGCCTTCACGTACAGCGGGCCTTTTTTCGGCTTTCCGGCATGGCGTAGGGCGTATTCCACGGCGCTGACGGCGTCTCGGGCGAGCGCGTCGGACTCCGCGCCGTTTTCCGGCAGGACGGACCGGATCCGGGCGGCGAGGTCGTCCGGGTCGAACGGCACGGCGCATCCGTGCGAATCCTGAAGGAAGATCGCCTGTGCGGAAAGTTCGATCATGGCCGGGTTGTCCTTTTTATGTTCCGTTCAGAAGAGCTCGGGGCGGTTTTCGATCAGGTAGCGGTAACGGTCTAGCACACGGTTCTTCGTGACGAACCCGACGTACACGCCGTCGCGCACCACGGGGACCTCCGTCTCCCGGTGCTTCTCGAAGAGGTCGATCGCGCGTCCGAGCGTGTCGCCCGGCTTCAGAATGGCTTCGGGAGTACGCATGATGTCGAAGACCAGCGCGACGTCGTAGAGCGACGTTTCCAGCAGATAGTGACGGATGTCGTCGAGCGTGACGATGCCCGCAAGGTGTCCGTCGCCGTCAAGCACGGGGAACACGTTCCGGTTCGTCTTCATGACCGAGTTCAGCACGCTCCGCATGGAGTCGGATTCGGACAGCGGCAGATAGTCTTTTTCGATGAGTTCGTCCGGGATCGCCCGCGTAAGCGCGTCCGCGTCGCGCGTGCCGTCCGGGTCGCCGCCGTGGAACAGGATCATCGTCTTGTAGACGTTGTGCGTGCAGAGCTTGCGGCAGACGAACGTGGAGAGCGCGGACACGATCATCAGGGGGATAAAGAGCTTGTATCCGCCCGTCAGCTCGGCGATCAGGAAGATGCCGGTAAGCGGCGCGTGCATCACGCCCGCCAGCACGCCGCCCATACCGATGGCGAGGAAATTCGCTTCACTGATGTATCCGCCCCAGGCAAGCCCGACCATGTGGATGAGCTTCGAGATGGAGTAGCCGAGGAACGCGCCGATGAACATCGACGGCGCGAAGATGCCGCCGTCCGCACCGCTCTCCAGGCTCGAGATCGAGGTCAGCGCCTTCAGGAACACCAGCAGGAACGTCAGGCCCAGGAACAACCACGGATTCGAGAAGACCGCCGCGAGCGGACTGCCGGAGTACAGCGTCTCCGGTTCGGTCAGCAGATGGCGGATGAAGTGGTAGCCGTCGCCGCGCAGCGCCGGGAACATCAGGATCGCGAGGTACAGGATCGCGCTGCCGATCAGGCCCTTCACCCACGGATTCCTCACGCGTCCGTACCGCTTCGAAATGCGCGTGTACATTTTGATCACGAAGACGGAGACAAGCCCCGCAGCCGCGCCGAGGATCACGTAGTACGGCACCGCACGGATGTTCCACTGCAGCAGGTCGATGTACGGACGCGCCGGATAGATCTGCTGCGAGACGAGCAGCGCGGTCGCCGAGGACAGGATCAGCGGGATGATCGCCGGGATCGCGCTCGCGGTCTTCGGGAGCAGGATCTCCATCGCGAAGAACGCTCCGGCGACGGGCGTGTTGAACATGGCGGAGATGCCCGCCGCGCCGCCGCACGCCAGCAGGAGGATGCGGTTTTCGTGGTTCAGCAACAGGCTGCGCGCGACGTTGCTGCCGATCGCCGCGCCCGTCTGCGCCACGGGGGCTTCCAGTCCGGCGGACACGCCGAATCCGACGCTGACGCCGCTGGTAATGATGTGCGAGAACGTCTTGTGGAGCGGCACGGCCCCGGTCCGGTTCTTCACGCTCATGATGACGCCCGCGAGGCCGCGTTCGTACTTGCCGCGCATGACGACCTGCGTCACGAAGATGCAGAAGAACACGCCGAGCGCGGGCGTGGCGGGCAGCACCCAGACCGCCCATCCGGCATCCGACGGGATGTACGCCACGAGCGACTGGACGAGGTGTTCCACGGTCTTCATCAGCGCCCCGGCCACGCCGGACAGCAGGCCGACAAGCACGCTCAGCAGGATGATGTAGTTCTGCTCGCCGAGCGTCTTCTGGAACGGGTTGACGATGCGGAGAAAACGGCCGTGAAGCCACGAAAGAAACGAAAAACGCATGGCGGACGGGCTTTCTCTCAGATGTTCTTTCCGCCGCGGGGCGCCGCGTTCTTCGCGCGGTTGCGTCCCATGCTCCGGATCTCGTCGATGAACTCGTCGATATCCTTGAAATCGCGGTACACGGAGGCGAAGCGCACATACGCGACCTTGTCGACCTGGCGCAGCGCCTCCATCGTGCGCGTGCCGACCTCGCTGGACGGCACCTCGCGTTCGTAATCCGCCTCAAGTCCGCTCGTTACCTGCGACACGATCATGTCGATCGCCTCGGGTTTCACGTCGCGTTTCCAGCACGCCTTCTCAATCCCGGCGCGGATCTTGTTCGGGTCGAAATCCTCCCGCGAGTTGTCGCGTTTCACGACCTTCAGTTCCGCCTGGATGATCTCCTCGTGCGTGGTGAACCGGTGTCCGCATGCCGTGCATTCGCGGCGACGACGCACGGCCGCGCCGTCTTTCGAGGCGCGGGAGTCGATCACGCGGTCTTCCTGGCAACCGCAGCGGGGGCAGCGCATAGCAAAAACTCCTGAGTTGATTCAGTCGGGCGGATGAAAAGTAAGAATATAAATATACATGCGTGCGCGTGTTTTTTCAAATCCGCTTTCCCGTTTTCCGCGCCATAATTCCCCGCAGGAAAACAGCTCGCTTGACAATTGAAAAATCCGCAGTATATTATCGCTGATATTTATTCTCCAAAAAATGCTCCAAGCCCTTCTCCCGAAAGGATACGCGGACCGATATTCCATTTCCATCTCGCCGAAACGGCACGACCGTCAGAACCGAAATCGTCGCCGGCGTCACGACATTCCTCTCCATGGTCTACATCCTCGCCGTCTATCCGAGCGTAATGAGCGAGATCGGGGTTCCGGCGGGCGGAGCTGTCATCGCCGCCGCGCTCGCGTCGTTTCTCGGCACGTTCCTGATGGGATGGCTGGCGAAATATCCGTTCGCGCTGGCGCCGGGCGTCGGCATCGTGCCGTTCTTCGCGTTTTCGGTCGTCATGGGCATGGGGATTTCGTGGCAGTTCGGGATGATGGCGGTGTTCCTCGAGGGTATCATCTTTCTGATCTGCACGGTCGTCCCGCTCCGGGAAAAGCTCTTCAACGCCATCCCCCTGCCCCTGAAAACCGCCATCGGCGTGGGCATCGCGCGATGAAGCCGAAGCAGATGCCGTCGGCGATGTTGTAGGCGGACGGCATGACGATGATCGCCAGCAGGCACGGGAAGGCTTCCGTAAGGTCGTTGAAGTCTCATCGTCTTCTCCCTTCTTTTCGTCCTCAAATATATTCTGCTCTGAGTCAGACGCGGATACAGAATGAACGCGACCGCCTGCCGAAATAACGAATTCGTTGTCCCGCGCACTTGACTTTTAGCCCCTGTATGTTACATTACTTAGGCGACCTTACGTCAGAACATGGTATTTCAGGAGAAAAAAAATGAAAAAACAAAGATGCTTTACAAAGCTCGTGGCGGCAGTGCTCGCACTCTGCGCCGGAGCAATCCTGTTCGCGCAAGACGAACGCTATTCGCGGATCCCGGACGGCGCCGCGCTCGTCATGAACCTGAACCTCGGCAAGCTCTACTCGACCCCGACGTTAAAGGCGATCGCGGATTCCGGCGACGTCCTCGCCATCCGCAACGACCTGAAGAGCATCCCGTGGAACAAGGCAGGGACGCTCCCGGATCCGGTCATCGTCTATGCGCCGCGGATGGGCGACAGCTACGCCATGCTCGTCGGCACGGACAAGACGCCGGACGAGCTGTTCCGTGAAATCAGCAAAAAGCGCCTCGCGGTATCCGGGAAAAGCGGCTCCGCCCAACTCATCACTCTGAAGGAAAACCACAGGAACCGCAAGACAGGCAAGAATGATCTGCGCGACGCGGGCGAGATCCTGTATCTCACGCCGACGACGGTCGCGTTCGGGCGGAAGAAAAACCCGCTCGACCGCGCGTTCTTTGCGAACAAGCCGCTTCCCGCCTCGGAGTTCGCGATGCTTCAGAACGCCCCGGCGGACGCGGTCGCGGTCGGCATTCTGCGCAGTTTCCCGCTTGCCGCCGCCGACGACCCGACCGGGCTTTCCGCGCTGGTGAAGTCCGGCGACTTCATCATCCGGGAATACGAACCGGGCGCGGCCTCGCTCGTACTGAACATGGAATGCAAGGGCGAGAAAGAAGCTCAACAGGCGGCGCGCCGCGTGAAGAGTTTCCTCCAGATCACGCTCGTTTCGCTGTTCTCCCTCGACAAAAAGCTCTTCAAGGAGCTGAACAGCAGTTACACCGCGACCGCCTCGGGCAGCAAGGCGAAAGTCGAGATCAAGCTCCCGAAAGCCACCCTCGACAAAGTCCGCGCCTATTACCTCATGGAACAGGCCATGCTTGACGCCGCGGACATGACCATCAACATCATAGGAGCCGCCACGAAATGAAACTGAAAAAAGCGCTCAAGATCGCCCTCGCGGTCCTCGCCGCGATCATTGTCCTCCTCGTCGTCCTCGCCTCGCTCATATTCTCCGCGCCGAAGAGCTTCCCGTACACGGTCGAACAGGCCGAAGCCGACGCCCTGCTGGCGTCCGGGATCGTCGACATGATCTCCGACGCCGTTGTGGACGACGAGGGCAACATCCCGGAGATCGCCGTCGTCACGATCCCGCCGGAACACGTCAACGCCCTGCTCCGCATCGCCGCGTACCGTCTCAACCGCGAACTCAAGGACGACGGCATCGAGTGCGCCCTCGGCTGGAAAAACTCCGCCGTCAAAGCCGCCGCGTCCATCCCCCTGCCCCTTTCCCTGGCGGTCGTCCTGCGCGGCACGGCTTCACCCGTGATCGCCGACGGGAAGATGAACGCCCCGGCGAAAAACCTGAAAGCCGGCGCCCTGCCCCTTCCGAGCATCAACATCGTGAAGAAAAACATCACGGCGGACGACATCCAGGACGAGAAGCTGAAACTGGCGTTCGAGGCGGTCCACGACCTCGCCGCCACCCCGGACGGCAGCCTGAAGATCGGGTTCTACCCCGCGAAGATCAGCAACCTGACACGCATCCTCATGACCGAGGAGGACTAGTCCTCCCCTGCGGCAGTGCGCTCAGCTTCGCTTGCGCACATCGAAACGCCCCGGCTTCCAGCAAGGAGACCGGGGCGTTTGTTTCGTTATGTCGTGTTTTGCGCTATCGCGTGAGCTCTGCGAGGAAATACGCCAGGAACAACGCGGCAAAAGGAAGAAGCGTATCGAGAAAGGAACCTTTCTTCGGCACAAGGATCCGGATCGCGAGGAGCAGGGAATCGACAAGGACAAAACAGGTGAACAGACGATACCCGTCAAGCACGAGCATCAGTAGGCAGGCGACCGGCAGTGCGACATAAAAGTGCCGCCGAAGAAGCGTTTTGTCGACTGTGTTCTGCAAATGCATGGTCCGGCAGCCTGATCTTCTTCAGTCGACCGGGACGTCGGCGAGGATCTGGCGGAGAAATTCGCGGTTCTTGTCCGAGGGCGGGCAGAGCGGCAGACGGTATTCCTCGTCGATGAGGCCGCGGATCGCCATGCCTGCCTTGACCGGGATCGGGTTGGTCTCCACGAACATCGCCTTGAAGAAGCGGTAGAGCTTGCGGTGCAGTGCGCGCGCCTGATCGAACGCGCCGGCGTTGCAGAGGTCGACGAGCTGCTTCATCTCCTTCGGGATGATGTTCGACGCCACGCTGACCACGCCGACCGCGCCGACG
Organism: uncultured Lentisphaerota bacterium; assembly: GCA_900320095.1. Lineage (GTDB taxonomy): Bacteria > Verrucomicrobiota > Lentisphaeria > Victivallales > UBA1829 > UBA1732. The sequence goes on from ONQZ01000024.1 coordinate 33,550, forward strand.
GACATCATGGGCACAGTGAGCGCGTCGTCGCCGCTGAGGACCGGGATGTCGCAGAGGTCGAGGATCTCGGACACGCGGTCGACGGAGCCGCCGGCTTCCTTCACGCCCGCCACGTTGTGGTTCTTCGCGAGGCGCGCGATGGTTTCGGGCGCGACGGCGACGCCGGAACGTCCGGGCACGTTGTAGATCACGATCGGGATGTCGCAGGAATCCGCGATGGTGGCGAAGTGGCGGTACAGGCCCTCCTGCGTGGGCTTGTTGTAGTACGGGGCGACCTGAAGCGAGAAATCCGCGCCGTCGGCCTTCGCGTGTCGGGTCAGGTGAAGCGCCTCGGCGGTCGAGTTCGCGCCGCTTCCGGCAAGCACCTTGCAGCGTCTGTTCACGAGCTGGACCACGGTCGCGATCACGCGTTCGTGTTCCTCGAAGCTCAGCGTGGGCGATTCGCCGGTGGTGCCGACCGGGGAGATCCCGTCGACGCCGTAGCCGATCTGCATTTCGACCAGCTTCGTCAGTTTATCGTAATCCACTGCTCCGTTGCGGAACGGAGTCACAAGCGCCGTGTAGAGACCTTGAATTTTCATGATTGGGAATCCTTTTCCTTGGAATATGGGCTGTCGGCGGCCGTAACGGACGCCAGTTCGAATCTGTCTGCGGAGGCGGTCCCCCGGTACACCTCGACCGCGGGACCTGTCAGGATGATCCGCGCGGAATTTCCGGAGGGGAGATGCGTCTTGACGAGGTCGCCGGACCTCGTGCGGAATGTGAGGTCGGCGGGCGCGTGGAAGAACTTCGCAAGCACGCGCGCGGACGATGCGATCCCGGTCCCGCACGCCAGCGTTTCATCCTCGACGCCGCGTTCGTAGGTGCGGATCAGGATTGGCTCGGAGAAATCGTGTCCGAACTCCAGAAAATCGACGTTGACGCCCGCGGGCGCGAACGCCGCATGATAACGCAAATCGCGGCCGGGACGCAGGATGTCGGCGCGTTCCAGTCCGTCCATGCGGACCACGGCGTGCGGCACGCCGACCGCGCCCTTGAAGACCGTGTATCCGGCGGTGTGCTCGTGCGCCTCGAAATCCTCGGTCACGGGCAGTTCGATGCGGACCAGGTCGGGTCCGATGACCTCGGCGGCGAGCTCGCCGCCGCCCGTCGCGAACGTGATGGACGACTCGCGCGCGAGGCTGTGTTCGTAGGCGAAAAGCGCGGCGCAGCGGAGGCCGTTTCCGCACAATTCCGCCTTGGACCCGTCGCAGTTGAAGAACTCCATGACGACCTGGTTGCAGCCGGGGATGCGCGATTTGGAGAGCAGGATCAGGCCGTCGGCGCCGATGCCGCGGCGGCGGTCGCAGAGCTTCCGGATGGCGTCCGCCGTGAAGACGTATGCGGACTCGGACCGGTCAACGACCACGAAATCGTTGCCCGCTCCGCTCATTTTCGAGAATTTCAGAAGATTCAACTCTGCCTCCGGATGCTGTCGGTTCGCGGCTGATCCGTCCCGCCACGACCATAAAAAAATACATTCCGGTCAGGCGCATACGACAATCAACCGTATCTGCTTTAAAAAGATAACTCCTAAAAGCTGATTTTACCAGTGTTTTTCCCGAAAAACCATGATTTTTTCCGGACGCGCCGCGCTTTTCGCGGCTTTTTGTCCGGTATTATTCGGACCGGAGGACGTCGATCGGGTTCTGCTGCGCCGCGCGCCATGCCGGATACGTGCCGAAAACCACGCCGACGAACGACGAGATCAGGAGCGAGCCGAGGATGTTCGTCATGGAGGCTTCCGTCGGCATTTCCGCGTACCGCTTCACGATCTCGGAGAGCCCGAGGCCGAGCCCGATTCCGACGCATCCGCCGAGCGTGGTCAGGATCACGGTCTCGATCAGGAACTGGAACAGGATGTCGAACTTCTGCGCGCCGAGCGCACGGCGCGTGCCGATCTCCTTCTTGCGTTCGGACACGCTCGCGAGCATGATGTTCATGATGCCGATGCCGCCCACGAGCAGGGAGATGCTGGCGATGGCGCCCATGACGATGGTGAAGATCTTCTGGGTGCGTTCGCGACTGGCTTCAAGGGCTTCT
>ONQZ01000025.1 GCA_900320095.1 uncultured Lentisphaerota bacterium
CTTTTCGTGATCGATCACGAGTTTCTTGTTCTCGACCTTGTAACCGAACGGAATCTGCCCGCCGACCCACTTGCCCTTCTTTCGCGTCGCGGCCATTTTGTCCTTGACGCGGGTGGCGATCATCTCCCGCTCGAATTGAGCGAAGGTCATGAGGATGTTCAGCATCATGCGCCCTGCCGAGGTGTTCGTGTTGATTTCCTGCGTGACGGAGACGAAGGAGACGTTGTATTTCTCGAACTCGGTCTGGATGGACGCGAAATCGGTCAGCGAGCGCGACAGGCGGTCGATCTTGTACACGACCACGATGTCGATCTTGCCTGCACGAATGTCGTCCAGCAGTCGTTCGAGGGCGGGTCTGTTCATGTTGCCGCCGGAGAAGCCGCCGTCGTCGTAGCTCTCCGGCAGTGCGACCCAGCCGGAGGCTTTCTGACTGGCGATATAGTTCAGCGCCGCCTCGCGCTGGGCGTCGAGGCTGTTGAACTCCATGTCGAGCCCTTCTTCATGGCTCTTGCGCGTATAGATTGCGCATCGTTTCACCGTTTCCATTTCACATCCCTTCTGATACCGAAGAACTCTTTCCCGTTCCAGTTGCTGCCCGTGATCGCCCTTGCAACGCCGGACAGGGATCGATAGAGCCGGTTATTGTATTCGTACTTGTTGCCGCGCACGGTTGGCAGTCCTTTCCTTGCCAAGTGCGGAGGAGCTTTGTTCCGTCCTGAAGGATTCTCCTCATGCGCCTGTCCGGTGCAGGCTCATTGTGGAACGCATTTTTGAGCTTCTCATCAAGGCCGCCGTAGAACAGCTCCTGCGTCCGGTAGGCCAGACGATGCAGAAGGAAGTTCTTGCTCGAATTCGGCGGCTCCGTGCCGTAGAGTTCGCGCCAGCGTTCGAGAAGATCGGGACGGTCCAGGGTTTTCAGCGCGGCGAGCATTCTATCGATGGTCGCGTCATCCCTCTTTCTGTTCATCAGTTTCGGTTCTGTTTGTTTCTTCATTTTGAGGCTCCTTTCCAGGTGGTTGAGGTTGCGCTGTTACATAAGCATCGCTTGCCTCTTTATCCAGCTCGTTATGCTCTATTTCTCCATTCTTTTCGGCGATCATGCGTCTGAGGACGCCGCGGACGATATCCGCGGCAAAATCGAAGTCGTTCTTGGTCATCACTTTCTCCGTATGTCTGACAGTTTGAGCTTCTTCCGTGGCTCTGTCGTCGTGATATGCGTTCCCGTGCGTTCGGACAGCTTTATGCGACCGCGCTTCTTCGGAACGACCGCTCCGAATTCCGGCAGCGAGCACCCGAGCATAGATCCGCAGACCGCACAGCCCGCGAGGCAGTCCAGCCAGTGGTTGTCGTGGTGCTCCGGCTTCAGCTTCCATTCGTCCACAGTGCGGCCGCGACCGGAAGTCTTCACGCGATATTCTGCGGTGAGGTGCTCCGCGAGAAGCTGGTGGATGCCAGGGATCCGTCCGTAGAGCGTGAGGGAGCCGTGGTCACCAGTCGGCACGGCGAGGCGAGCGTGAACGAACGATTTCCAAAAGTTGGAATCGAAGATGACGTGCCGGACAGCCCGCTTCTTGATCACCGACGGCATCATCCAGTTAAAGCCCAGGCGGTCGCCAGGCTGCTTACGGTATTCCGTCATCGGCTTCGAGCTCGCGCCTCAAAAAAAGAACGTAACGCGGAGAGGCATCGGCCCCGTAAAGCTCCATGCCGTTGTGTCGAGGTTCCTAGATGCCATCGCGAAATGGGAGAAGAACGGGGATTGAATCCTGCCAAGTTGCCGAATGAAATCCTGCCAACATGCCGAATGAAATCCCGTCAAGTTGCCGAATGAAATCTCGTCAAGTTGCCGAATGCGTGGTCGGAATACGTCGTTCTGTGGACCTCTTGTCGTGGCTGTTGCGGATGCCGATGCATCGGTGCCATTCCGGGGAAGACGAGCGTGAAATCTCCATCACGCCAAACATCTTTTGGCCCTCGCTGGCGAGACCGAACTTCTCGCCTTCGATGCTCCAGTCGTGCGTCCTGACAACTTCGGTTACTGCTTCGATGACGTCGATGTGCGGAACGGGATGCCATGTGGCGGTTGAACCGGGCGTATCGGTCCTTGCGACCTCGTCACGATTCACGAACTTGCCTTCTTGCATAATCAGTTCCATGGTCAGCCTCCCATCCCGCTTTCGCGTTTGCAGCGGTCGGAGTAAGGGCAGTCCGAACAGTTCATGCAGGACTCGACCGGAACGAACACGCCCGTGTTCACCGCCGCCTCGATGCGGTTGGCGAGATGGACGAAGCGATCAAGCTCGTCCTGTGTCCGAACTGTGTAGAACTGATGCCGGACGGGCGTCTTTGCCTTTGTGAACACGTCGAAGCGGAAGATCGGGCTTTTGCCGTGGATCTGCTGATAGGCATAGCAGAACGTCGTGGCTTGAAGGTCGCGGTCCACTTTCCCCACAGGCCACTTGCTTGTGCTCGTCTTCCAGTCAACGACAGCTTCGTCCCCGCCTCCGTGACGACAAGGTCGAATTCGCCGATCAGCGGCTTGCTCAATCCGGGGACATCAACGGAGAACGCTTCCGCGACCGATTTCACGGTGTAGTCGTCCGACCACTCGGCGAACGCGACATCCAGCATATCGCAGCCTCGCTGGTTCCAGAACCAGTAGTCCTCATCCGGTTTGTACAAGATGTTCTCGCTGACCTCGGTTTCACCACGGAAGTACACGGCGAAATCTTCCTTCGCGTCCTCCACAGTGTAATCCGTACCCTTCATGGCTCGTTCGGATAACACGGCGTGGAATGCACGACCAAACGGGATGCTTGCGCTGGTACGCTCCACCTCGGCGTGTTCGATGTACCGGAGGTAATATTTCATCGGGCACGTCAGTTTCATTTTCCTATTCTTTTATGTTATCATTCCAGATAAGATATTATACCTCAGGTAGAAAATCTTAAAAGAGACTGATGTTTGATCTGATATTATACTAGTTGTTTTAAATAATACATCTTTTTATTTATGTTCATCCGACTTCAGGAATAGGTTGCTAAATGCAAGCGAAAGTCACAACCCTGATAACCACGGTTTAGTTAGGCATTCGTCCAACCAAGAACAAAACAAAGATGGAAAAAAAACAAGATAGGGGCTCGTTTTCCGGTTTGACTTTTGGCAACGACGTGTTACAGTATTCATAGCTTCGATAAAGAACGAAAGACGTTGAAGCGTCTTTTCGAACGCTGAGAGAATTCACGCATCTTCATTGAAGTTGCCGGTGAGACCTCCCATTTCTTTGTCACCGACTTTTTTGTATTTCCGGCCTTGACATTTCTCTACTTTTGATGTATCATATTATCGGCTTTTCAGCAGTTGGACTCTGTTGAAGCCTGCCGATAGAGTTGCCCGTTCCTTCGGTTTTTTCTTTATAAAAAATGCCGTGTCTCCAAGGCTGATCCTCAGAGAGCACGGCAGTGTTATGAACGGATGATGCGATCGGATCAGATCACGGTCTGATAACGGTAGGTCGGGTTCGGGCGACCGGGCATCAGGCACTTCAGATTCACAATGGACGCGGAGACGCCGAAGGCCGCAGCCGTTTCCGGGAGGATCTTTTCAACGGTCTTCTGAAGATCGTCCGGGGACATCTGCACACGCGCGTTAAGCGTCATGATGGCGGACGCGCCCTTCACGCCGGAATCGCCGCGCATGTTCACGGTGCCGCCAATGGAGCCGACGTTGCCGAGGATGACCTTGCCATCGCTGGTGAGCGAGAGCTTGACGTGTCCGATCTCCGCCTTGTCGGCGAGGAACGCGTCTTTAAGCTTCGCGAGCAGGAATTCCGCAAACGCGTTCCAGTCGGTGTCGGCTGCGCCGGAAAGATTGATCGCGGCGTTCAGCCAGCCCAGGACAGCTTCGCCATGGGCGTAGCGGTCATAATCCACCTCGGTCAGGTGCGCGCCGGGCTTTCCGCCCGCGAGGATCTCGTCGATCCAGGCGTCGACGCTGTCGCCTTTGAGCGCGGAGACGGCCGTGGCAGGCGCGACGAAGTTCTGCTTGAGCAGTGCGAGTTCTTCCTGAATCTGCGCGTCGGACAGCGTATCGGCCTTGTTCAGCAGGATGCGGTCGGCTTCTTCGAGTTGACGCTTCACGATGTAGAGGGCGTCCGGATGCGTGAGCGTCTGGACGAGCTCCAGTGCTTCTTTCAGGCGGACGGGGTCGACCAGCACGGTCAGCGGAGCCAGGTCGAGGTCCGGGAATTTGTCCTTGATCGGCTGAAGGATGGTGGCGGAGAGGTCGGTGCAGCTGCCGACGGGTTCCGCCACGATCAGGTTCGCTCCGGCGTCGATCAGCGACTGGACGGCGGCCATGAATCCGGGGAAGTTGCAGCAGAAGCAGCTGCCGGAGACTTCGCGGACATCCACGCCCGTGCGGGTCAGAATGGCGGTGTCAACGAGGTCGGCGGCCTGGTCGTTGGTGATCAGGCCGACCTTGAAGCCGCGTCCGGTGAAACGTCCGGCGAGGGCGTTCAGCATGGTGGTTTTTCCGGCGGCCAGGAATCCGCCGACGAGGATCAGTTTGGTTTTGCTCATGGTATCAGTCTTTCTTTTTTCCGCAGCAGCAGTCGCTGCTTTGTCTGTTCATCAGGGGTTCGTAGAGTTTCGTGAAGAGGATCGAGGCGATGATGCCGCCGATGATCGGCGCCAGGATGTACACCCAGAAGGCCCCGCCGCAGGAATCGGGCTGTGCGGCCTTGCCCCAGCCCATGATCATGGCGACCACGCGGGGACCGAAGTCGCGCGCGGGGTTCAGTCCGGCCTGCGTCAGAGGCGCGACCAGGCAGATCACGGAGGACACGGTCAGGCCGATCCAGAGCGGCGCGGAGTCGCTGGAGGGACGTCCGACGTTGCAACCCTCCGTGAGAGCGAAGATCAGGAAGACCAGCAGGAACGTGCCGAATCCCTCCGCGAAGCACGCCAGCCAGAACGGAACGGTCGCCGTCGGGTAGTATTCGCCGAACATTCGCCCGGTTTTCACGGACGCTTCCGTGCCGCGTACGATGGCGTGCGTGGTCTCGAAGTCCTGAATGGACGTGAAGAACAGCAGGTAAATGATCCAGCCAGCGGCGAACGCACCGAGGAACTGCGCGACCAGGTAGGTCGGGACCTTTTTCCAGGCCATGCGGCCGCTGCATGCCATCGCCATCGTGACGGCAGGGTTGAGGTGGGCGCAGCACAGATGCCGCGTCAGGTAAATGGACAGGGTCACGCCGATGCCCCAGAACAGGGCGATCAGCGCCAGGCTCATGTGGGCTCCGAACAAGGTATCGACCGCGACGGTGCCGCAGCCGAAGAGGACCAGGAGGAAGGTCCCCGAAAATTCACCGACAAAATCTCGTAATTTCATAGGTTTTCAAACGTAATGGAATGTTGGGGGGATGCCGCGGAAAACGCGGCAACGAGTGGAAACAGGCATGCATGATGCGCCCGTTTCCGAAGATGTGTGTGGGGAAATAGTGTTTCCGTGCCGGGTCAGCACGGAGGATCGCGCGCTTTTTTGTGCGGGATGCGATGGGACATGCTCCGCTGTTCATACCGGAAACACGTGTTTCCGTAACAGAGCGACTTCAGATAAAAACGTTTCAGATAAACGCCGGTGCAGGGCAGGAAATACAGTTCGATCATCCCCGCGATCATCAGGATTCCGACGGCGGTCAGGAACACGAATCCGCCCAGCAGCACGGCGAGATTCAGCGATGCGAACGCCGCCAGCAGCAGGAGCAGAAGCAGGGAGACACCCGCGCTGCCGAGGAAAAGACACAGGTTTTCGGTCAGGTACAGCATCACGAGCATCCGGCGCGACCAGCCGGTTTCCGCAAGCAGAACGGTCTCCGCCTCGCGGGCGCGGAGATTCCGCATCATGAGCAGGACCAGCGCGCCGAATCCGAGCAGCGCGCCGAGCAGACCGAGTTGCAGGAAGATTGCCAAATAACGGTTCTGGAAACGTTCTGCGCGGTTCATGAATTTATCGATTGAACAGAGATTGAGGCCGAACGGCTCCAGATATTCGCGCCAAGCGGCGACATCGGATTCGCTTCGGATCAGGAAGAATTGTGCGCCCTCCGTTTCCGGGAAAAGCCGTTCGAATGTGTCGAGTCCGGTCAGGATGCCGCCCTGAAAGACCGACGCTTTCAGCACGCGGTCCAGCGTGAGCGAGCCGTTCGGGTAGTCCACGGAATCGTGCTGTTTTTTCTGAAGGATCCACAGGAGAGAACCTTCGTCGACCGCCGCCGAACCGTTCTTCAGGAATTCGGGATCGCCGGTCAGCGCTTCGAGATCGACGCCGTACACGGTCGGGTTCGTCGCAAGCAGCAGATTGGAACAGTCCGCGCGGTCGGCGACATGGACACGCACCGGGAGTCCGCCAGCCGGGAACGGTGCATCGTAGTCGGGGACGACCGGCAGAAGCGTCATCGCGACGAACTGATATCCGAACGCGTCTTCTCCGCGCGACTTGATCCCGAACGCACCGACGCCGAGTGTGCCGAGATACCCCAGCACCAGCAGGACCGCGCACAGCGAATACTGGCGGCAGAGGCGCACGAACGACAGCATCCCGATCCGCCAGACCGGACGCACGCAGGAGGAATGAGGCAAGGAGAGTTTTATCTGATTCGAACTTGTCCGGCGGACGGAAAGCATCACAACTGCCCACGCACACACCGCCGAAACGACAAACGCGGTGAAGTAGGAAAGCGGGCGTCCGTGGAACCGGATGTGTTCCATCAGGACAATGCCGTTCCAGGAGTGTTCCAGCAGGAAGATCTGAATCCGGCACAGGAGTGTGCCGACCGCGAGTCCGGCAAGCATTCCGGGAATCAGGACGGCGGCGAACTCCGCGAGCAGGAAACGCCGCACACGCTTCAATGGCATGTAGTCGCAGAGCAGTGCGAGTTCGGCGGCGCGGTCCTGAATGTGCAGTTTCAGGAGCATCGCGAGCACGAGCAGCCCGGAGACGATGAGGAAGAAGCTCAGGCCGAGGAACAGCGGCGCGAACGGCACGCCCCGATTCACTTTGTCCGCCGTCGTGTTCATCAGATCATCCACGCGCTTGTATTCCGGCATGGTACGAAGCGTTTTCAGCGTCTCCTGCCGGACGCGTTCCGCGGTCCAGTCCGAGGGGAAGAGTGCGGCGGTGCAGAGTCCGGGCGCGAACATCTCCTGCGCTTCTTCAAAGTTCAAATATACCTTCGGCTTGCTCCGGTACTCGTTCCAGTACGCCTCGTCCTCGTCCTTGATCCGATCGAAGTCGATCGGGATTGCAGCCTCCCAGCCGGAACAATCCGCGGAATCCGTTAGGCCGGGTATCTCCGGCGAAAACACATCCGTGATCTTGGAATCGTCGATGGTTCCGGCGTGTTCGATTCTCGCCGTCTTCCGCTGAATCGTACGGAAAGAACCGGACGTGAAATAGGAAAACTCAACGGGGCCATTGAAATGCTCTTTCATGCCGGATGACACCAGCACATGGCCGCGTTCGACCGGGACAGGATCGCCTCGAATCGCTCCCGCGAAGCAGTACGACAGACTCGTTTTGCCGTCGGACAGCGTTTCCACGAACAGCGTCAGGATCGGCGTGGCCTCTTTCGGCAGAGCGTCCGAAACGGCTTCCGGCAGGAAATAGGTTTTGCATTTCAGGACAGGATGTCCGTCCCATTCGTCCAGCGTCAACCCGGAAAGTTCCCACAGAAGATCGGCGGATGGGACCTCCGGTTCCCGCATCCAGACCTCGTTCACGGCGTTTTCCGGCAGGTCCAGCGCCTGCGTGAGCGCCTCGCGGCTCACGAAAAGATTGTCCGGCGGCAGCTGCGGATCGTCGAAATCGAGTTCGCTTTCGGGCCCGGTCCATGTGCCGCGCCACACAAACGGCGTCTGTTTGAGTTCGGGCGGCTTCCCCATGGCGCTTTCCGCCGGGATCGTGCTCAATTCCGGGATGCGGACGGAGAGCATTTCGCCGTCCTTCAAGTTCAGTTTTTTCGCCAGCGCACGACTGCCCCGGGCATCGCGTCCGGAAATATCACTGTCCGGCAGCGCATAAACATCAACCGGGATGCCGTCCTTTGTGAATCCCTTCACATGGAGCACGCCGCGTCCATTCTTCTGGACTGGACTGGTCACGGGGATCGCGAAGCGCTGACGGTAACGCGCGACCGCAGCGTTGTTCGTCACGTTGTCCATCAACGTCCCGCGCACGCTGTCGCCGATTAGAAACGCACCCGTCAGAACCGCGCAGATCAGGCATGCCGCCGCAGTCAGCGACGCAAGCCCTTTCCAGTGATACCGGAGATCGCGCAGGAAGAGACGGGAGAGAGAGGTCATAAGCTCACCGAACGGGGAAAGAAGTCGAGCACGCGCGGATTGTGCGTGACCAGCAGGATCGCGGTCCCGTGCGTGCGGTTCACATCGCGCAGGAGTTCCAGCAGAGAATCGCTTCGGGCGGAGTCGAGCGCGGACGTCGGCTCATCAAGCAGCAGAAACTCCGGTTCGAGGATCAGCGCGCGCGCCAGCACGACCCGCTGAAGTTCGCCGCCGGAAAGTTCCGCCGGGAAATGGTCCAGGCGTTTTGCAAGGCCGAATTCCGTCAGAAGCTCTTTTGCTCGGGCGGCATAGTCCTTCCCTTCACTCGCAGCCGGGATCTGAACATTTTCCAGCGCAGTCAGTTGCGGCAGCATACGCGCGTACTGGTCCGCGAATCCGATGTGGTGCAGACGAAACGCGCGGCATTCTTCGGGAGACATCTCGAAAATGATCTGTCCGTCGAACATGATCTTTCCGCTGTCGGGTTGTTCCAGTCCGGCGATCATCCGCAGAAGCGTGGTCTTGCCGCTTCCGGATGGTCCCAGCACGGTCAGCGCCTCGCCCGCGTTCAGTTCGAGGCTGAAATCGCGAAACAGCTCGATGCTTTCATCCGCTTTCGTGAAGGTCTTCGTCAGACCGGAAATGCTCAAGTTCATGGCTCCTCCTTTCGTTCCGCATAAAAGATATTGCCGTATTCATCGGCGGCGGCAAGGAATCCATGCGCCGCGATCACGCCCGTCCTGAATTCGGAGGGGAACTCCGCGATGACTTGTTCTTTCCAGCTCCCCGCCTCGAAAAAGCTCAGATTACCGTGCCGGGAGAGCGCATAGACGCCTTTCTTCGTGCCGGAAGAAATCGGATTCCACGTTTTTGCCGACGGCAGATCGGCGACGAACGAACCGTTTGCACGCTTGTGAACATGGATTTTGCCGTTGGCATCCGTCAGGTAAATAAACTCATCCGTCACGAACGGCGAACTGAAAAATTGGAAGCCCGTTTCGACACGATAAATGACTTTGAATTCATCCGGGTCCACGGCCGCCAGATCGCCGCCGTGGGTCAGAAGATACAGGACGCCGCCGAGCAGCACCGGGGACTCCGGGATGTAGGAATCGAAGTCCAGTTCCTGTACGACCTCGCCCGTTTTGATGTCGGTCTTGCGGAGTTTGCCGTCGCAGCTGCCGAACATGACGAAGCCGTCGTAAAACAGCGGCGTGCCGTTGATCTGTCCCCGGCATTCGACCTCGTGGATCACTTTGCCGGAATCGTCCCCGCTGACGCCGAGCGCGTACAGGGAATTGTCGTGTGAACCGAACCAAACGAGATCGCCCGCTGGGATCGCGGCCCCGGTGATTTGATTGCCCGCGCGGAACGTCCACAGTACGCCTTTGTCCGGCGTGAACGCCGCGAATGTGCCGCCCTCGTCGCCGACGTAGTAAACGCCGTCCGATTCCGTCACGGGTGCGGAGATCGACGTCGGGGTGACGTGTACGATCTGTGGCTTCTGTCCCGGACGCAGGAACACGACTTCGCCGCGGCTGTTTCCCGCCGCCAGCGAACCGTCGGACAGCACGGTGAGCTTGCCGAGCGGCACGGTCCCGGTCAGAAGCGTCCCTGTAACCGCCTGTTTTTCCTCGGTTCCGGCTTCGTCGGGCGACATGCTGAAATACAGCACGAAACACCCCGCGCCGAGCAGGAAGAACAACAGAAGGACGATCCACCGGAATGCTTTGTTCATGGCCGGGCATCTCCATGCTTAAACGTGAGTGCCCCTGTCGGACAGACCGAACAGACTTTTTCGGCGGTCGTGGCGTCCAGTGACTCCCAGGCGTCAGGACCGGGCGAGATCACGGCGCGGTCGGCGCGATTGTGAACGGCGAGTTTTTCACCGGACACCCCGACACACCGCTGGCAGAGGATGCACTTGCCGCCGTCGAACACCAGATGCGGCGTTTCGACCGGCTCAGGATAGGTCAGCTCATTTTTCGTCTTGTGCGCGCCGTATTCGCGGACATAATCGAAGAACCTGCACTTGCCCTTCGCGGCGCAGGACCCACAGCGGAAATCGTGGCGCACCAGCATGAGCGACAGCGCTTCCTTGCGGAACGCCCGGACCCGGTCGGAGCTCGTTTCGTAGATGTGGCCGCGCTGAAGCAGCTGTTCGCAGCCGGGTACGAAGCGTCCGAGGACTGCATCCCAGACCGCGCAGACCATGCAGTGCGCGCCGGTCCCGCCGCATTCCATATAGCAGAGAGTGGGAAGTATCGCATAGTCCAGCATGGTTTTACCGGACACGAACGGATGTTTCGTGCCGTCGATCACGATCACGTCGCCATCGACGGGCGCGGTGTGCGGCTCCTCGCGGAACGGCACTTCCTGTTCCGGGCGCTCCCTGCACGGGTTCACGATTGCGTGTTCCGGGCAGACCGAACGGCAAACGCCGCATCGGACGCACGTTTCGGAGAGGATGCGTGCGGAATCCAGCGGTTCGCATTCGATCGCGCCCGCGGCGCACGCCTGAATGCATTTCGTACAGCCGATGCAGTCGTCCGTGACCCGGAAATCGGTCAGTTCCATGCACTTTCCGGCGGGACACTCGTTGTCCAGATGCGCCTCGAATTCGCCGTGGAACTCGTGGAGCGCGCTCAAAACCATGTTCGGAGCGGTGCGTCCGAGCGCGCAGAGCGATCCCTGCTGGATCATGCGCGCGAGATTCTCAATGCGGTCCAGCAGTCCGGGCGGTTTCGGGCCTTTGCGGGTGAGGGATTCGACGAGCGTGCAGAGATGCGGGACTCCCTCGCGGCACATCACGCACTTCCCGCAGGATTCGCTGCGCAGGAACCGCAGGAAATACAGTGCGATATCCACCATGCAGTCCGATTCGTCGATCACGATGAGGCCGCCGGACCCCATCATGGCTCCGTTTTTCTGAAGCGTCTGGTAGTCGACGCGGATGTCGAAATGGCTCCGGGGGATGCACCCGCCGGAGGGACCGCCGATCATGACCGCCTTCACGGTGTGGTTTTTCTCCGCGCCTCCGCCGTACTGCTCGACGATCTCGTCGATGGTGATGCCGATCGGCACCTCGATCAGGCCGCCGTGCCGGACCTTCCCGGCAAGTGCGAACGCCTTGGTGCCGTGCGATTCGTCCGTGCCGACGGCGTTGAAGACCTCGCCTCCGTCCACCAGGATGATCGGCACGCACGCGAACGTCTCCACGTTGTTCATCAGCGTCGGAAGTCCGCGCAAGCCGCTGTTCACTGGGAACGGCGGACGTTTCCGTGGGATGCCGCGTCTGCCTTCGATGGACTCCAGCAGAGCCGTCTCCTCGCCGCAGACGAATGCGCCTGCACCTCGGAACAGAACAAGATCGAATCCGGGCGGAAGCGAACCGAAGATGCCGGATTCGCGGAGTTTCGCGATCACGCGTTCCAGCACGGAAACCGCCTGGGAATACTCCTCGCGGATGTAAATAATAGCCAAAGAAGCGCCGACTGTGCGGGCGGCGATCAGGATGCCTTCCAGCACGCGGTACGGGTACGACTCCATCAGCATCCGGTCCATAAATGCGCCGGGGTCGCCCTCGTCGGCGTTGCAGATCACGACTTTACGGTCGCCCGGAGCCTCCAGCGCCATGCGCCATTTCTCCCCGGTCGGGAATCCGCCGCCTCCGCGTCCGCGCAACTTGGAGCGTTTCAGCTCGTACACGATCTGCGCTGGCGTCATAGTGAGGGCGCGGTCGAATGCGGCGAATCCGCCGTGCGCCCGGTAGTCGTCGAGCGATTCGGGATCGTCCATGCCGCTGTTTTTCGTAACGAGCCGCAGTTTATCGAGTTCAGGCGGCGGTTCGGCGAGCTTCATGCAGCCCTGCGGACGGCGGCTGTAGAACGCGTCCAGAAACGCCCGGCTCTTCCAGGTGAGTTCCTTCGTGGAGAAATGCTGTGCCACGATGCCGCGCACGTCGTATTCCTGAACGTTGTCGTAATGATAAGCCGCGTTTTCGAGCATGACCGTCACGAGCGGCGCACGGTAGGACATACCGTGACAGCCGACTTCCTTCACCTTGTAATCGAACTTGCCCGCGCGGCGTTCCTCTTCGAACGCGTCGAAGATGCGTCCGCTCCCGGCTGCACGGCAGGAGGAACACCGGCAGATGCGGATCTCCGGCTGCTGTTTTTCCTTCGCGTCCGCCTGGGCGGAATCCTGTGTGACGGCTTCTTCGTCGCGGACCATCAGCAGGAAATCCCGGACGACGCGGCCGACGGTTGACGGCGTGACGTGTCCGAAGATGTGCTTGTCGATCTGCACCGCCACTGCGAGCATGCAGCAGCCGAGGCAGGCGACCTTGCTGACCGTGAACAGGCCGTCCGGCGAGGTGTCGTCGTCCTCCGGGATGTTCAGATGCTTGCGGAACGCCTCGTAGACGTGCTCCGCGCCTTTCACGTAGCAGGCGGCTCCAACGCAGACCTTGATCTGGTGTTTACCGCACGGCGTGAACCGGAACGCCTGGTAGAAGCTCGCCACACTGTACACGCGGTTCAGCGGCACATGCAGACGGTCGGCGAGTTCGGAGAGCGCCTCCGGCAGCAGACAGCGGTCGCGCCGCTGAAGCGCGATGAGTTCCGGCAGAAGCGGATCAATGAGGTCGAGGTGCAGCAAGGCGGGCGTCATGGCTTCGACTCCAGACAGATAAGTTCATTCTCCGACGTCCGGAGGATCAGGTTGCCGCGGTGGAACGCCGGAACGCAGACGACTCTCTTCCCGAGGGAGTATTTGCCCTCGGTCTCGATCTTGTCCTCGCCGGGTGCAAACGCGTACAGATCGCCGTCCAGGTTGACCGCCACGATCTTGCCGCCGACCGCGACCGGGGACGCGTAAAACCCGTTGTCGAGGTCCTCCTCGTAGAGTTCGTGGCCGTCCTTCGCGTCGATGGCGATGATCGTGCCGCCGCTGCCGAACAGCAGGAACTGGTCGCCGCAGAGGACCGGCGACGCCACATCAGGCGCGGGCACGTCTTCGTTGTTGTACAGGATCTCGCCGTCCGCAGCACGGAATGCGCCGGTGAACGCGCCGGTGTTCGAGAAATAGATCACGCCGTCATTCGAGGTCGCCGAGGTCGCGACTTCCCCGCCCATGCACTCCTGCGACCACAGCACTTTGCCGTCGTCGAGGCTGAACGCTTCGGCGAGCATGTTGCCCGCAGTAAAGATCATGCCCTTGCCGTCCGCCACGAATCCGCGCGGCGATGACCACGAGGCCGCGCCTTCCCGCTCGGTCTTCCAGACCGTTTCTCCGGTGAACACGTTCAGCGCGAATACAGTTTGTTTCTCGTCCAGGTCGTACTGCACGATCAGTTTGTCGCCGAGCAGAAGCGGCGAGGACGCGTATCCGTACATGATGACAGGATCGGGCAGTTGTTTGTGCCAGAGAGTTTTGCCGTCGTGGCCGAGGCAGAGCACCTCGCCGGTGGCGAAGACCGCGTAGACGCGTTTCGAGTCGACACACACGGTCGGCGAGGCGTATCCGGTGTCTTCCGTCACTTCGGGCATCTTCGCCGCAGGAGGCGCGTCCGTTTTCCATTTCAGCTCGCCGGAATTGGCGTCGTAGCAGAACACGGCGTGATTGGTGCCGTCGCCGCCGGACAGGAACACGAGGTCGTCCCAGATCACTGGCGAACTGTTGCCGGGAAGCTCCACCGGGCTGTTCCATTTCTCCTGAAAATCCCAGTTCGCGGGGAGCGCATTGGTGTTCGGCAGGATGGACCCGCGGAACTGCGGCCACTGCGACTTTTCCGCCTCAAGCGCCGCAAGCAGGTCGATTTTTTCAGTCGGGATGGCGGGCTGGGATTCGCTTTCCTCTCCGGATGTGCCGTTTTGTGCATCCGTGAGCTGAACTGCGGGCTTCTTTTCCGCCGGGACAAGCACGATCCGCAGGACCGAGAGCGCGACGACCAGCACGACGATCCCGCAGGACGCGAATACCAGAAGCTGGCGGCGTTCCTTCTCCGGGACCGCGCCCGTTCCGCGCGGGACCTTCAGTTTAGGCGCGAAAACGAACATCTCAGCGCCGAAGAGTCCGCAGAGCACGAAGAACGCGATCCCGAGCAGGAGCACGCCCCGACGCTGTTTGTCCTTCGTCTGGAAATATGCGGAACGGTACAGGTAATCCAGGTCGCGCACGGTCTGGGATAATTTCGCGTCCGCGAGGTCCTGCTGTTTCAGTTCGGCGAGCTGGTCCTGCGCCTGTTTGATCGGCGCGCGGCTCCGGTACATATCGTACGCCAGCAGCAGGCCGAGCGTCAGGATGAATGTCAAAGCCGTCCATTGCAGAAACCGCAGGGTCCGGCGTATTTCGTCATTTTTCATGGTGCTTCTCCTTGCGTTCCAGGGGACATGCGGCATAGCATCGGCCGCAGCAGAAACAAAGCGACGGGTCGATCGTGTAAACTTCTTCCTCCTTGCGGCGACGCGCCTCCGCGATCAGCTCCGCCATCATGACCGCGCCGAACAGCACGCCTGCGGCGGTCGAGGCGAGCAGGACGCCGTTCTGAAGCTTGATTGCACGGACACGGAGTTCTTCGCGCGTGGTCGTGGTGCTTTCAAACGCTTCCACAGCCTCGCTCTTGATCCCCGCGTCCAGTTCGCGGACCAGCCGCACATCGCGGTGGAACGAACTCAGGACAGGTGCGCAGAAATACCCGAACAGCCCGCCCGCGAACAGCGCGAACGGGATCAGAGCTGTCAGCATGGAGATGCGCCGGAATCCGCTTCGGTGTTCCGATGTGCTCCCCGTGCCCTCCGGCGGCAGGATTGCGCCGTTCGGACAGCCCTGTTCGCACAGACGGCAGTTCACGCATTCGTGCGATGTGATCTGCGGCTTGAGCAGGGAGAAGTACGAGAAGAACCGAAGCAGGACGCCATAAGGACAGACATACCGACAGAAGGGACGCGAGATGAAGAGTCCGGCGGCGAGGAAAACCGCGCTCAGGATCGCGAACGGCGTGGCGAAGTCCAGCAGGAAGATCGGCAGATAGGGTTCCAGGTAGCACAGCGGGAACCCGATTCCGTAAATCGCGCAGACTGAGAAGATGAGCAGCAGAAGCACCGAGATCAGGCGCAGGATGCGGTCCAGCGGACGCGGAATGAACACGCTCTTCCAGTGCAGAAGCTCCTGGATCGCGCCGAGCGGACAGGCTCCGCCGCAGAAGACGCGTCCGGCGAACAGCGCGACCGCCAGCGGAAGCGCGAAGAGCAGTAGCACACCCGGCTGGATGTACGAACCGTTCGCAAGCCCCTCGGCGACGTTCTGGAACATCCCGACCGGGCACGGACAGGACGCGAAGAGGAATCCGAAAACGGCAAGCCCGGCGACGGAATACGCCAGAAGCGCTTTGCGTGAACGTAATCTATAGAAAAACCAGGTCCCGGCGGCAAGGAATACCGCGAGAAGCAGCACGCGCCATAGCACGGAGTCGGAGGCGAGTTCCTCCAGCGACATCTTCGGCAGCGTGTAGGATTCGAACTCAGGTGCCGGGAATCTCGCCTGCGCTGCGAACAGAAGGGGAAGACGCGGGATCATGACTTCACCTCCGGCGGCTTGCGGTAGATGTACGGATGGTCGGCGGGGACGCGCACGAAGGCATCGGCGGGACACGCTTTCGCGATCCGGCATTCATTGCAATTCTTGCACAGGTCACGCCGGACCTGCAGGAACAGCGAGCCGTTGCCGAACGACAGGCAGCCCTTCACGCATTTCCCGCAGCCGATGCAGCGTTCCTCGTCGATCTTGTACTCGAAATACGGGTCCTCCACATAGGTGCGGATGATCGCGTCGGTCGGACAGCGCATGTTCTCGCCCGCCGTGTTGAACTCAATGCGCTTATCCTGGTAGTACCCGCTGCAGAAGAGGCAGTAGCCGCAGGACGCGTACTGGTGCACGCACTTCACCGCGGACTGTGGCAGGATGCACTCTGTCTCGCACTTGCCGCACTGCACGCATTTGTCCGGGTCGATCTGCCAGAAATACCCCGTCCCCGTCTCCCCGCGTTTGCGGAAAAGCGCGGCGAACGGAGCCGTGATCACGGCGAGGAATCCCAGTCTGAGCAGGTCGCGGCGGGTCATGAGCGTTGTTCCCCCTGAGATTGAGAGATCGCTGCCTTGAACGAACGAGCGGTTGGGTGGCCACAGTATTTCAGCGCGGAACATGTCCGGCAATAGCCTTTCGGATCGGTGCAGGTGTCCTGTGTCGTTTCGCCGGAAGCAGACTCCCTGCGGCGGAAAACGAGCGCGAAAAGTCCGCCCAGCAGCAGGAACCGGATGCTCCAGCCGATGAACTCGCGGCGGGTCATGGTACGGTCATGTTTCATCATCAGGAGACCTCCCAGTGCTGTTTCGTGCCGGTGTCGTAAAGATGCACCTTGCTGCCGTCGCGTCCCAGATAATAGTTGAACTCGGAATCGGAAAGATTGTCCGTGATGACACGTTCAAGTTCGCCGGACGGCAGATACACACACGCACGGCGAACACCTTTCTCCATGGTCACGAACCGTCCGCCGGGGAGCGCGGCGAACCGGACGGGGTTACAGCAGCCGCCGAACGCTTCGCGAGGTTCCCACGATGCGATGAACCGTCCCGTGGCGGGGTCGAGCTGCTCCAGACGCTTGCGCCCGATGTTCGCCACCCAGAGCTCGCCGTCCTGCGACAGGTCGAGCGGGAACGCCGCACCCGGCACGATGAACTTGTCTTCACCGCGCGATTCCCACACGAGGCCGCCGGACTCCATGTTCGCCAGCACGGTGCGTTTCGCGCGGTCCACCTGAAAACTCATGCCGTTCAATGTATGCTTCGGACGCACGGCGAACATCGGCGGCTCGAACGGAGCTTCCGGTACGGGTTCCGGCAGAGTCTGGAGTTTGCGGCCGACCAGCCAGCCGAGCAGGCCGAGGCAGAACGTGCCGCTGAACCAGACAAGAAATTCCCTGCGGGTCATTTTCATTGCTGCACCTCATTTCGCAGATCGAGACACACCATCGAGGTGCTGTCCCGTAAGATCATAAGTCCTCCGGCGAACGCGATCGGTCCCCACGAATCCGCGCCGGGCAGGATCTTGTGGGTCGCCAGCCGTTCGAACCGGTCGTCTTTGTATTCATAAACCGAGAGTACGCCCTCGTCGTCCAGAATCCAGAACGCACCATCCGCGTGGATGTACGGACCAAGCCCGAACCGGGCGTCCTTGCCGCTTTCCGACTTGACCGCGGGCAGCGCGGAAACGTCCGCCGCGATGAACTCGGCTCGGCGTGCTCCGGCGTCCTTCGGCTGGATCACGAACATCGTGTCGCCGATCAGAATCGGGGTCTGCTGTTCGGACGCGGGTCCTTGCGTCGGCTTCCATTCCTGTTCGATCGAGGCGGAGAAACCATCGCCGTCCTTCTTCACAGCGAGCGTAGCCGAACCGGCTCCGTAACCCGCGGTCAGGAAAAGTCTGCCGTCGCCGATGGCGAGCGGTGTGGGAGCCCAGACCGCCGGTTTCCATTTCGTGCAAAGCCAAAGCTGTTTCCCCTCGGGATCGCAGGCGCAGATGCCGCCGATCCCGGCATAGATGTATTGTTTCGTACCGCACAGCGTCGCGGACACGACGGAGGAATGCGACATCTTCAATCCGTGGTCGTTCGGCATCTCCCAGACCGTTTCGCCCGTCCTCAGGTCGAGCGCGGTCATCAGGACTTTCTCTCCGCCGACGCCGAGGATCACTTTGCCGTCTTCGATCAGTGGACACTGTCCGGCGTACCACTGCGGGATCTCGGCTCCGTAAGCTTCCACCAGGTCGCGCGACCAGAGCAGATCACCGGAATCCGCATCGACCGCCATCACATGCGCCGCAGGGCCGAGCGTGACGACCACACCGTCGGAATACGCCGGGATCGTGCGGGATTTGCCGTGATTGCGGCGGATCGGGTTCTTGTAGCCGCGACGCCAGAGTTCCTCGCCGCTGAACAGCTCGAAACAGCGCAAGGCATCGGACGAATCCTCCTCGACGTAGTCCAGTACGTACACGCGGCCGCCCGCGATGATTGCGCCGGAGTATCCTTCGCCGAGCGGCTTGCGCCAGAGGACTTTCGGACCGGATTCGTCCCATGTCTTGGTCAAGTGTCCGTCGTATTCCGCCAGATTGTCGCGTGTTATGCCGCGGAAACACGGCCATTCCGCCTCGAACGCCTGAATCGTCGCCTCGGACTCGAACTTTTTGAAATCCGCGCCGATCTGCGTCGTCATCTTCTTCACGACGCGGTTTTCGGATTTGTCGCGGACGGGTTCAGCGTACTCCACATGGCGCGACGTAGTGAAGGTCAGGTAATGCCAGATGCCGAGGCAGGCGACGGCGACGGCAAGCGCTTTCAGAATGAAATTCAGGACGCGCGCATTCATGATCCCACCGCCTTTGCCAGAAAGACTGGCGCATACAGCTCTTCGCTGTACCAGAGATGCGCGAAATACAGCCCGATCGGTTCGAGCGGGAGCGATTCGGGGTGATTCGCATAGCTTTGTAAGAACTTGCCATCCATATTCAGCGCTACAGCACAGCGTGCGGAAACGCAGACCGTTCCCCACAGGTCATCTTCACCGCGCGTCGAACGCAGATATTCGCGCGCCTTCTCCAAAAACGGCAGATTCTCGCCGCTCAGATGCGACAGCACGACCGCGCTGCCGTAGGCGGGAGCTTCCTTCGTGGGATTTGTCTGGTCGCCGAACCAGAGCGGGATGAACGAGCCGTCCG
The DNA here is from genome assembly GCA_900320095.1 of uncultured Lentisphaerota bacterium. GTDB lineage: Bacteria > Verrucomicrobiota > Lentisphaeria > Victivallales > UBA1829 > UBA1732. The sequence goes on from ONQZ01000025.1 coordinate 19,119, forward strand.
GCCGCTGAACGTCCTGAAGATATCGGATGATGCGCAGTTTCGCGCGGAGCACGCGGCGTTTCAGTGCGGGCGGCAGGGCGTTTTCATACAATGTGAATGCCTTGTAAGCGTGGGCGGAGATGTCCGGACAACTGCGATCAAACGGCAGTTTGCCCCAGCCTTTGCAGAAGGTCGGGATACCGCCGTCGGAATTCTGAAGGTTCAGGAGCCAGGTGATGCCCCGGCAGACCGCGTCCGAGGCGGGCTCGCCGAGTCCGTGAAGTGCGATGAGCGCCGCCGATGTGTCGTCCGCATCGGGTACGCCGCCGGAATGCGTCGTCCACGCCCAGCCGCCGGGCTCCGAACGTGTGAACGGATGGACCGTTTTTGTCTGTGCCGACAGCATCCGGGTGCGGTAGAACACTTTTTCCTCCTCGGAAAGCGACGGGGCAAGCGCGTCCAGCGCGAGCGAGGTCGTCCAGAGGCGCAAATCGCGGTCAATCGGCCAGGAACCGTCCGGGCGCTGGCTTTCAAGCAGGAACCGGACCGCAAGCCCGGCCGCGGGGTGTTCGCGCAGTCCGGCGGCGCAGAGGCAGATCACGCAGAATCCGGTGAGCGGCGCGGCTTCGAGGAATCCGCCGTCCTCCGGCTGTTTTTCGACAAGCACGCGCAGAGCTTTCTTCACGGCGAGCGCACGAAGTTTATTCGGGCGGTACTTGAGCTGAGCCAATCCCACGCAGATCAACGCGGGGATCGCGTAGCTCACGACCGGGAGATTCAGGAATTTGAACCAGGATTCGGGCAGGAGCGCGGTCTCGAACGGGAAATTCGGCATGTTGCGCCAGGCGTGCGCGGCATCGGGGAAGAACCCGGACGCAGTGGCGAGCGCCAGCAGAGGCACGGAGAATGTCAGGTCCTTGCCGTATTCCTTCAGAAGTCCCGCCTTGACGGCATCAAACGTCAGCCCGCCAAACATTTCATTCAGGTATGCTTCCGCCTCGCGCACGTCGTCCGCATGGGTGTTCCGCAGAGCAGAGTAAGCGAGGAATGTCGCGGTCAGGTTGGCGGGAGATTCCGGGGAGTCGCCGTACAGACCGTCCGCGTTTCTATGCTCCAGCAGCCAGTTTCTGCCTTCTTCGACTGCGTCGTCATGTCCGCCGTAGAGGTCCAACGCCACGCACACGACCGCGGTCGAGACCGCCGAGCTCGAAAGATGCCCCTCAATGAAGCCGTCTTCGCAGCGGTGCGACAGGATGAATCGTTTCAGCGTGTCCGTCATGCCGTCGCCCCCATGGCAAGAAGCCCGTAAACCGTATATTCGAGGTCGCCGAAGGGATCGGCGGGAACCGCCGCGAACAGCCCGGTCGGACGGAAACACCCGCTCAGGAAATCGCGCACGTCGTAGTTCGCTTTGTGCCCGGTCCGATGAAGCGCGTACAGGGAAACGGCGGTCGAAAGCAAGTCGCCGCCGGGGAATGTCCCATCCGGATTCTGAAGTCCGGCGAGCGCAGTCGCGGTCGTTTCGTCGGGGTGCAGACACAACGCCGCCGCTGTCGCCGCGACGCCGTATTCCGAAGCGCCTTTCAGGTTGGAATACAGCCCGTTCGGCAGACGGTACGCGCTCAGGTCGGTTGCGGTGTCGTTCCGCAGAAAACACGAATACGGCGAATACCGGTCGCCTTGTGGGAACGCCGAATCGGGCAGATCGGAAAAATCCAGTTTCGGAGCGGGGAAGGGGGTGCTCTGCAAGGCGCGGGGCAGTTTCATAAGTTTCAGCAGATTCCGGCTGTGTGCCAGCGCCGCCCGGTGCACGAGGTCGGCGGGCGCGGACTGTTCGAGCGTCCGGGCGCAGGCGTCGCGATCGACCGTTGCGCCGGAGATGTACGCCAGACACAGCCCGAAGAGCGTGTAGTACAGGTCGCCGTGGCCGCTCCTGTCTGGGAACAGTCCGTCCGGCTTCTGCGCCAGCGAGACCATTTGACGGAGCACATCCTGCGCCTCGTCGGTCATCCGTCCGAATCCGGCGGTGCATGTCTTCAGGAAATCCAGGTCAAACATCTTTCAGCACCTTTCCGGCGAGACGGTACAGGAATATCTTCAGCGGCACATCGCCGACCGTTTCGAGCAGATCGTAAATCCCGTCGCGCTGCACCTGATACAGACGGATCGTTTCCGCGCGCGCCGTTTCGCGGTCCCAGCCGTTCGTCCGTATCAGCACGTCGACCGCCGACGCCGGATTGTCCGCCGTATCCTCCAGGTCGTCGTACAGCTGATATGCTGCCCCGAGACGGTCGGAGAAGTCGTGGAACAAATCGTGCAGTTCATCGAAACGTCCGGCCGCGATCGCCCCCGCGAAGAGCGCCACTCGGAATGCTGGAGCCGTTTTCAGCCGGTGGATCTCCAGGCAGTCTTCCGGCTGAAAATCCTTCTTTTGCAGAGCATCGAATTCCCTTGCCTGTCCGAGCGCGAGTTCGCAGTGTGCCAGCGCGGCTTCGGATGCGAGCGTGGCGCGCATCTCCGGCGGGACCGATTCGTGACAGAAGAGTTTGTACCCGGCACCAATCAGATAGTCGCCCAAGTTCAACGCGGGTGCAACCCCCAATCGTACGTGACATGCCGGTTCGCCGTAGCGTTCCGCATCGCCGTCCTCGATATCGTCGTGAATCAGCGAAGCCTTGTGGAAACACTCCACGGCCAGCGAAACAGGTTTCAGAAATTCCGGCAGATCCGTCCTTGACGGGTTCAGTGCGGCATAGCATCCGGCGGTGATCTTCGGACGGTAATGCTTCCCGTGCGCGGTCAGGGCGCGGATGGCCTCCTCCCGGAGCATATTGTCCGGGATGTATACGGAAACGCCGTCCGGCGTGAACAGAGCATTGATCGTCTCCCGGATCAGGCCGTAAGGGAACGCATGAACTTCATCCGCCTGCGGTACGGACATGGCACATTCGAGGTCGGCGGGATCGAATGCCGTATCCTTGCAGCCGTCGCGGAGCAGAGGCACCGCGATTCCGGGCACGGCGGAACGCAGCATCGAGGGGAACGATTTTTCGAGCGAATCGAGGCAGGATACGCCCACGACCGCCTGGATCACGCCCTGTTCCACCCAATCGGCCACGGCGGAACTCGACTCCGCGACCAGGACCGGCATGTCAAGCGCGTCCGCGGCAGCCGAAAGGCCCGGAATATTGCACTGGCCGCAGCCCTTGCAGATCAATCCGAGGTCATCGTGGTCGGCGGTGCAGCCAGGCTGTTTCCGCAGGCAGAACGGCAGAAGCAGGAGGCGTTGTTTGAGCGCGATGTGCGGGAAATACGGCGTCCAGAGCGCGTTGTTCAGCACGATCATTGCGTAATGGTCGAATCCGTGTCCGTCCAGTTCGAGCGAAGCGGTCAGCGCCGCCGCATGGCGCTTCAGATGCGTCAGGTCGAGTGGCGGTTTCAGCCCGGACGAACGCACCAGGTCCTCCGCCGCACGGCGGATCGCTTCCCGGACCTTGGAGTCCTGCGGGACTGTCTGTTTAAGTTCGCTCATCCGTACGCTCCGAATCCGAAGAAGTAGTTGCGTTTCCCGAAGCGGTAGGCCGCGGACTGTTCGGGTATCTCGCCGCCGGGGATGTCATGGCAGCACATCGGAGTGCGTTCCGCAAGCTCGCGGAAGAACCCGTCGCGCCCGGACGAATCCTGCGTGCCGTTCGATTTCAAGGTATCGAGCAGTTCGTGCGGCGAATGGATCACCATGCAGTCGCGGCCCTGCGACGTGCTGAATATCCGCAGATTCGCCAGGACCGTTTCCTGTTGGAAGATCGCTTCCAGATTGGACGCCGTTTCGTCCAGAAATCCTCCGGCAGCCTGCATAATCGGGCAGAACTCCACAGCCCCGTTCGGCGCGATATGATGGGAGAGACCCATCGCGCCGGGACACTGCGCGCGTCCGTCCGCGTCCCAGTAGGCGTCGAGGATCAGAATCTTTGCTGTTCGGCGCTGTTCCACCAGGAACCGCCGGAGTTCCAGCACATGCGCGCGGTCCAGCGCATTCGCGCAGTCGGGGTCGGGACCGCACGGACGGTAGATGAAATACCAGATGTAGTGAACTCCTTTTTCGACAAGAAAATCGAGGTAATCCCGGCTCACGAGTTCATCGAAATTCTTCATGTTGATGCTCGCGGTCACGCCGGTAAAAAGCTCGGCCTTCACCGATGCGTCCAGTCCGGCGAGCGACCGCGCAAAGACGTCGTCGCGGCCGCGTCTCCGGCGGGATTCGGTCTCCAGTCCCTCGATGCTGATGAGAGGCGTCACGTTGCCGAGCTTGGCGAGTTCCCCCGCCAGCTTCGCGTCGAACATCGTCCCGTTTGTGTACAGCTGGAAATACGCGCCCGGATTCCGCCGGAACAGAGTCAGGAGGTCCGGGTGGAACAGCGGTTCGCCGCCAAGGATCCCGAAGAAGCGTGACTTGTATTTTGCCGCGGTGTCGATGATCCCCTGCATCTGCTCCAGCGTGAGCTGACACGCGGGAGTCGTCTGCGACACCCAGCAGCCACGACATTTCAGGTTGCACTGATTCGTGATCGACAGCATCAGAAACGCCGGAAAAAATGGTTTCCCCTCCTTCATCCGCCGTTCGAACGCACGCACGGTCCTGTGTCCGTTCCAGGCGAACCGCAGCAGATGCCGCTGCGCGCGCCACGAACAGCCCGTCAGGATGCGTGTGATGGCGGATGGGTTCATATCGGTCCGTTACCTCATTTTGTCGCGGAAGAGCCGCACTTTTTTCCGGTATTCCAGGCGTTCCCGGAACGACGTCTGATCATCGGGAGACGGCTTGACCGGTTCGGACAGCGCGCCGTTCAGGCGGTCTTCCTTGGATTTCGGGAAGATGATCGCGTTTGCCGGGCAGATTCGGGCGCAGGCGGGGCAGTCCGTCTTGCACGCCGCGGGATGCACGACGCGGAAATGCCCGTCGACCTTCTCGTACACGCCGAACATGCAGAAGTCGGCACATTTGCCACAGTTGACGCAGCGTGTTCCGTCGATCACGGGGAACCACGGGATCCAGGGCATCGGCTCTGCAAGAGATAGAACCATATCACGGACCTGAGCCAAATCAACCGCTCGGATGTCCGTGCAGTCGGTATCCGCGCCGAACATCGCCCGGATAGCGCGCGTCTGACAGGCGAGGACGAGCGTATTCGCGTCGAAGCTCCTGTTAGATGCGCCATCGAGGCAGAGGTCGGGCACGATCTCGCAGGGGACGCCAGTCTCCGTTGCGGCCTTGATCGCTTCGTTCAGGACATCCTGCGGGATCTTTTTGTATCTCCTGCAGGTGCAGATCACGAGTTTCTTCATGGCTGCTCCCCCGCATCCTTCGCGAAGAACATTCTAATCGTTTGTTTCCGGTTCATGGCTATCTTGCTTCTCGCGCTCGCGCGCGTATGGGTTCAAATTTCAGGTTGAAGTTTCCTTCGAATATAGGGTGTTTCAGTCCGGACAGGATAGCCGGATTTCAAGGATACAGTGCACCGGGGGAGACACTGCTCCGGCTGAACACATGACAAGCTCACGGTTCAGCCGGATAGACAGTTCAGGACAAAGGTTATTTCGCCTTGATGTCGAACGCGCCGAGGACGTTTCCGTGGCGGAGATACAGGATGCCGTCGCAAATGACGGGATGCGCCCAGTGTTCCTTGTCGCCGAACTTGATCTGGAAGCTGCTGACGACATCAAGCTTTTCGCCGGGTTTCGCAATCGCCAGCGTGCCGCGTTTCTCCTCGTACATGTAGATGAGGCCGTCGGCATAGATCACGCAGCCTTTACCGAGGTTGCTCCACGGCACCTCATAGAGGGTTTCACCCGATTCCCAGTCCACGCACATCCAGTTCCCGCTGTTGTTGCTGGTCCAGTTCGAGCCGTAGAGCTTGCCGTCGACCAGCACGGTGCAGTCGTGGTGCGGGTCCAGTTTTTTATTGGTCCAGATGACATTTACGCCCTTGCCGTCTTTCTTCAACTCGTACAGGACACCGCCCTGATCGTATCCGGCGGACACGAAGAAACGATTATCCTCAACTGTGGGGGAGTTGCAGTTCACGCCGCCACGTCCGTTAGTACCGGATGTCTTCGCGTAATTGTCTTCCCACATCACGGTTCCGTCCTTAAGGTTGATCCCGTTCACTTTTCCGGCGGTCATCACAATCAGCTGGTCTCCGACGATGACCGGGGTCACATAGGCGAGCGTGTCATCATTGGATTTTGCTGTCCAGACCACGGAACCGTCCGCGACCTTCAGCGCCACGACAAGAGCCTTGCTGCCGCCCGCGGTCACGAAGACTACGCCGTCCTTCACGACCGGGCATTCCGCCATGGCCCACATGCCGAACTTGGAGCCGTACTCGTTCGCGATGTTTTTCTGCCACAGGATCTTCCCGTCGGAAGCGTTCAGACAGAAAAGCTCGCCGGAACCTGTCGTCACGACCAGTCGGCCTTCGCCTTCTTTTTCGCCCGGCACATAGGTCGGGGTGCTGCGGGCGCCGGGGTACGAACGTTCCCACGCCGAACCGGTAACGGTCTTCCAGATTTCCTTGCCGTCCAGGTCGAGGCAGATAACGGATTCCTTTCTCGGACGTCCCGTGCCAGTCCCTGTGATGTACAGGCGATTTCCGACCTTAATCGGACTGGACCAGCCTTCGCCGAGTCCGGTGTAGGTCCATTTCGGGGTCAGTCCTTCCTGGGGCCAGGTCTTCAGCAGACCTTTTTCCTTCAAATACATCCCCTGCGAGTTCTCGCCGCGGAAACGGAAGATATCCCCTGCGAAAAGGGCTGCACCGCCCACGACGACCAGTGCGGCAGTCAACAGTGTCTTGTTCATCATGTCTTGCTCCTTGTGAATGAAGACAGTCGCGCTTGCTTTGCGGACTGACGACGTTTCTGTTCAGTTCGCCCTTTGCAACGCATTCTTTGTTCCCACTTCGCAATCACGCGATTTGAGCTCAAATCAAACGCATTTCAATGGCACGGTTTAATTTCTAAATATTACCATATCACCTGTTTAGTCGTTTTTCAAGCCTATTTCAGAATAATTCGGCTTTTTTATTTAAGGATGCGCTCACGCTCTACGATGCCATGCTTGAAAACTTCTCCAAGCGCCTGCTTCCAGCCGTGGATTACGTTTTGCATGAAGACGGTTCAATGACCGTGAAAAACGATACGGTCGATTTCTACCGGCATATCGATTTCACGCAGATCGTCGAGATGTTCCTCGGTGTTGTCGAGGTGACCATCAAGACCGAACTTGTCCCGGAACTGGATTATCTGGTTCGCTGGGAACAGGCACGCACAAGTATGCGGGATGTCGTTGACATGCCGGACAAGAAGGCGACGCAGTTCATTCTTTTCGTTCAGCAGAACCACGGTAGATTCCCGAAAAGCCGCCGCAGTTTCTTTCAGGAACTCACCGATGAGGAAATCGAAGCCCTAACGAAAAACGTCAAGGAAAACATCCTGCTCCCGCCAACGCAGATGTAAACGTTTTGCAAACAAATATCCCCCCGTTTTTCTACGAAAATGTAAGCGTTTTTGCAAACAAAACGCCAAAATGTAAGCGTTTTGTGAGAAAAGTAAGCGTTTTTTTCTGAAAAAGACCGGAAAGCAAGCGTTTTGTGATGAGCAACCAAAGTGCAATTGCGGAAAGACGTATTTGCACTTTGGAGGGAATGACCAACGGAATGATTTTTCTTTCTGAATTTACTTCAGACCTTTCCCTGAGGTCAGGATTTCAAGCATGGGCTTGTCGGATACTTGTTTTGACCAGGAATTCCAGAATCCAAACCCCGAATCGTAATTCCATGTAGTCCAGCCGATGTCAAACTCATCGAACACGGATATCATATCGCGGTACCAATTATAAGCGGGCTCACGCGGACACGAGGAAATCACACCCCATTCACCGCAGAAGAGGGGCAGACCGAGTTTCTTTGCCACCGTTACCGCCTGAAGAATCTGTTCTCTCAGCACACTGCGATCCCAGTTCGTTGTAAAAGATTGGAATGTTTCTTTTTGCGCTTCGGGCAGTTTGTCGAAATCAGCCTGTGCGATCACAATACCGGGATAATGAATTTGACCGTAATACTTGCCCACCGGGTTCCAGCTTGCACGGTAATGTGTTACTGCCATCGGCCTATAATAATGGAAGCTGAGCAGAATATTTTTGTCTCCCTTCGGAATCTTCAGGTCTTTGAATGTATCCACATCCTGCCACATATTGGATCCGATCACCAGTACGCGTTCGGGTTCCAGCTGACGCAAAGCCTTATGTACTTTCGCGATGAGATCGTTCCATTGTTCCGGATCATCCGCGACCGGTTCGTTCAGAAATTCGTATGCCACCCAGTCTGTCGAGAATCCTTTCAGCGCCGCGGAAAGCTCTCTCCACAGATTCACAAGTTGTTCCTGAGATTTTTCTTCTGTGAAAAGTGTATTCGTTTTGTTGCCTTCGATGGATGCATTGAAATAAAAACTGCGGATGATATGCAAATCCACGATAACGCGCAGTTCATGCTTGAGTGCGAGCTTGATGGACGCATCCAGCAGTTCCCAGGCATCCGTCAATTTGTTCCCGTTGTTGTCCCAGAATTGTTCTTCATCAATCGGGATTCTGACATGGTCGAATCCAAATTCTTTCAAGCGGATGAAATCATCTTCCTTTACTCTGGCTGCACGTGCAGCCCCTCGCACTCCGGTTTGTGAAAACCAGTGGCTGAGGTTTGTTCCTCGCTTGACTTTGAAGTCGGAAACTCGCACTCCGCTTCCCCCGTCTACGGATCTGCATCCTGCCGGAATGAACAGCGCGAACACAGCGAGTCCCATCAAAAAACATTTCCAATGCTTCATTGTTTTTTTCATGTCAGAGCTTTCCTTGAATGATGAATATGGAGGGAGTTTTGCGGATTTGTATGAATGATATTAACAAATCCTTTTGTTTTGTATAGGCAATATACACCATCCCGAATCGCTTTTCAAATGAATATTATGATGTTTGCTGAAAATAATTCAGGGTATCTCTTGTATGTTATATTCCTGTTGTTCACGTCTGCAACTTTCCTTTTCCGAGAATGGGCCCCTCAGCTCGTCGGAGGAAAAGGAAAAAGTTGCAGAAACGGATGACACATGCTATGGTAAAGAGATTGGTGCAGGGCTATGGATGCAATTCCTCCCGCCATAATCAGAAAAACGATGACCAGCCAGAAGGTCAGCGTCCCGGATTCCCGTAATCGTGAAATGATGCCCTTCATATGTTCCCCGCTCAGAATATGCGGTTAAATTATTGACCTTGTTTAATATACACTATATTTCCATAAAAAACTGAAATGGAAGTGATGCCGAAGTCTTTTTCGCCTCTTCGACGGTTTCCGACGAAAGTTTATAGTGTTTTTCGCTGTTGATTTCCGGGAGCTTGCAGGTTTTGAGTTTGAAGTATTCCCTGCCTCGGAAGCCGTATGTATGCCTGACGGATGAGCCGGCGGATCCTGCAAATGTGATTGTGTAATAAAAATAAGACCTGTTTTTTCGCTTGACTTTTTGTTTTAGTGTGGTATATTGTAGGTAGAATTTAGTGATAATAACGGCAGGAGACGCGCGAACAACTATACCTTTAAGAGGAAAAACGGCTTTTTTCTCGAAAAAATCCGATTTTCCGCTAAGATTTGCGACTTTTTCCTGTCTAATTGTCAGAAAGTCTTTTTTTAACCCGAAACGCATCGAACAAAACTACGATAAAAACGGTCTAACTGTTGGAAGACTACAGCCCCTCAGGCAATGAGTCCCCGGTCGAACCCCGGGAACAAGGAGGTCGAACATGTCAGAGATCATCACGAGCGCAATCGAAATTCAGTCCGGCGTCATTTCCTCCGGGCTTACGGTGGACCTGGGCGGCGAAGTGACCGTCCTGTCCGGCGGAACCGTCACGGAGTCGGAGGCGGCCAATTCCGGCTGGTTCTGGGTCGAGGAAGGCGGCTATATCAGCAATATCCGCGTCACGAACAGCGGCGACGCGATGGTGGCAGGCGGCTCGGCCGACAACCTCACGGTGGAGTCCGGCGGCATGGCCGACATCATGGAAGGCACGCTGCGCGGCGGCACGCTCCGGAACAACGGCTACGGCATGATCTACGAGGGCGGCTCCGGGTTCGACGTCGCAGTGTCCGCTGGCGGGCGTTACCTCGTGAACGGCGGCTACGCGGAAAACACGATCGTTTCGAGCGGCGGCTCGCTCACTGTCCAGATCAGCGGCGGCCTTGCGGACAAGACCATGATTGAGGCGGGCGGCCACGCGCGCATCACCTCCGACGGCCAGATGTGGGAAACGATTCTGAACGGCGGCCGTCTGGACGTGATCTCCGGCACGGCGAAGAACACAACAATCAACGCGGGTGAACTGTACGTTTCGTCCGGCGGCCCCGAATCCGGTTCGGGTTATGCGGAAGGCACGGTCATGAACGGCGGCGAGTTCATCGTTTCCGGCGGCGCCACAGCGAAGGACACCACGGTGAACGTGGGGCTCTTCACGGTCTCGTCCGACGTCACGGCGGACGGCGCCACGGTGAACGCGGGCGCGGGCATGCTCGTCCTGTCCGGCGGCACGGCGGCGGCGATCCGGGAAAACGGCGGCTACGTGAGCATGGAGGACGGCGCGGACGCGGCGTTCGCGTCCAACACGTTCTACGACGCGGTCCTGACGGGGATGTCCGCCACGGTCCATTCCGGGACGACCGCGCGCCGCACCACGCTCAACGAGGACGCGGTCATGCGCATTTATTCCTGGGGCGAAGCATACAATACCATAATGAACGGCGGAATCCTCTTCGCGACCTCGGCCACCGTCGGCGGCATCACGGTCAGCGGCGGGCATGCGTCGTTCGAAAGCACGGCGGTCAGCGCTCTGGCGCTCTTCGGCGGCACGGTGTTCGCCGACTCCGCCACGGTCGTCAGCGGCGCGGCCCTGAACGGCGGCGTCTTCCGCGTCCAGAGCGGCACGACCGTCTACGACGTGGAGTTCAACGGCGCGGACATCATCGCGGAACCGGGCGCGGTCTTCTCCGGCGCGATCCTGAAGACCGGACACATGGACATCACCTCCGGTTCGATGGAGGACCTGATCATACGGGGCGGCACGCTCACGGCGAACGAGGCGTCGCTCTACGCCATCACGGTCGACGCCGGGATCGCCGACTTCACCAAATCGACCGTGTTCAACCTCACGGTGAACGGCGGCACGGTGTCCGCCGACTCCGCCACGATCATCACCGGCGCGACCCTGTACGGCGGCGTCCTCAGCATTCAGAGCGGCACGCTCGTCACCGCCTGCGACTTCTGGTCCGGCGCGAACGTCATCGCGGAGCCGGGCGCGGTCTTCTCCCACTCGTTCGTGAGGACGGGCAGAAGAACCGTGTACCGCGACTTCACGGCGCATGACGGCGACATCTACCGGACCACGGCGCTCGACGAGTACACGAGGATGTATGTCGAGAGCGGCGCGGTCGTGACGGACGTGATCGCGGGCAAAAACGCCGGACTGATCGTGCAGGCAGGAGCGATCGTTTCGAGCGCGACAGCGATGGGCGGGACGATCTCGCTCGCGGGCGGCACGGTCACGGACGTTTCCCTGGGGAAGACCGCCCTGCCGTACAGCAACGGCCGGTTCGATACCCCCAGCGTCATCTCCTACGGGAACGCCACGGTGTACACGGACAAGACGGCCTCTCTGCATATTTCGAGCGGCGGACTCGCCGTCGGCGTCTATGCGTCAAACGGGGATGCCTACCGGGGATCGGAATACGTCGCGGTTTACGTCGAGGACGGCGGCGTGGCGTCCGACATGACGATCCATCAGGCCGCTGTTTATGTTTCCGGCGGCGGCGTCGCCCGCGGCATCACCATCTCCGGCTATGAGATGAGCCCGATCGGCGGCTATGTCACACTCCATTACCCCTCATGGGGAAAAGTCGTCGTCCTCGCCGGTGGACTCGTGGAAGACATCGACCTGAACCAGGCGATCCTGAAGGTCTCGGGCGGGACCGTGCGGAACCTCGTGGCGTCGAACTGGTCGGTGATCGACCTCTCCGAAGGCGGCGTTATCGGCGGCGTGCTGGAGCTGACCGGAAGCGCGAAGCTGACCCTGGGATCGAACGGCGGGATCATCGACTTCGACATCTCGGAAACCGCCCCCGGTGCGGCGGCGGTCAAGAAAGGCCTGTCCAATATCGAAGGCACCCCCATTTACACGATCACGGTCTCCGGCACGCAGTCGACGGGCAATTACCACCTGGCGGCGGATTCCGCGGCGGTCAGCGGCACGTTCACGATCCAGGACACCTCCCTGACGCAACTCGGGTCGCTTTCGGTCGGGGAATCCGTCCTGATCGGCGATCTCTACTATACGCTTAAAATGAGGAACGTCAACCTCGACCTCGTCATCTCCACGGAATTGCCGTCTCTGAACGACCCGTACGCGGTCTACGTCGACTCCAACTGGTCGGACATCCCGTTCGGCGGCATCGTGGAACTCCCCGGAGGCGGCACCGCCACGATGGGATACGACGCCTTCCGGGACGGGGACGAAGCCGTGGCGTCCGTCAAGGCGGACGGCACCGTGTACATCACGGGCGGAACCGTTTCCTTCGGGAAAACCGTCGCCAGAAACACGGTCGTGCGGAGCGGCGCGACGATCACTGGCGCGATGGCGGACTACGACGCGGTCGTAACGGTGGAAAGCGGCGCATTCGCCGAAAACGTCTCGGTTTCGGGCAACGCCTCCCTGACGCTGAAAAGCGGATCCGTGTGCCGCGGCCTCAATTACAGCAACACGAATGCCGAGGTCAAGGTGGAGTCCGGCGCGACCATCACCGGCGCATGCTATTTCGTGACGTCATACGAGGGAATCACGATCGACGGCACGATCGACCTCGATATTTCCGGTACGGGGCCCGGAGGCGTCCCGCTGCGGAGCCTCACACTTTTCAACGGAACCCCGAACTGCGTCATCACGGTCGACACGTCCACGCTGGAGACCAGGACCTATACGCTGGCAACCGACAGCAGCTACAAATTCGGCAGTTACAACTATACGCTCCGGAACGCGGACGGCACGGTGCTGGGCGTGTTCACCTACACGCCGCCCTCGGGTTCCGTTGTGATCCCGGATTCCAACTGGAATACTCTCGAAATCGGAGACATTCGTTATACGCTCACATACACCCGCGGCAATATTCCCGGAGGGGGAGACTACGGAAGCTCCCTGACTCTGTCCGTCGAAAAAACGACTCCGGCGCCGCAGGGCGAGTCGTATGTGTACGTCAACGCCTCCTGGGCAGGCTATACGGACAGAACAACGGTCAGCGTCACGCGCCTGGGGTTGAACGGCACACAGACCGCCGTCATCGGGAAAGACGCGTTCGCCAGCCTGGACGACGCGCTGAAGGCCGTCTCCCCGGAAGGCACGATCGGGATCTCCGGCCAGTCGTCAGGCAGCGGCGGAGGCTCGTTCTCTCCCGGAGGACTCTTTGTGATCGGGGAATCCACGGTAACGACTATCGCCGTCTCCGAAACGGGAGAGACGACGCTCATCGCCGGCGGCACGGCCGACACCACGGCCGGGGAAACGGACCCCGGCACGGAAGGCGTGTATACGTTCCCGGAGGGACTGCCGTGCAACATCGACCTGACCGCGACCGCCCGGATCGAGAATGCGGTGGTCCAGAAGACGCTCTCGGTCGAGAACGCCACGGCGGGCAATCTCACCGTGGTCGAGGGCGGGTCCCTGGTCACGGTGACCGGCGCGACCTGCGAAAACACCCGCGTGGAGGCGGGCGGGTCGTTCGTGTGCCGCAGCCGCTACAACCGGGTATGGAACCTGAGCGTGGCCGCTGGCGGCACGTTCGGCATGTACAATGAAGTCACCCCGTCGATGATAAGGAATGCAAACACCATGGTCCTGACCGGGACATGCGTCTTCGAGGAAGGCGCGGACATCACGGTCAACGGCACGATCGACTTCGACATCTCCGGGACGACCGCGGGCGGCGTGATGTTCGACGGCCTGAAATATGTAAAAGGCAATGCGGAATACCGGATCACGGTCGACGGACAGCAGGCGGGCGGGCTGTATCACCTCGCGGTCAACGCGAACGAGTTCGCGGACGGGATCGCGCTGTACGCGAAACAGACCTCGTCGTACGGCAGCGTCGGGAAGCTCATGGTCGGCGAGACGATGTGGGTCGACGGCTACTGCTTCAAGCTCATGTACGCCGACGGCGCGCTGGACCTGATGGTCGCCGCGTTCGAGCCGCAGGCCGAAGTCTACCTGAACACGGCCTGGGCCGGACTGGCGGAATACTCGGTCGTCGAGGTCGCCGGCGGGACCGCCGTGATCGGGGTCGACGCCTTCGCGGACCTCGATTTCGCCATGTCGGCGTGCGCGGAGGATGGCGCCATCTTCATCGAGGGCGGCACATACGCGCTCTCCGGCATACTCAAAAAGTCGGTCTCCGCCCGGAGCGGGACCGTGCTGGTCGCCGACGGCCTCCAGCTCGGGCAATACTCCGACTACTGCACCCTGACGCTGGACGCGGGCGCCGTGGTCGAGGGGAACATCATCGTCTCGGAAAACAGCCGCATCGTGCTGAACGGCGTTGCGTCGCCGGGAAGCATCACGGTCAACGCCAAGGGCATCCTCTCCGGCAGGCAGACGTTCACGGACGACATGGACATCACGGTCAACGGCATCGTCGATTTCGACATCTCCGGGACGACGGCGGGCGGCGAAGCGCTGATGCAGGGGCTTTCCCGGATCAAGGGCGCGCCCACGTACTCGGTCACGGTCGACAATTACCAGCAGGCCGGACTGTACAATCTGGCGGACGACGCGGCGGGATTCAACGGCGTCATCTCGATCCGCAGCAGGAAGGGGATCATGCTCGGCACGCTCACGTCGGGAAAACCGGTCCTGATCAACGGCGTGTACTACACGGTGCGCGGTTCGCTCGTCGACGGAAAGATGCAGCTGCAGCTCCTCGTCGGCGAAAAACTCCCGCCTGAAACGGTCTACCTCAGCTCGGACTGGAGATGGACGTCAGAAGGCACGATCGTGAACGTCCCCGGCGGCACCGCCAATTTCGGCTACGACGCGTTCTACAGAACCGCCGACGCGGCCGAGGCGGCGGCATTCGGGGAGAGCGCCATCGCGATCCTCGGCGGCTCCTATTCCTTTGCCGCGGACGAACTGATCCCCGGAGACGTCTACCTGAGCGGCGGCACGCTGTCCGTCGCCGAAAACAGCAGCAGGATCACCGGCACGGTCACCGTAAACGAATCCGGCTGCCTGATCCTGGAAAAGGGCGGTGCCGTGTACGGGGCGATCGCCGTGAACGCGGGCGGGTCGCTTACGCTGAACAACGGCCTCGCGGTCTCCGGCATGGCATTCTCCGACTGGGGACGGCTCCGGCTGGGCAACGGCTCGTCCGCTTCCGACATCACGCTGGTCAATAACGGCTCCGTCAAGGTGGACGAGGGCGGTTTCGCCTCGAATATCACATTCAAAACCGGCTTCTCCGACGTGTACGCGGGCGGATCCGTTTCGGGCGCGACGGTCACAAACGATGGCCATCTCACCGTGCAAGAGGGCGGCACGGCGTCGGATATTACGGTGTTCGGCGGCAATTTCAACGTGGAATCCGGCGGCACAATATCGAACCTTACGGTCCTTACGGTCGCCAGCAACACCAGTGTCAGCATAAAAGGCAAGCTGACCGGCAGATGCTGGTTCACAGAAGGAACAAGCATTACCGTAGAACAGGAAGGCACTGTCGATTTCGGCCTGTCCTATACGAGCGTGGACGGACCCGCGCTGTACGAGGGATTCTCGCGCATCAACTGCAAAGGCACGCCGCATTACACGCTGACCGTATCCTGGATGGAGACGGAAGGCGATTATGTGCTGGCGACGGGCGTGACCGCGTTCGACGCCGCGATCACGGTCACCAGCGCGTACGGCATCCACGGGACCGTGGCGCTCGGACAGGTCCTGATAACGAACGGAAAGGTGTACACGCTCTCGCTGAACGAACAGACGCTGAGCCTCAACGTCGCGGGATACGTCCCGCCGTCCGCGGTCTATCTGAGCTCCGCCTGGGCGGGGCAGCCGGACGGCAAAGTGGTGGCGGTTTCCGGCGGCACGGCGGTCATCGGCTACGACGCGTTCGCGAACGCCGACGCCGCGATGGCAACGGC
>ONQZ01000027.1 GCA_900320095.1 uncultured Lentisphaerota bacterium
GAAGCTGAGCGCACTGCTACAGTCAAGGACTTGTCCTTGTGCGCAAGCGAAGCTGAGCGCACTACCCAAGTGGAGGACTTGTCCTCCTCACTTTTTCAGGGCGCCGTCGAGGGCCTTGTTCACGTCCTCGGGTTTCGGGCAGAAATGCACGTTCGAGGGGAAGCTGATGCGTTTAAGCTTGGCGAGGTCGTAGATCGGGGGCGTGATCCCCTTCGGCAGGTCGAGGTGGTTGACGCTCTGGTAGAAGAGGATGCAGGCGTCCTTCCACCAGACGGCTTCGCGAGCCTGGAGTTTCAGACGGCCGAGCACGAGGTCGTAGCGTTCGGGATCGACGTACATCTTGACGGATTCCCAGATGCCGGGATAGGTCGCGGCGGTCTTCGCGCCGGATTCGAACTGGCCGCAGAGGTGTTCCCAGAAGGTGTCGCCGGTAGGCATTTTCTGTTTCCAGCCGAGACGGTGGAACCAGAGCCAGTAGCGTTCGGGGCAGGTTTTGAGGTCGTTGTACTGGTCGCAGAGCGGCGAATTGTACTGCATCACGGTGCCGGTGCCCTTCTTCGTGCGGTCGGCGCCGAGCTCGGTTTCGGTGGCGTCGAAGACCTTGCGGCCGGGGACGTTCTCGTTGGTGGAGAGGAGCGAGGCGTACTTGAGGAAAGATTCGTTGCCGGTCTGGTAGAGCCACGGGCCGGGTCCGTAGTGGTTGCCGAGCGTGGAGGCGAAGATGTGGGCGAGTCCGAGCGGCATCATGTACTGGCGGATGGCCGGGACGCTGCTCATCATCATGTCGCAGACGGGATCGACGAACGCCGGGTTCGAGGTGAAGGTCTGCGAGAGCCATTCCTTCGCGATGGCGTCGGCCTTCAGGTCCGGGTTCCAGGCGAGGCGTCCGAACGCATACCAGTTCGCCTGCGCGAACGGGTGGCGGGTCCAGTTCACGTCGTCGCCGATGTTCGCCACGCCGGCGATCATGCCGGACTCATGGATTTTCTTCGCGACGGTGCTGCCGGGTCCGTTCTGGTAGGTGTCGCTGTCGAGGACTTCCTTCCAGAGCGTGGCGAGGTAGGCGAGGTGGTTGGACTGGCCGAGGTATTCCTGCGTGATCTGGAGCTCGATGGCGAGCGGGATGTTCCTGATCTTGCCGAACATCGGGTGGAAGGGTTCGCAGGGCTGGAAGTCGAGCGGGCCGTTCTTCGCCTGCACGATCACGTTGTCGCGGAATTTGCCTTCGAGCGGCTGGAATTCAAGCAACGCCTGCTGGACGCGTTCCTGCGGCTTCTGGCCGTACACGAAGGCGCGCCAGATGACCACGCCGCCGTAGGGTTTCAGGGCGTCGGCGAGCACGTTCGCGCCGTCGGCGTGGGTGCGGCCGTAGTCGCACGGGCCGGGCTGGCCTTCGCTGTTCGCCTTCACCAGGAATCCGCCGAAATCGGGGATCAGGTTGTAGATCTCCTTCGCCTTGTCCTTCCACCAGGCGGCGACCTCGGGCTTCAGCGGGTCGGCGTCCTTCAGCTTGCCGATGACCATGGGCGAGGCGAAGTTCACGGAGAGGAAGACGCGGATGCCGTACGGACGCAGCACGTCGGCGATCGCCTTCACCTTCTCCAGGTTCGCCGTCTCGAGCATCTTCGGCGACGCGTTCACGTTGTTCAGCACGGTCGCGTTGATGCCGATCGAGGCGTTCGCGCGGGCGTATTCGGCGTAGCGTGGCGAGACGGTGCCGGGGAGCTCGTCCCACTTCCAGATGGAATTCCCTGCGTAGCCGCGTTCGATGGTGCCGTCGAGGTTGTCCCAGTGGTTCAGCATGCGGTATTTGTAGTACGGGATCTCCTTTGCGCGGAAATTCTCGGTGAAAACGGTGCCGCACGCCTGCTGCCGCAGAAGATAATACGCGCCGTACATGAGGCCGAGGTCGGTCTCCGCGATGACCTTGACCGTGCCGTCCATGACGCGGATCTCGAACCCCTCTTTGCCGAGGTCGTTGCGGTGCTTGTCCTGCATGACGCCCCATTTGTGTTTGAGGCGGGTGAGCTCGGAGAGCGCGATGTGCAGCGTCTCGCTGACGGGCTTGTCGGATTGCAGGGAGACATTCTGCGGGATGGCCGACTGAAGCCAGAGCTTGCTGCCGTCGTCAGCGGCGGCGGAGATCGCGACGGTGGCTCCGAGGAGCAGTCCGAGGGCGGCGTTTCGAGCGGTATTTGCCATGGGAAGGGGTTCCTTTCTGTGATTATGTAAAACAAATGATTCCGTATTCGAAAACTAATATAACAGCGGAACGCGGGAAGTCAAGCGCAAAGCGCAGGGAAATCCGCCCGATTTTTCTTAAAAAGATTAAGAAATGTGTTTTTTGGACTTGATTTTTCCAGAATCAGGGATAAATTACTATTTGGTATTTTATTCCGACACAGCGGAATATGATTCCAAGCTCTTTACATCCGTATTTCAGCAAAAGTGTATGAAAACCGGCCAAGTTCAAGTACAAGCCTTTTGCCCATGAGTAAGAAATACCAGCAGGAGACCATAGTGTCTTTGTATCTTGCTGGGCGTCTCTCTATCGTCTCATGGGCAGGTTCTTGGCCGGACCTTCATACACACGTATGGGGAAGCGTCCGGCTTTTTTTGTCTTTAGGCGTTGCCTCGTGCGTGATATATTATCCAGTCCGAGGCCAGAATGTCTGTTCGTCCCATCAATCATCTTCTGTCATCTTTAGCCGGTAATCCTTTGCCCCGGCAGATGGTTTGTGCCTTCTTTTGCCAGTTTTTTCTTTCCTGGAATACTGATTCTGTTAATGCGAAGACGGATCGTAGTCTCTCGTCAAAGACGGGGATATTTCCTTTTCTGTTTCCTGCCGGAAAATCTTTCTCAACTTGTTCTGTGTATTCTCTTGCATCTTACTTATCCATAAAGCCGTTACAGTCTCTGCTACACTCGTGTCTGCTTTTTTATCCTGTTAAGCATGAATGGTAAAGTTATATGGGGTATCTTTACATTTTCGGTTGTATTTTCTTTACTGTCTACGGGCAGTTAATCCTGAAATGGCGTCTTTCGCTAAAAGGTGCGATGCCGGAAGAGCTTATGGGAAAGTTTTTGTTTCTCGCAAAAGCTTTTCTTGATCCGTTCATTTTGTCAGGTTTCGCCGCGGCATTTATCGCAAGTCTTTTCTGGATGGCGGCGATGACGAAATTTCAAGTTTCTTTTGCCTATCCGTTTATGAGTATTGCATTTGTCGCCGTTCTTTTCCTCAGCGCGCTTTTCTTCCATGAACCAATCACGCTGGGGAAAGTGTTCGGTCTTTTTCTTATTATTTGCGGTATAGTGGTTACGGTAAGGTTATAAGACGATGCCGATTCAATCTTTGCCATGGGACAGTGCTTTTTTTGGTTATGCAGTGTCACGCCTAAATATATTAGGAAATGATGTGTCCGAAGATATATTAAAGAACGAATTGTTTGATGGGAAAGACAGTAATTATGATGTATGCTACATCTATGTTTATCATAATAGCGATACAATATCATCTTTTCTTCATTCTGCAGGAGCTATATTATATGATCATAAGGTTACATTCAGGAAGGATCTAATTTCTTTTGAAGATTGTGATCCCGACAAGATTGTATTAGAATTAAAAGAGTTGACGCAGGAAGCAATTGACATTGCTATTTCAAGTGGATTATATTCTAGGTTTTATTTGGATCCGCATTTTAAATCCAAACAGCCAATGCTTTATAAACAGTGGATTAATAATTGTTTTGAGCACAATAATGGAAAAGTTTTTGGAATCAATCAAAACGATGAGTTGGCAGCAATTGCAGGGAGTTCCGTTTCCGGAGGTGTTGGACACTTAGAATTAATAGCTGTTCATCCGAATTATAGAAGACGTGGGTTTGCAAAAAGACTAATTCATGCAGCTGAAAGGTTCTTTCTGAACTCGGGAGCTGTTGCCGCTGAAGTTGTTACACAATTAAACAATAGTGCTGCATGCAAAACATATCAATCCTGTGAATACTCAATGATTGAGACCGTGGATGTTTGGCATTTTTGGAAAAGTAAGAAGATGTAACTTCGAGGTGTTAATTAATGAAAACATCGTTTGTAATTCCCTGTTATGGTTCGGAGAAAACCATTGCAGACGTTGTTTCTGAATTAAAACAATTGGTTCAGTCAATCCCGGATTGTCATTATGAGATCATCATGGTTTCCGATGCCTCTCCGGACAACGTGTTTCAGGTTATCAAAAGCCTCTGCCGTGAGGATCCGGAGCATTGCAAGGGCGCCGAGCTTGCCAAAAATTTTGGACAGCATGCTGCGCTTATGGCCGGATACCGCATAGCAACGGGGGATTTCATCCTTTCTCTGGATGATGACGGACAAGCTCCAATTGAATCCGTTCCGCAACTGATTGATGCACTGAAAAACGCTGATCTTGTGTTTGGCTCGTATGCACATAAGAGGCACAACCTATTCCGCAATTTTGGCAGCAAGGTCAATGATTGGATGGCGGAATTCCTTCTAGGAAAGCCGAAGAAACTGCATGTGACGAGCTTTTTCGCCATGCGTCGTTTTATCAAAGATGAGATCCTGAAATATGACAATGCCTACCCCTATCTGCTCGGTCTTTTGTTGCGGACAACAAAAAACATTGTAAATGTTCCAGTCAATCACCGTGAACGGGCTGAAGGAAAATCCGGGTATACATTCCGGAAACTGCTTCGCTTATGGATCAACGGATTCACTGCCTTTTCCGTGGTTCCTTTGCGGATTGCGACTTTCTGTGGATTTCTTTGTGCTTTTTTGGGGGGACTGGGAGTTGTTTGGTGCATTGTCAACAAGGTCCTTCATCCGGATGCCCCGTTGGGATACAGTTCCATGATGACCACGATTCTGTTCGTTGGCGGCATGCTCATGCTGATGCTAGGTATGATCGGGGAATACATTGGTCGCACCTATATCTGCATCAACAAAGCTCCGCAATACGTCATACGATCAACAACCATGGAGAACTCAAATCATGAATAAAACGCAGATTCCATTTAATAAGCCCTACATTGTCGGTAAAGAACTTTGGAATATCGCACAGGCAGTTCAATTTGGGAAGTTGGCGGGCGACGGATATTTCACCAAACAGTGCAATCACTGGCTGGAAGAGCATTTCCAAGCAAAGAAAGTCCTGTTGACACATTCCTGTACGGCCGCGCTGGAAATGGCGGCAATCCTTTGCGACATCAAGCCCGGCGATGAATTCATCGTGCCGAGTTACACGTTCGTCTCCACGGTCAATGCTTTTGTCCTGCGCGGCGGAATCCCGGTGTTCATCGATATTCGTCCCGATACCATGAACATCGATGAAAAGCTCATTGAGCAGGCCATTACGCCTAAAACGAAGGTGATCGTCCCTGTTCATTACGCCGGCGTTGGTTGCGACATGGATGTGATCATGGACATCGCCAAACGCCACAATTTGCTGGTCGTGGAAGACGCCGCCCAAGGTGTGTGCGCCACATACAAGGGAAAATACCTCGGAACGATCGGACACCTGGGGTGCTACAGCTTCCACGAAACCAAGAATTTCATTTCCGGGGAAGGCGGTGCCCTCGTCATCAATGACGAACGCTTTTTCGAACGCGCCGAGATCATCCGAGAAAAAGGCACCAACCGCAGCCAGTTTTTCCGCGGCATGGTCGACAAATACACTTGGGTCGACATCGGCTCCAGTTACCTGCCCAGCGAAATGATCGCCGCGTTCCTGTACGCCCAACTTGAGGAATCGGATAAGATTACGGAGAAACGTCTTGCTATTTGGAATGAATATCATCGATTGCTGGAACAACAGGAAAAATCGGGACACATCAAACGCCCCATCATTCCGGCGGAATGCAGCCACAATGCCCACATGTATTACATCCTTTTGAAAGATCTTGATACTCGTACGAAGCTAATCGAATACTTGAAAGAACAGGATATCAGTCCGGTCTTCCACTACGTTCCACTTCATTCCGCGCCAAAGGGGGTTGAACTCTGCGGAAAAAAATACGACCTTCCCATCACGGAAGAATATGCGGAACGCCTGCTGAGACTACCATGCTATTATGAATTGCAGATTGAACAGATTGGATGTATTGTTGCTTGTATTAACTTTTTTTTCAATAAACATATTTAATAAAATGTCTTTGTAATTGCTTTGATGTTCTTCTTAATTATCTTCCAATTGGAGAAAAGAAATGAACACATTTGAAATTGGTCAAATTATGAGATCGCTTTTCTTGGGGCTATTTGTTGTACTTTCAGTCAGCTCTTCAGTTTATGCCCAAAATACAACTGTTATAGAGAAAAAAGATGAACGGAAAATCGTTGCATCGGATTTGATTCCAAGAGCCGTTCCGGTTCTTTCGTTAGTGGAAGCCCAAAAAGCCAATGAACTAGCGTTAAGGGAATATGAAACGAGGATGGATATCCTGAGGAAACAAAAGATTCGAAGATTTATCATTTGTTTTATTTGTTCATTGGCGGGAATTATTCTTTCTCTCTCTTGTGTTAATTTATATAGAAAAAAGAAATTGAAATCGGCTGTGCTGTTTTTATATAAGTCACTATTTGGAAAGATGTTTTATTGTACTCGATTCTGCCGGTGGGATTGGGGGGCGATACTTTTAGTGTTTCTAGTTACATTCTTTTTTTCATTACTTGCCGGACATAGAGCTATGATGAAGGGGTATATAGGCACCCGATGGTATCCACATTTTGTTGCCATGACAGCATTATCTTTTTATAATGATGCTGGAATGGAGGTGCCTAGTTACAGTGCGGAATCTAAACTCGCTGATTTTATCGGAAAAGGGTCAAAAGGAAATATTGCTTTTTCTGACATATCCAAGGAGGATTCTATTCCGCCAAGATACCTTAAACCGGAAAGATCTTCAAATATTACCGCGTACTTTTGCTCTCCTGGACTGCCTTGGTTAGTATCTCTTTGGTGGAAACTGATAGGCAATCCGAACTGGTCGACACTTCACATTTTGTTTTGTATTATTTATGCCCTAATAGCTGTTAGTGCATATTGTGCTTTGCGACAAGTTACAGGACTTATTCCATCTGTAATTTTAGGAATGATGTTTTCATTATATCCCTCAGCGATGAATGAAGGTGTTTTTAGTCCTCGTGATGCCGGACGAGCTTTAACCTGTTTTATTGCAATTACATTATTGTTGAGTCTTTCAAAAAAGTGTTTCTCCTGGAAAAAGGTTGCATTATCTAGCATGTTTCTTCTTTTTATATGTGCTACTTATACCATTTTTCGCAATGATTTTGTTGTTTTTGTTCCATTTATTGTCATTGCAACTCTGTTTTGTCACGGAAGCATCTCAAAGAATCTTCTAAAAAAGATAATCATTATCTTTAGTATAGTTTTAGGCTTCTTGATTGCGTTCAGTTTTCCGAGATATCAGGGGCGATATGCATTTAATCATGTATTATTTATTGGGCTTGCCGATTATCCGTACATGAATGATTTGCATTTTTCTTCAGATAATTATTCAAAAGGGATTGCATACACTGACTTTTACGGATGGATTATGACCCCGGCAAAAAAATATAGAGAACAAGGCACCATTAATCTTGAATGGTATAGCAAAGAATATGATCAGGCTATGAATAAAGAACTAATGTCTTTGTTCTACCTTTATCCCTTTGATTTTTTACGATTTGCATTGTCCAGTTCTTTGCAAAGCATAACATCGGGATCTCGACTTTCGGATAGAGCGTTGCCCTATATAGAATCTGCCCCTGGGTATCTTTTTTATAGAATATTATCTGTGGATGTCTACCATAGTATTCCTATGTGGTTGTGGTACACAATTCTTTTAGGGGCGTTGCTTTTATTGTTGGGCGGGTGTTTTTACAGAAATCTGTTGTTTGTTTGTTCAATTGTTTTATTAAGTGGCTCATATTTATTTCAGTTTGACATTCGTCATTATTTTTATTTAATGATAGTACTTTTGCTTGCATTGGGATTTGTATTGAATCGAATAATCCGGTTTTTTATGCTTTTAGTGTGGAATCGGAGAAGGGTTTTAAGTATATGCCTATATAATACTAAATATTTCCTAATTCATTGTTCTGTGTTTGCGGTAATAGTAATTCTTTCTGTCAGCACTTTAGCCATGGCCTATTCAGTGCAGAAAGGACAAATAGAAAAAGAAATCAGAATTTTCGATCTGTCCAGCAAGGAATCGCTAGATTTCCAGGAAGAAAAAGGTGATTCAATCATGCAAAAAGGTACTGAGGGAACTGAAATCATTCTTCCCGGCTTTTATGATAAATGCTTGTCAGAAGCGGCACCAAATCAAAAATACA
Source organism: uncultured Lentisphaerota bacterium (assembly GCA_900320095.1). Lineage (GTDB taxonomy): Bacteria > Verrucomicrobiota > Lentisphaeria > Victivallales > UBA1829 > UBA1732. The sequence goes on from ONQZ01000027.1 coordinate 8,348, forward strand.
TTTCAATTTTTTTAGAGGTTAAATTCTTTGTAGAAACAGATGAATACAAGGAGAAAATCGTTGTTCTTCCCAGATATGAAAACACTTCAGATTTCAATTTGCGACCCAATGTTACTGCAGCGGAGGTTATCAATGCCACATTTACTTGCCCTATTCCAATGACCTTCTATGCGAAAAAAGGACAAAACACTCTTTATCTCCCTGTTTATCTTACAAGAGGTAAAGCTCCATTTGTCGGCATTGAATTCCTCTGCAAAGGTAATCATATTGACATTACCTCTGTAAAAAAAATTATAGATACGAAAAAGATCCATACACAAAGTGCATTTCTTGTTCCAGATCAACGGTCTGAAATGCAATATGCTGGAAACATGGATTGGAACAGAGTATTTTGGGGGAACAAAAAATGAAACCCTTTGCTTTCGATAAAGTATCTGCTCTAACAAGATCCGTTATGCCATCCTAAATTGTTTCTAGAAACGATCAGAAAAAGCACACATTTTTCCGACTGTTACCTAAGTATCTTTGTTTTTCCCTGTTTTCAGTTTGATTTTTCCGGTGGAGGGTGTATTTTAAATGGATATTTTTTTATCCATCACCAATTGAGGGCGAGGAGGAAACATGCTCCGCCCGCCCGGAAAGGTACGTCCCATGAAAGCTGTCATCTCCGTCATCGGCAAGGACACCGTCGGCATCATCGCGAAAGTCAGCGCGGAATGCGCCCGCTGCGGCGTGAACATCCTCGACATCTCCCAGACCGTGCTGCAGGACTACTTCACCATGATCATGATCACGGACATCGACGGCATCACCGTGCCGTTCCCGGATTTCGTGGACGCCATGACCCGCATCGGCAGCGCGAACAACCTGAAGATCCTCACCATGCACGAGGACATCTTCAACACCATGCACAAGATCTGAACGGAGCGCTTCCCATGCTCGATAAATTCGATATCCTCGAAACGCTGAACATGATCCGCGAGGAATGCCTCGACGTCCGCACGATCACGCTCGGCATCTCGCTGTACGACTGCCAGAGCGACGACCCGCGCCGCCTGGCGGACAACATCTACGACAAGGTCATGTCGCGCGCCCACAACCTCGTGAAGGTCGGCTGCGACATCGAAAAGATGTACGGCATCCCGATCATCAACAAGCGCGTGTCCGTGACGCCCGCCGCGCTCCTCTGCGGCCGCCTCACGCGGGACGGCGCGGTCGGCATCGCGCAGGCGCTCGACCGGGCGGCGCACGAGCTCGGCATCAACTTCATCGGCGGCTACAGTGCGCTCGTGCAGAAGGGCGCGTCCGACGGCAGCCGCGTGCTCATCGAATCCATCCCGGAGGCGCTCGCGAGCACGGAGCTGGTCTGCTCGTCCGTGAACGTCGCCTCCACCAAGGCGGGCATCAACATGGACGCCGTGGCGGAAATGGGGCGCGTGGTGCGCCGCACCGCCGAACTCACCGCCGACCGCGGGTCCATCGGCTGCGCCAAGCTCGTCGTCTTCGCGAACGCCCCGGAGGACAATCCGTTCATGGCGGGTGCGTTCCACGGCCTCGGCGAACCCGAAACGGTCATCAACGTGGGCGTGTCCGGCCCCGGCGTCGTGGCGTCCGCCATCCGCCGCGCGGGCGACTGCTCGCTCGCCGAGATCGCCGAGATCATCAAGAAGACCGCGTTCAAAATCACCCGCGTGGGCCAGCTCGTCGCGCGCGAAGCCTCGAACCGCCTCGGCGTGCCGTTCGGCATCGTGGATCTCTCGCTCGCGCCCACGCCCGCCATCGGCGACTCCGTCGCGCACATCCTGGAGTCCATGGGGCTGGAACAGTGCGGCGCATGCGGCACGACCGCCGCGCTCGCGCTCCTGAACGACGCCGTGAAAAAAGGCGGCGTGATGGCCTCCTCGCAGGTCGGCGGCCTCTCCGGCGCGTTCATCCCCGTGTCCGAGGACGCCGGCATGATCGCCGCCGCGCGGTCCGGCGCACTCCGCCTCGAAAAACTCGAAGCCATGACCGCCGTGTGCTCCGTCGGACTGGACATGATCGCAATCCCCGGCGACACGTCCGCCGAGGTCATTTCCGGCATCATCGCCGACGAGATCGCGATCGGCGTCGTGAACACGAAGACGACCGCCGTGCGCGTGATCCCCGCCATCGGCTGCAAGGTCGGCGACACGGTCAATTTCGGCGGCCTGCTCGGCGAAGCGCCCGTGATGCCCGTGAACACGCTTTCCCCGGCGAAGTTCATCGCGCGCGGCGGCCGCATCCCCGCGCCCATCCACAGCCTCAAAAACTAATCTTTTTCAGCTTTTACGGCATAAAGAATCACCCCGTCTCGCGAGCTGTTCGGAAACGGGGTGCGTTTTTACCGTGCCTGACGAGATTCCCTTTGTGTCCGAGCGGAGCCGGACACTACCCGGCACACTTTGTGTGTCAGACGACGTAGAAGTCCGCGCCGAGCTTGGAGAAGTCGTCGACGAAGGACGGGTACGTGACGGCGATGGACTCCGCGGAGTCGATCAGGGTCGGTTCCTCCTCGTCCTTGCCGCAGGTCATGCCGGCGATGGCGAGCGACATCGCCACGCGGTGGTCGCGGAAACTGTCGACGTGGGCGGGCTTCAGCTTGCCGCCAGTGACCGCCATGCCGTCCTCGAATTCCTCCACCCGGATGCCCATCTTCCTGAGCTCGTGCGACATGACCGCGATGCGGTCGGTCTCCTTCAGACGCGCCTGCGCCACGTTCTTCAGCACGGTGATGCCGTCGGCGCACGCCGCCACGACGGAGAGGATCGGCAGGAGGTCGGGCGTGGCGTTCAGGTCGAGTTCGGCGGAGTGGAGTTTCACCGGGCCGGGCTTCACGCGGGCGAATCCGGGGCCGGTCTCGATGTTCGCGCCCATGCGGCGGGCGAGGTCGACGAACGCCTTGTCGCCCTGCGGATCGTTGAAATCGAGGTTGCGGATCAGGATGCCGCCGCCGGTCACGATGGCCGCCGCGAGCGGGAAGGCCGCGGTGGAGAAGTCGGCGGGGATGGTCTCGTTGAACGGCTTGAACTGCTGGCCGCCGATCACGTGGAAGCGCGTGTAGTTTTTGTTGTACTTCAGGTTGATGTTCTGGCGTTTCAGCCAGGCGAGCGTCATTTCGACGTACGGGACCTCGTTCAGGAACGGGACGTTCAGGATGGTGTCGCCCTGTGCGAGCGGGGCGGCGAGCAGGAGCGCGGAGAGATACTGCGAGGACGTGCCGTCGACGGACGTTTCGCCGCCGCGGATGGGCCCCGTGACCGTGAGCGGACAGTGCCCGCCGTTGGATTCGGTCTTCGCGCCGAGGTCGTTCAGCGCCGCCAGGAGCGGCTCCATCGGGCGTTTCTGAAGGGACTCGTCGCCGCCGAACGAGATCGGCGAAGAGGAGAGGGCGGCCAGCGCGCTGAAGATGCGCAGACCGGTGCCGGAGTTGCCCATGTCGAGCGGGCGCGCCGGTTCGATCATGCGGCCGCCGGTCCCGATGACCTGCCATGTGGAATCGTCGCCGCGGCGGACCCACGCGCCGAGGGCGCAGGCGGCGGAGAGACAGGAGAGCGTGTCGTCGGAGACGAGCGGGGCCTTGATGATGGAGGAGCCTTTCGCGAGGGAGGCGATGGCGAGTGCGCGGATGGTATGGGATTTGGATCCCGGGACGGCGGTTTCGCCGTTGATCTGCGAGTGTCTGACGGATAAGTGCATATTGAACTCCGTATGATTCCGGCTTGGGGGTTACGGTTCGGATTCCGCCGCGGCGCCGGCGTCCGGCGGGAAGATCGCGTTCGCGTAGGTCTCCGGGTCGAAGACCTGCAGGTCGTCCGGCTGTTCGCCGAGTCCGACGAAGAGGATGGGCAGGCCGAATTCGCGCTGCGCGGCGCAGGCGGCTCCGCCTTTTCCGGTGCCGTCCATTTTGGTGAGGACCATGGCGGACGCGCCGGAGATGGAGGCGAACTCGCGCGCCTGCGTGATGGAATTGCTGCCGTGGCTGGCGTCGATGGTGAGGATGGTCTCGTGGGGCGCGCCGGGCAGGACCTTGTTGATGATGCGCGTGACTTTCGCCAGCTCGTCCATCAGGTTCTTGCGGTTCTGCTGGCGTCCGGCGGTGTCGATGAGCAGGTAGTCCACGCCCTTCGCGACGGCAGACTTGACGGCGTCGAACGCCACGGACGCGGGGTCCGCGCCCTGTTTCGCCGCGACGATCTGGCTGCCGGTGCGTTCCGCCCACAGCGTGAGCTGTTCGACTGCCGCCGCGCGGAAGGTGTCGCACGCGCCGAGCATGACGCGGCTGCCGTCCTGGGTGAGTGCGGCGGCGAGCTTGCCGATGGTGGTGGTCTTGCCGCTTCCGTTCACTCCGACGAAGAGGAGCACGGTCACGCCGTCCGGGTTTTTGCGCATGGGGCGCGCGCCCTCGGAGAGGATCTTTTTGAGTTCGGCGGCCGCCACGCGGGAGATGTCGTCGGACGACTTCAGTTCGCCGAGCTTGTAGCGTTCGCGGATGTTCTGCACGATGGTGCGCGAGGCGGACATGCCGAGGTCGGTGCCGATTAGGGTCTTTTCGAGTTCGGCGAAATCCTCCTCGGTCCACTCTTTGTTCCCGGTGAAGAGCCCGGCGATCTTCCGGTTGACGGCGACCGCGGTCTTCTGGAGGCCGTTTTTGAATTTGGAGAAGATGGAAAACATGTTCCGTTACTCCGTTTTGCCGCCCGCGGGATCCTTTTCGATCTCGTTCTTGATGCCGTTCAGGATGCCGTTGATGAAGACGCCGGACTTCTCGTCGCTGAAATCCTTCGCGATCTCGATCGCCTCGTCGATGCTCACCACGTGCGGAATGTCCGGGCAGTACAGCATTTCCGCCACGGCCACCTTCATGATGTTGCGGTCCACGGCGGACATGCGATCCACGTCCCATTTCTCGGAGAACTTGCCGAGGTAGCCGGTGATCATGTCGTCGTTGGCCTGCGCGTTGGCGATCAGGTTTTCGGCGTAGGCTCTGGCGCGGCGGAAGACGCGTGCGTCGGTGAACTCGCCGGACTCTTCGGCCTGCGCCCAGAAATCCTCCATCGTGTTCGGCTCGGTCACGCTGTCCCGGATGTCGCACTCGAAAAGATACTGCATCGCGAGCTCGCGGCCGAGGCGTTTGAAGTGCTGGTGCGGCTGGAATTGCGGCTGATGCGCCTTTTTGCCGTTCGCGGCGCGTTTTTTCGGGGCGGCGTCTCCGGCTTCGTGTTCAAAATCAGATTCTGTGTTCATAGCGATTCGTGTGGGGGATGGGCTGGATTCTGGGAGAAAAGGGCAGGGGATGGCGGCTCAGAGTTTTTTGTTCAGGTTCGCCATTTCGATGGCGGCGACCGCCGCGTCCGCGCCGCGGTTGCCCGCCTTGGTGCCGGAGCGTTCGATCGCCTGCTCGATGTTTTCGACCGTGACGACGCCGTAGATGACCGGGACGCCGCTCTCCATGCCGATCTGGGCGAGGGATTTCGAGACCTGGCTGTAGATGGTGGAGGCGTGGGCGGTGGCGCCCTGGATGACCACGCCGAGCGCGATCACGGCGTCGTATTTTCCGCTCTTCGCGAGCTTGGCGACCGCGAACGGGAGCTCGAAGGAACCCGGCACCCATGCCTGCGTGATGTTCGCGCGGCTGCCGCCGTGACGGACGATCGCGTCGACCGCGCCGCTGAAGAGTTTGGAGACGAAGAATTCGTTGAAGCGTGCGCACACGACGGCGATTTTGAGTCCGGCGGCGCTGAGGTTGCCTTCCAGTACGGTGAGTTCGTCTTTTGCCATGATGGTTTCTCCTGATGTATGTTGAATTTTTGTTGTGATTTCAGTTCGTTTTTGTTTGGGGCAGGGGGGTCAGATCAGATGCCCCATCTTTTCGCGTTTCGTGTCCAGATAGTGTTTGTTGTACTCGCCCGGCTCGATTACGATGGGCACGCGTTCGTCGATGACGAGCCCGTAGCCGTCGATGCCGACCACCTTCATCGGGTTGTTCGTGAGCAGGCGCAGGTGCTTCACGCCGAGGTCGAGCAGGATCTGCGCGCCGATGCCGTATTCGCGGAGGTCGGGCGGGAATCCGAGGCGGATGTTCGCCTCGACGGTGTCGCAGCCTTCCTCCTGGAGCTTGTACGCGCGGAGCTTGTTCGCGAGGCCGATGCCGCGTCCTTCCTGGCGGAGATAGACGAGCACGCCGGCGCCCTCCTTTGCGATCATGCGCATCGCAGTGTGGAGCTGGTCGCCGCAGTCGCAGCGCATGGAGCCGAAGACGTCGCCCGTGAGGCATTCGCTGTGCATGCGGACGAGCACGGATTTCGCGGCGGCGACGTCGCCGTGGGTCAGCGCCAGATGGCACGCGCCGTCGAGCTTGGAGCGGAACATGTGGAGCATGAAATCGCCGTAGGCGGTCGGGAGCTTCACGCAGAGTTCCTCCTCCACGAGCTTTTCCTTCTTGCGGCGGTATTCGATGAGCGAGGCGATGGAGCAGAGCTTCAGCCCGAACTTCTCCTTGAACGCCGCGAGGTCGTCCAGGCGCGCCATCGTGCCGTCGTCCTTCGTGATCTCGCAGATGACCGCCGCGGGCTGAAGCCCGGCGAGGCGCGCGAGGTCGACGGACGCCTCCGTGTGGCCGGTGCGCTGGAGCACGCCGCCGGGACGCGCCGCGATGGGGAACACGTGCCCGGGGATGCCGAAATCTTCGCGTTTCGCCGCCGGGTCGAGCAGAGCTTTGATCGTGGCGGCGCGGTCGGCCGCGCTGATGCCGGTGGTCCCGGTCAGGACGTCGACGCTCTCGGTGAACGCCGTTTTGAAGTGGTCGGTGGAAGGCGCGCGGTAGATGCCGAGTTCCTTCGCCCGCGCCTCGGTGATGGGGGCGCAGACGAGTCCGCGTGCATGGGTGATCATGAAATTCACATGTTCCGGCGTGATCTTTTCCGCCGCGCACACCAGATCGCCTTCGTTTTCCCGTTTTTCGTCGTCCGTGACGATCACGAGCCGGCCTGCGCGCACGTCCTCCAGGACGCTTTCCACGGTGTCGAACCTGCTGTCCATTCTCGATTGACCTCGTAATTTGTTCTGCGGTATCGGGATCTTCGCCAAAAAGAACATCTGCGACGCTGCAATGATTCTCTCTTCCGGACTGCCTCGCCGCCCGCCGCGCCGGTTTGCGCATGCGTGCGGTCCGTTCACCGTCGGTCGTGGGATTCCACCACGTCGGCCGGCCTGCGCCGGTTCGCGGACTTTCACCGCCGGTCTGGACTTTCACCAAACCCCGAATGACTGCAATGTATCTGTTAAAAAATGCAAGTTATAATATACACGCGCATGAGGCGTTTGTCAAGTTCCGGCGCCGGAGATGACAGAAAAAACACGGCGGCGGCCCGACCGGCGTTCCGTCAAGAGTCGGGTGGCTCATGCAAAAAAAAGCCCCCGGACTGTTTCCAGTTCGGAGGCTGTGAATTTAGGTCGAATAAGACCTGTTTTGTGCTTGAGCGAAGCCAAGCGCTATTCGGCACACTTCGTGCGTCAGGCGATGACGGTCCAGTTCATATCGACGCCGCGGCCCATCTCGACCCACTGCGAGGTGTCGCCCGCGCTGTAGAAGCCGAGCATGCCGGAGGAGTACTGGCGGACCAGGAGGTCGTCCTTCTGATCGCCGTTGTAATCGCCGGCGCCGACCACGAACCAGTCATCGGGTGCAAGCTGGCCGATGGACACAAAGCTGTCGATGTTGCCGTCGGCGCACATGACGAGGGATCCGGTCTCTTCGTGGAAGAAGACGATATCGTCCATGCCGTCGCCCGCGAAATCGCCGATCGCGCGGAGCTGCCAGCCTCTCCAGTCGGAGTCGCCGAGAGAGCCCGTGTTCTGGCTGAGACCGGTCGTGTAGAAGGACTGGCCGTTGTTGTAGCTCATCACCACGGAATCCATGCCGTCGCCGTCGAAGTCGCCGCAGCCGACCATATTCCAGGCGTCGCCGCCGAAGTCGCTGCTGAGCTGGATCCATTCGGGATTTTCATCCGGTCCGACCCAGATACCGAGCGCGTACAGTTCAGGTGTGTACCAGACGATGACGTTCTTGTCTCCGGTCAGGTTGCCGACCTTGTTCTGCCAGGCGATGTCTTCCTCGTTGTTCAGGTAGCCGATGTTCCGCCAGGTGGTTCCGTCCGGCTTGTCGTCCGAATCGAGGTAGTAGCCGATGTAGGCACCCTTGCCGCCGATTTCGGTGGTGACGTTGCCGACGAGGACGGAATCCGCATTGCCGTTGCCGTTCATGTCGTAGCAGCCGAGGTTTTCCCATTCGGCGGGGTGGGGGCTGTTGGCGGACTGCCATCTGGCAGTGCCGTTCATCCAGTAGCCGTGCTGATAGTTGCCTTCGCCGTGCTCGCCGGTCCAGACGAACATCACGTCGGAGATGTTGTTGCCGTCGATGTCGGTCCTCGCGATGAACTTCCTCGGAGTCGGCGGCGGGACGGGTTCGCCCGAGACAGTCACGGTAAGGTCTGTTCCGGTCACGGTCTCGGCCTTGTTCAGTGTGTAGCTCCTGCCGTTCACGGTGACGGTCTGGTCAAGGCCGAGCGTGCCGCAGGCTGCGCCGGTCGTGTCGCAGACCGTGAGCGTACCGGTGAAGTCGGCCGCGTTGCTTGCAAGGGTGTATACGCCGTTCGCCGCGAGGTCGGAGACCGTGAGCGTGAAGTTCGGGGCGCCCGTGATCGCGGTGAAGTCGTTGAGAATGGGGGTGGCGCCGACGACGACTCCGGCGACGGGTGTGACGGTGGGGTCGTCGGGCGCGGGCTCAGCGCAGGCGAGGTCGAAGTCGACGACGCCGTCGGAGGAGACGTAAGCGGACGCGCCGTATGCGAAGTACATGCTGCCGGTGAGCTTGCCGCCGCTGGTGACGTTGACTCTGCCGCCGGAGTAGACGGTAACGCCGTTCATGACGCCTCCGGCAACAATGCGTGCCATTCCTTCGGTCTCGACGGTGGTCACGCTCGCCAGTGCGCCGGAGACGACGAACATCGACCCGCGGGACCCGACCGAGGTGTATGCGGCCAGCGCATCGGGGCCGGTGAGCGTCATGCTGCCGCCGAGGATCGTGGCGTCATGCACCTCGCCCATGGCGCTCATATTGCCGCTGTTGATGTTGAGCACAACAGCCATGCCGCCGGCCAAGACGGTCATCGATCCGTGGTAGTTGACCACGGTGTTGTACGCCACGCCGCCCTCGGAGACCGCGACAGAGGCGGAGGATGCTACGTTGGCGCTGCTCAGGACGCCGCCCGACTCGACGTTGACCTCGGTGCCGACTGCGACCGCGCTGACGGCCGCCGCGACGCCGCGGACGATCATGCCGCCGTCGTTTGTTTTAATTGTGGTATCGCTCGCGGTCCCGCCGGATTCGACGATGAAGAACGTATTACGGTATCCGTCGACCACGGTATTTTTCGCGATGCCGCCGTCGAAGACGGTAAGGTTCATGGAGCCTCCGTCGAGTGTGGCGGAGGTCAGGGTGCCGCCGCTGGAGACGCCGATGGCGGTGTTGGACCCTCTGAATTCGGCGGAGGTCAGGACGCTGCCGTCCTTGACACACACGCTGACGGCGTTGTTGAACCTCGTGCGGCTGTCGTTCAGCATGCCGCCGAACAGGTTCAGGATGCCGCCGGAATTGAGATTGACCTCGCTCACGATGGCGCCGCTGTAAATGGTCAACGCGCCGGTGGCGCAGGCCGAGATGTTTCTCGCGCTGCCTCCGTCAAGGACGGCCAGTTCGCCGCCGCTCAGCTGGGTGCCGTACGCCGTACCGCCGGAGGAGATGCGGATCGAGCCGCCGTCGTAGACCGTGGCGGAGTTTGCCTCGCCGCGGCTGAAGACATGCAGGATGCCGCCGGAACTGATCGTGCCGCCGGACATCCTCGTACCAGAGTGCACAGTGGCAGCGTCGGTGATGGTGGCGCGGAACGAGTGCGCCGAGAACCGCACGTTCGCGCCGTCCTGGACGTCCACGTAGCCGCCGCTCTCCACAATGTTCGAGCCGATCGCGCCGGAAATGAAGACCATGCTCGCGCCCGCGCTGACCGTGGCTCCGCTCGCCATGCCGCTGCCGAAGACAGTTGCCGTACCGCCGGAACCGAGGCTGGCGTGACTCAAGGAGGCGCCGGAGGAGACGAGGATGTTGCCGCCCGCGCTGAGGATGACATCCTCCACAAAGGCCGAGTTTTGCATGTCAAGGGTGCCCGTAAGCGTCACATCCATTACGCGACCACGGCCCCCGACGGTCATGCTTGCGCCGGTTCTGATCATGGCGCCGGACACGTCCGCGTATCCGTCGACAAGGACTTCGCCACCCGACCAAACGCTCACATCCACCACGGATGCCCCGCTGGAAATGAAGAGTTTGCCGGAACTGACCGTGGTGCTGTTCACATTGGCGCCGCGGAAGATTTCCATCCTGCCGTTGACCAGGGTGTCGTATACTCTGGCGCCGCTGGAAACGAAGAAGTAACCGTCGGCATCGACCGTGGTGCTGGTCGCATCGCCGCCATCGACGATCATGAAACCGCTGGAACCGACTCGGGTGTTGCTCGCGCTGACGCCATGGCTGAGGTAGAACGTGCCGCCGCTGAGTACGGCGCCGGTGACATAACCGTATCCGCCCGAAAGGATACCGCCGGAATTGACCGTGACGTTGGCCGCCGAACCGCCTCGTTCGAGGCTCATGCTGCCGCCGGAATTGATGACCGTATCGAAGGTCTTGCCGCCGATCACGTTCACGAGGCCGTCGGAATTGATTTTTGTGACGCTGGCGACGCCGCCTGCGAGGACGTTGAGAATGCCTTCGACGTTGACGTTGACGCTGCTTGCGTACAGTGCGGCGTTGATCTCCTTTGTCTCGCTGGTCAGGTCGCCGGTGAAAATTGCCACATAGGACGTGACGGTGAGGATGCCATCGACGCTCAGACTCAGCGTGTAGGTCAGGCCGCCGAACGACTTGGTGTCGCCGACCGTGAGCGTGCCGAGTTCCGTGCCTGAGGTGTCCTTCACGGTGATGACCTTGTCGAATCCTTCCGCGCCGCCGGCGAGCTGGTACGTGCCTTTCGCCTGGTTATTGCCGATCGTGAGCGTGAACGTCGGAGCGCCCGAGATGGCCGAGAGGACATGGATGAACGGAAACACCATGGTTTCCGGGTTGGTCGAACTCAGGTCGAAGTCGATCACGCCGCCGGAGGACACCGTGGCGGATTCCACGTACATAAACCCGGCATGCGTGCCGCCGCTGAGGATCTGCAGCCTGCCGCCTTCGTACAGAATGGTGTCGCGCGCCACTGCACCGGAACGGACAAACATGCGCCCGCCCTGGCTCACTGTGGTCGAAACCGCCTGTGCGCTGCTGGAAATAAACAGGGCTCCGCCGTGTTCTGGGTCGTCCGGCGAGCCGATCAGGGTGGCTCCTATTACCTTGCCGCCGGAGAAAGCGCTGATAGAGGCGCTGATATTCGCCGTGACGGAGGTCGCGGTTCCGCCGTTGGACACGAATATGCTGCCTTTTTCCATCGTGACGTCAACCGCATTGCCCCCGTTCACGCTCACGGATCCGCCGCTGGAGGCGGTGACCTTGGATATGATGCCTCCCGAGTAAACGTAAATCATGCCTTCGCCTACCACCAGGGCATCCGTCGCGGTACCGCCCGAGGAGACCCTCAGTGCACCGTCATCATCCACGCGAGTGTCATTGGCGACACCCCCGCTGAAGACATTTTGTACACCGGCGCTGCTGACATAGGTGGCTTCCGCCCTGCCGCCGCTGGAAACGTTCATGACGGCATTGTTCAGGAAAGTGCTGTTCGCCGTGCCGCCGCTGTACAGATCGACGCCTGCGCCGCCGTATGCGCTCGTTTCACTTGCGAAGCCGCCAAGTTCGACGAACAGACGCCCCGGGCCGTCCATGACGGTTTTGATCGCCTGGCCGCCGGACACGTGCATGTAGCCGCCGTTCACGACAGTACTGCGCGCCGAGCCCGCGACGTAAAGATCGCCGTTTCCGACCGTGGTGCTGTTCGCCGTGCCGCCGCCGTAGACGTACATCGTGCCGCTGATCACGGTTGCGCCGTTCGCCACGCCGCCCGAGGAAACATAGAGCGTGCCACTGTTACGGACTTGGGCACTGGTCACAGTACCTTTGTTGTAAGCATAGCCACCGTAGATGTAGACGTCCGTCGCCGAGCCGTAGCTGGTAACATTCAGCGTTCCGAGGTCAAGCGTGACCCCATACGCCCGTCCATCGACGATGAGCTCCGCGGGGCTTTTGACGTTCACGCTGCTCGCGGCGCCACCATAGCCGACATTCATCTTGCCGCCGGAGGCAAGGATATTCGTCACCCAGCCGCCGGAGGAAACGTTGAAGACGCCTTTGGAAGCGACCGTGATGGTGCTTGCCACTGCCGCATAGTAAACGTTCAACTCGCCCCCGCCGCCGCCGATCCAGATGTTGTCAGCGATGCCGCCTTCGTAAATATTGAACTTGCCGCTGCTCACGATCACCTGGTTCGCCCAGCCGAAGGACATGACATCGAGGTTGCCGCCGAAGACCAGAGCGCTGCTCGCAATGCCCCCGGAGCTGACGATAACACTGCCACCGTAGTAGGCCGACGCACCGCTCACAACGCCGCCCTCGAAAATGCCCAGCACGCCGCCGGAACTGACATAGACGCCCGACGCATTCCCGCTGGCGGAAACGAGCAGTTTGCCGCCGTTGTGAACCTGTGTAAGCTCCGCGGAGCCGCCGGAATAAACCTTGATTATGCCGCCGGAACTGGCCTGGGCATTATTCGCCAGGCCCAGGACAAACATGTCGCCGCTGTTAAAGACCGAAACGCCAAAAGCATCTCCGCCAGGTTCGACCCAGGCTTTGCCGCCGGAACTGACAACGGCGATCTGCGCACTGCCGCCCGAGAAGACATCCAGTACACCGCCGGAGCTGACTGTGGTCCAGCTCGCCAGTCCGCCGGACAGGACATTCATGGTGTCAGAATTGTACAGGGTCATGTCTTTGCTGGTGACGCCGCTTGAAATGTTGTAGGTTGCCATTTGGGATCGGTCATCCTTTCTTGGGAGGAGAGGTTATGTGATAGGTTGAATGAACGTAACTTCGAGGCGGATTGTCCGAATGCGAAAAAGCCACTGGATTTACTTTTATTAAAAGTACACCCGTGCGCACGAAAAAGCAAGCCCCGGAATGTATTTTTTTTGACAAAAATCTTATTTTGTTTTTTTATGTCTCGCGTCCGTTGAAAAACGCGGGCGCTGTTCGTGGCGTGTAGGAGAAACGGCGGACATTTGCGGATGTCGTGAGGCGGGAAATGTAAGCGGAAAATTGAGCAGTTTTCGTTCCGAATGTTTTGGCGAGACGGAAAGATGTTAAAATGGAGCTAAATATAAGAAGGACAGTGTGTTGAAAATGGAAAAATCTTTCTTCCCGGCACAATAAACCGCCGCGCCGGAGCGTTATTTGATTTAGAAACGGAATCATGTCCGTAATTATCCCGGCAAGATCTCCTCCTTCCCGGCAGAAGCCCGCGCCTCTGCCACCCCCCCCGGGAAACGGAGTCAAGCCCCCTCAACGCCCCAAACTATGAAGGAGAACGGGAAATGAGAACCATCCTGATCTGTGCCAATCTGATCCTCGCGGCATTTGTCACGTTCCACGGATATGAATGGCTGAGCGAGCCCGCGGTGGAAGCCGAAGTGGCGACATCGGTTAAGAAGGAACGCCGCGCGTCGGCGCCGCAGCCCCGGCCTGTCACGGCGCAGCAGACGATGCCGCAGTTCGGATTCGGATTCAACGCCGCGCCTGTGCCCATGTCGACGGACAACCAGGTCGCGACGACCGTGGCGCTGAACATCTTCGACCCCGAACGCGCGCCGAAGGCGACCGTGAACCGCAGGACGACGGCGATGCCGGTCAACCGCGGCGACATGACGCTCGTCGGCACGTTCACCATCGGCAGAGTCGCCGGGGCGATCATCCTTCAGCGCGGCATGCAGATGCAGAACATGTGGCAGCAGCCCGGCCGCAACAACAATAATAACCGGAACAGTAACACGCCCAACGCCGAGGAGCTCGCGGCGGCGCAGGAAGAGCAGATGCGGCAGGCGCTTGAGAACCGCGCGGAGCTGACCTCGCTGCTGCAGGCGCTGCAGCAGAGTCCCGGCGTGACGGCACAGCAGACCGACCTGCTCCGCCAGCGTCTGGCGCATTCCAACGAACAGATCGAGCTGCTGCAGAACCAGAATCAGCAGCGGAATATGGGGCGCGACGGACTGTCCGCGGACGGCATCACGGCGACCGCGAACGCATCCAATTCCAACAAGCAGTATTTCCGCATCGGCGAAACGCTCCCGAACGGCTACACGCTCGCGGCCGTGACCTCGTCGACCGCCACGCTCACGCGCAACCAGGAAACGATCGAGCTTTCCATGCAGAACACGACCGGAAACGCCGGGATGGGCGGCATGGGCAGCTTCGGCGGCATGGGTGGCTTCGGCGGCATGGGCGGCTTCGGCGGCATGGGTGGATTCGGAATGGGTGGATTCGGCGATATGGGCATGGGCGGCTTCGGCGGCGGCATGGACTTCGGCGGCGGCATGGGCGGCTTTGGCGGCGGCATGGACTTCGGCGGAGGCATGGGCGGCTTTGGCGGCGGCATGGACTTCGGCGGAGGCATGGGCGGCTTTGGCGGCATGGGTGGCGGCGGCGGTATGGGCGGTTTCGGAGGATTCTGATCCCGTCTCGCTCCGGTTCGATGAAAGAATGGGTCCCATAAGTCGTATGGGACCTATAGACTTATCGTGCGCGAATGCGCACTACTCGCCACTGCTTGCAGTGTGCGCGAATGCACAGTACCTCAGTGGCGGCTCCGTCTCCGTTACTTTGTAACTTCGGCGAGGATCTTTTCCAGCGCGCCGCGGCTCTTCAGCATGACGGCGCGGGCGCGTTCGCCGAGTTCGCGGCGTTTGACGGGATCGGCGAGCAGGCTCCGGAGCGCGCCGACCAGCTCGTCGTCCTTCATCACGCGCAATACGGCGTCGCCCTTCACGAGGGCGTCGAGCGCCTGGCGGAAGTTCTTCAGCTGGCGGCCGCAGACCACGGGCTTGCCCATGACGGCGGGCTCGATGATGTTCTGCCCCTCGTCGTTTCCGGCGAGCGTCTTGCCCATGATGACGAGGTCCGCGCCCTTGATGAGGCGTGCGAGCTCGCCGGTCGTGTCCGCCAGCAGCACGGCGAATCCCTGTTTGTCGCCGGTGTCGTTGCTCCGGCGGTGGCAGCTCAGGCCGCGGTCGCGGATCATCTTTTCGATGTCGTTGCCGCGTTCGGCGTGGCGCGGCACGAGCACGAGCCGCAGGGCGGGGAATTCCTTCCGCAGCGCCAGGAAGGCGTCGAGGATGAGCGGTTCCTCCGGGCTGTGCGTGGACGCCGCCAGCAGGACCGTGATGCCCTGTTCGCCGAAGAGCGCCGGGAAGTCCGCGCCGTCGCCCGCGGGCGGGGCCTGGTCGAACTTGATGTTGCCGCACACGGAGACGCGCTCTTCGATGCCGGGTGCGATCGTGAGCAGGCGTTCGCGGTCGAGTTCGGTCTGCGCGCAGATGCGGTCGAACTTGCGGAGCATCGGCGCGATCACGAACCGGAAGCGGCGGTATCCGCGGAACGAATGGTCGGAGATGCGCGTGTTCGCGAGCATGAGCTTCGCGCCGGAACGTTTCGCCGACGAGATCAGCTGCGGCCAGAGCTCGGTCTCGAAGATCACGAGTTTCGAGGGGCGGATGAGGCGCATGGCGGACCACACGAAGAAACACCAGTCGATGGGGCAGAAAATGACCTTCACGCGCGCCGGATCGGTCTTGTTCCGCGCGATCTCCTGCGCCGTGGTGGTCGTGGTGCTCAGGATGAACTTGCGGCCGGGTTCCGCTTCCGCCCACGCTTTCAGAAGCGGCAGCGTGAGGTTCGTCTCACCCACGCTCACGGCGTGAAGCCACACCGCGCCGCGCCATTCCTTCAGCTCGCGGCGTCGCGCCGCGCCGAAGATGCCGAACCGTTCGCGGTAGGTCGCCTTGTACCCGGACCGCCGGATGTATTTCACGATCAGGCCGGGCAGATAGAACAGAAACACCAGCGGGAAGAAAAGATTATAGAAGAAGAGCATGCGAAACTCGCCTTTGGGATGGGACCAGAATCAAAAACGGGAAAATATAATATACATCTATTTCTCAAAAAAGCAAAAGAGAAAGTCCCTGACTGTTTCCAGTGCAGGGACTGTGAAGATAAGACTTGTTTTGTGCCCGAGCGTAGCCGGGCACTGCTCGACACTGCTTGCAGTGCGTTACGCGACGGACTTGCGGAAGCGGCTCAGCGAGATCGAGAAGAGAGCCGCGCCGATGAGGAAGAGCTTCAGGAAGGGCGGCCACATGGCGCGCAATCCCGCGCCGCGGAACAGGATGCCCTGCGTGATGCTCACGAAGTGGGTCGTCGGAGCGAACTGCATGACCCTCTGCACCCAGACGGGCATGCTTTCCTGCGGGGTGGAGCTGCCGGAGAGCATTTCCAGCGGCATCAGGACGAGGATGATCAGGAGGCCGAGCTGGGGCATGTTCTGTGACATGCACGCGAGGAAGATGCCGAGGGAGGTCAGCGCGAAGAGATAGAGCGCCATTCCGGCCGCGAAGAGCGTGTAGGAGCCCGCGAGCGGGACCTTGAGGTAGAACCTGACGACCAGGAAGAGGCCGGCGAGGGCGGCGGCCATGACGACGGCCATCATGGACCAGATCTTCGACACCATGATCTGGAACGGCGTGACGGGCATCACGAGCAGATGCTCCAGCGTGCCTTTCTCGCGTTCCGTGATGAGCGCCGAGCCCGTGAGGATGATGGAGAGCATGGCGATGTTGTTCGCGAGCTGCATCAGCGACATGAACCACGAGCCGTAGAGGTTCGGGTTGTAGCGGTTGCGGATGACGATGTTCGCGGCGGACGAGGAGGAATTGCCCGAATTGTCCTTCACGAAATTCTGAACCTCGGTGGCCAGGATCTGCTGGATGTATCCGGCGCCGGTGAACGCCTGCGACATGCGCGTGGCGTCGACGTTGACCTGGACGTCCGGGCACATGTTCGCCATCACGTCCTTTTCGAGATTGACGGGGAAGACGACGACGAACGTGTATCTGCCCTCGTCCATCGTGCGGTCGATGTCATTGCGCTGGATGATCTCGACGGGGAGGAAGAGCGGGGGCTGGAACGCGTCGGTCAGGCGCTGGGAGAGCTGGGACTGGTCCTCGTCGACGACCGCGATGGCGGCGTCGGCGAAGTCCGTCGAGGCGTTGGAGGCGACGATGATGGCCGCGGTGAAGGAGTAGAGGATCAGCGCCATGAGGAGCCAGTCGCGGCAGAGGCTGAGGATTTCCTTTTTCCCGAGCTGGAAGATGTTTTTGATCGCTTGCATCATGGTCAGGACTCCTGTTTTTTCAGGCAGAGGACGCCGAGGCCGAGAATGATCGGGACCGTAATGACCAGGATCAGGAATTCATGGTGCAGGTCCGCGAAGCCGAGCGCCTTGTTGAAGACGCCGCGGCTGATCAGGAGCATGTGCGTGGCGGGGTAGATCTTGCCGATGAGGAGCGCGGCGCCCTTCTGCGTTTCGACCGGGTTGGTGAGGCCGCAGAGCTGGACCGAGGGGAGCATCGTGGCGAGCATGGTGAGGAAGATCACGGCGATCTGGCTGCGCGTCACGGAGGATGCCAGCAGGCCGAAGCCCGTGGAGACCACGCAGTAGATGAGCAGCGAGGTGATCAGCGTCAGGAAACTGCCCTTGATCGGGACGTCGAAGATGGTGACGGCCATCACGATCAGCAGGAACGCGCTGATCATGGAGAAGATCAGGTACGGGAACTGCTTGCCGAGCAGGAACTCCGTCCGGGTGAGCGGCGTCACGTACAGGTTGGTGATGGAGCCCATCTCCTTCTCGCGGACGACGGACAGCGCGGCCAGGATGGCGGGGATCATCATCAGCAGGATCGGGATGGTCGCGGGGACCATGGCGGGCAGGCTTGCCACGTCAGGGTTGTAGCGGTATCGCGTCTGGACGGAGATCTGACTTGCGCCCGAACCGTCGGCCGAGTACTGCGCGAGATTGTTCAGCCATTCATTGTGGACCAGCGACGCATAGCCATTGATGGTCGAAGCGCGGGACGGGTTGGCGCCGTCGATCCAGAAGGCGACCTCGGGCGAATTGCCGTCATCGACGTCCTTGCCGAACTTGGGCGGGAACTCGACGACGACGCTGAGTTCGCCGTTCGCCATGCGCCTGTCCAGTTCCGCGTGGCTTTTCACGTCGGAATGCTGATCGAAGTACCGCGAGCCGGAGAGGTTCAGGCCGTAGTTCGTGCTTTTTTCGGACTGGTCGTTGTCGAGGATGGCGTACGACAGGTTTTCCACGTCCATGTTGATGCCGTACCCGATGACGACCATCAGGATCAGTGCGCCGAAGAGCGCGAGCGTGGCGCGGATCGGGTCGCGCATGAGTTCGAGCTGTTCGCGCCAGTAGCAGGTGTACCAGCGCTGGAAACTGAACTTGGAGGTGAGCCAGCCGAGGAAACCGCCCTTCTTCGGGGCCTCCTCTTCGGCGGGCGCTTCGTTCTGGATGCAGGATTCCGAGGCGGCCTTGTTGGATTCCGGGTCGGCGTCCTCCAGGCAGCCGATGAACGCTTCTTCGAGCGTGGCGGCGTTGCGCTGCGCCACGATGTTCGCCGGCGTGTCGCAGACGAGGGAACGCCCGCTGTGCATCAGGGAGATGCGGTCGCAGCGCCCGGCTTCGTTCATGAAGTGGGTCGTGATGAAGATCGTGACCTTGTCTTTTCTCGAAAGCTCGATGATGAGCTCCCAGAAAAGGTCGCGGGCGACGGGGTCGACGCCGGACGTCGGTTCGTCCAGGATCACGATTTCGGGATTGTGGATGACCGCGGCGGCGAGGGAAAGGCGCTGTTTCAGACCGAGCGGGAGGTCGTTCGGGAGTTTCTCCTCGATCTCCTTCAGCTGGAACCGTTCGAGCAGGGCGTCGACGCGTCCGGGGATCTCGTCTTCCGGGATCTGGTACAGATGCGCGTAGAGCACGAGGTTCTGACGGACGGTCAGGTCGCCGTAGAGGGAGAAGAGCTGCGTCATGTAGCCGAGATGCTTGCGGGTCTCCAGGGAACTGCCGTCGATGGGGTTGCCGAAGAGCTTTGCGACGCCCTCGGTGGCGGGCAGGAGCCCGGTCAGCATGCGCATGGTGGTGGTCTTGCCGCAGCCGTTGGAGCCGAGGAAGCCGAAGATCTCGCCCTTGCGGATGCGGAAACTGACGTGGTCGACGGCGGTGAACGAGCCGAACCGCTTGGTCAGGCCCTCGGCCTCGATGGAGTAGCCGTCGGCCTCGGTGGTCTCGAGCGGCGGCACGACCAGTGCCTTATGGCCGGAACGCTGTTCTTCCGGCAGCAGCTCGATGAACGCGTCGTCGAGGTTGTCCTTGCCGGTCTTCTTCAGGATTTCGTCGGGCGTGCCGGTGTCGAGGATCTTGCCGTCGTTCATGGCGATCAGCCAGTCGAACCGCTGTGCCTCGTCCATGTACGCGGTAGCCACGATCACGCTCATGTTTTCTTGGGCTTCCCGGATGGAGTCGACCAGGTCCCAGAACTGGCGGCGTGCGAGCGGGTCGACGCCGGTGGTCGGTTCGTCGAGCACGAGCAGGTCGGGGTCGTGGATCAGGGAACAGCAGAGACCGAGCTTCTGTTTCATGCCGCCGGAGAGCTTGCCCGCCGGACGGTTGAGGAAGGGATAGAGGCCCGTGCTTTTGGTCAGGCGGTCGATCCTGCGGCGGCGCTCGGCGGCGTCGTGGCCGAAGAGACGCGCGAAGAACTGGAGGTTTTCCTCGACCGTAAGCGTGAAATACAGGTTTTTGCCGAGTCCCTGCGGCATGTACGCGATCTTCGGGCATACCTTGTTCCGGTGGTCCCTGTCGCGCATGTCGCCGCCGAGGACGCGCAAATCGCCCTCCTGCATGGCGTGCGCCCCGGTCACGAGGGACAGCAGCGTGGATTTGCCCACGCCGTCGGGGCCGATCATGCCGATCAGCTTGCGCGCGGGGATATCGAGCGTGACATGGTCCAGCGCCAGAGTCTTGCCGTATTTCAGAGCCAAGTTCCGAAAACTGACGACCGGTTCGATGTTCACGCCCTCATTGGAGGGGGAATTGCTCATTTTGCGGCCGTTCCGTTCGCTTCGGCGGGGTTGGTGTTGGCGGGGATGGCTTCACCCTTCTCTTTCGGAGTCTTGAGGAAATCCGGCCAGGGCTCCTTGTCGTCGAGGCGGACCCAGGCGACGCCCGGGATACCGGTCTTGACGTATTCGACATACTGCTTGAGGAGGGCGGGATCGATCTTCGCCTTCACGCGGAACATGAGTTTTTCGCGTTCCACTCTGGTCTCGACGGACTTCGGCGTGAACTGCGCCACGCTGGCGACGTAGGAGATGGAGGCGGGGATCGCCACTTCGTCCATAGCGTCGAGCACGATGCGGGCGTCCGCGCCGAGCGCGATCTTGCCGGCGGTTTCTTCGGGGACGAAGAAGGTCAGATAGACGTCGGTGAGGTCGACGAGGTTGAGCACGCGGCCGCCGGAGCTGAGGACTTCGCCGACTTCGGAGATGCGGTACTGGATACGTCCGTCGATCGGAGCGGTGAGCGTGCTGTCGTCGATGTCGGCCTGGATGCGGTCGGCGTCGGCTTTCGCAGCGGCGATGGATGCTTCGGCCTTGATGATGGCGGCCTTGTCGGAAGCGATCGAGGCTTCGACGCTCTGGATGCTGGCTTCGACGCTCTGGATGTCGGCTTTGGCGGCATCGACATCGGCGGCCGCGGACTGGAACATGGCCTCGTCGTTTTCAAAGGTCTGGCGGGACGTGACGTCCTTTTCCATCAGCTCTTTCGAACGTTCGTAACGGCTTTTCGCGTTGTTGTACGTGCTGGTCTTCGCGGCGAGCGCGGACTTCGCGGAAGCGAGAGAGGCGTTCGCGGCGGAGAGAGAGGCTTCTTCGACCTGAAGCTGCGCCTTGGCCTGTTCGAGCTCGGCTTCCTTCACCTTGATGTTGGCGTTGGCCTGTTCGAGCTCGGCCTTGAGCGTGTTGGTCTGCATCTGGACGAGCGTCTGGCCGACCTTCACGTAGTCGCCTTCATCGACCAGGAGCTGCTCGATCTTGCCCGCGAGCTTGGCGGCGATATTGATCTCGGTCGCCTCAAGACGGCCGTTGCCGGAGGCGAATGCCGGATTCTTGTAGATCGCCTCTTCCTTGTAGGATTTGATGAGGTACCAGGTCATGCCGATCGCGGCGATGATGAGGAGCGAGATGATGATTTTTTTCATGTTGAACATGGCTGGGGATCCTTTCCCGTTTTGTTCCGTTGTTAGATTGCAGATTCATCAAATAATATACATCCGCAAAGATTTCTTTTCAAGTCTACTTCGCAATTCGTGTCTAATAATAAAAAGAAAAAACGCCGCAACGGTCATCCCGCGACGGCGTTTGGAGTAGTCAGGCGTTTTTCGGACGCGCCTCGCTTACTGGTTGTTTTCTTTCAGCTTTTCGAGCGTTTTCTGGGCGGATTCGAGCTTCAGCTGCAGATCGATCACGTCCTGCGCCTGATTGTCGCGTTTCACGCTCAGGGTATCCACTTCCTTCATGAGCTTGTTTCTGACGGCGCTGTTGTTGCTGCCGGTCTTGATGTGGCCGACCCCGAACGGCGTGTCAACGCGGACCCGTGTGTTGTTGCTGAGGGTGGACACGAGCGCGCCGCGGTCCTGGCTGACGGTATTCTCCGTATTCTCGAGCTTCTTCTTCGCTTCTTCGAGCTCAAGCTCGAGCTTGCGGACTTTCTGCTCCTGCTGGGCGATCCGTCTTTCCTTGTTGCGCTTGTCCTGTTCGGCCTTCTGTTTCTGCTCCTTGGCCTTCTGTTTTTCCGCCGCTTTTTTGTTGGCGGCTTTCTGGGTCTCTATTTTCTTTTCGTAGCTGGCGGCCTTGTCCGGATCGTAGCCGAAATGCTTCTGGATATCGGCCGGCATGTCGGTATAGGGAACAAACGTGGCCCCGTCTTTGTATCCGAGCGTGATGCCGTTCGGCTTCTGGTCGAGGAGAACCGCATCTTCAAGGACTTTTCCGCTTTTCAGCGTGACGGTATGCTTTTCGATCTTGCCCTTGCTGTCCGCGGCGAACGCGGCGGCGCCGGCAAACAGGAGAGCCGCCAGAACAGCAAAATGTGCGGTATGGTTCATCATTTGTCTCCTTCCGTGATGCTGAATGTTCCGGGCTTCTTGAATACATTCTCCGGGATTTCGACGTTCGTTTCAAACGAGACGAGCGACAGCTTGAAGGATCCCTCCGGCGTGAAACGGAACATTTCCGACGGGATCGTGACTCCCTCGAAGTCGCAGTAGTCGAAATACTGCGTCGTGTAAACGCCGTCCTCGCTGCTGAACTCGAACTGGCGGAGCAGATCGGTGTCTTTTCCGATCCAGATCTTTGCCTTGATGTCCGGCTCGAGGCGGAAAACGGCGCTGATCACCTTGCACTCCTCGCCGCAGACGTCTTCGGCCGTCTCCTGAAGCGAAGCTTTGGTGAAAATTTCCTGGAAGTCCGTTTTGAACGGGATCGTCTGAAGCAGGACGCCATGCATATCCCTGATGTCATTTTCCGTCATGTCGAGCACGTCCCCGCTCAGATACATCCAGCCGGATTTGCCGTTCATGCAGAACACGGCGGAATGATCGCCGTCCAGCACATCGATGCGGACGCTCTCCGGCGCAAGGAACCGGATCGTGGAGGTTTTTCCCTCGCCGAATTCGTACTCGAACTGCGCGGTTTTGATTTTGGATGCGGCCATGTCGGTCGCAATGGCGTCCTCGGCTTGGTCGAATACGCTGTCCGCGGGGTCGTTGAAAAGACCGCATGCCGACAGGAACACGCCGGCGGTCGCCGCCGCTGCCGCAAGCAAGATGCGGCTGATACGCTGTTTCATTGTCTGCTCCTGATTTTCTGTTTTGTTTCGGTCGGCCATCCGCTGTCATCCAGCGGAAAAACACGGCCGATTAGGAAGATGATAGAATATTATATCACACACGAAAAAAAATACAAGCAGCATAATCGTGTTTTCCTTAAAAAAATGGAGCGTACAGACGGGGATCCGTGCCATGGGCGGCGGAGAACAGATTCAACGCCGCCGGATATCCCGGCATGACGGCCGGTCCCCGCGCCTCAACGCGGAACCCGTGCGGCCGGTCGTCCCGAATGTTCGAAGCATCGTCCGAAAAAAATCCCCTTCCGACGGACTGCCGGGAGGGGATGGAGACCGAGAAAAAAACGGATGCTTTTCAGGGGGTGATCGTGATGACGTCCCCGGTCTTATAGCCGCCTTCGGGGAGGTAATTTCTGATCCTGCCTGCCAAACTGATGTGGATGCCGGGCTGATTCAGGAGTGCGCTGGCCTCGGGAGGAAGGCTGCCCGTAATCACGCGGAAACCGGGGGTGTCGTGCGTGCAGGTGACAATCGCCTGCT